>DASYTZ010000187.1:0-29309 GCA_036001745.1 Pyrinomonadaceae bacterium
CGGTTAGGTCTGCAGCCCGAAGGCCTGGTACGCGTCGGCTGTGCCTGTTACACGAGCGATGAAGAGATCGAAAGATTGATTGAATCAGTTCGTGAAATCGCCAGTGGCTCCTAGCTCTTGGCTCTTCGCCCTTTGCTTTTATGCGCCAATATCACGACATCCTTCACTCTATTCTCGAGCACGGTACCGAGCATGAGGACCGCACTGGCGTCGGCACGATCTCGCACTTTGGTTTTCAAACGCGCTTTGATCTGCGTGATGGATTTCCCATCGTCACGACCAAACGAGTCCCCTTTCGCTGGGTCGCTGAAGAGTTGTTCTGGTTTTTGTCAGGCGACACAAATGAAGCGAACCTGCGCCAGCGGGGCGTCGACATTTGGAAAGAATGGGCCGATGAAGAACACACGCGTCGCTTTGGCCGCGAGCCGGGTGACCTCGGTCCGATTTATGGTTACCTGTGGCGCTCTTTTGGTGGTGACTATCCTAAGCGCGACGGTGTGGATCAAATCGCGCGCCTCATTAATGAGATTGAAACGGATCCGAATTCACGACGCTTGATCGTCAGCGGTTGGGATCCGCGCGAATGCGACAACGTCGATCTGCCGCCGTGTCATACGCTGTTCCAATTCAAGATCGAGCGTGGCAGCACGCGATTTCTTCACTGCCAACTTTATCAACGCTCGGCCGACGCATTCCTCGGCGTGCCGTTCAACATCAGCTCGTACGCGTTGCTGACGCATCTCGTGGCGCACGTCTGCGATTTGCAGGTTGGCGAATTTGTTTACACGCTCGGCGATTATCACATCTACAAAAATCACCTCGAACAGGTCCAGGAACTACTTTCGCGTGAGCCACGGCCGCTGCCAAAGCTGGAGACTAAGGATGAAGACCAAAAGCTGCGCGGCCTGGAAGGCTTGCTCAACTTTCGTTACGAACACCTGAATCTGATCGGCTACGAATCGCACGCCAAGATTGCCGCGCCCGTGGCGGTGTAATCCCACTTGCGATAATCTCTCCTCAACAATCGTGCTGCGTCAAGTTCAGATGATCACAGCTCGTCCATCTTTAATTCTGTCTCTCGCGTTCGCGGCAGTGCTGCTCTGTTGCGTCTGCGCGATGGCGCAGACCCAGGCACCGCTGCCGAGCCCGACCGGCTATGTCAACGATTACGCTGGAGTAATCGACCAACAGACAAAAGACAGAATGGAAGTTACGCTCAGGAACCTGGATCGGGAGCAGGAAATTCAGTTCGCAGTTGTCACCGTCGATAGCACCAACGGCGAAGACATCTTCCAGTACTCGTTAGCGGTGGCCAGAGGCTGGGGCATCGGCGCGAAAGACACGAGTAAGCCGAGCCTCTTGCTGCTGGTGGCGATCAAGGACCGAAAGTATTTCACTCAAGTCAGTCGCCATCTGGAAGGCGATCTTCCGGACGGACTGGTTGGCCAGATTCAGCGCGAACAACTTGTGCCTGCTTTTCGCGCAGGTGAATATAGAAAAGGTTTAGCGAACACAATTAATGCGTACATTACCGAAGTTGCCGCCAAGCGCGGCTTTAGCACGGACAAAATCTTTGCGCCCAGCTCCACTGCGCCGAGCCGGCCCAACAGAAGTGGCAAAGGTAACGTCTGCTTGTCAGCGCTGGTCGTTCTGGCGATCGCAGTCTTCATTTTCTTTGTACTTGCTCGTATTGGCAGGCGCGGAGGCGGCGGTGGATTTGGCGGTGCCAGCGGCTGGTTGGGCTGGCTGCTTTTGAGCACTCTCATGAATAGCGGCCGGGGCGCACATTCGAGTGGGTGGAGCGGCGGTGGGTTTGGTGGTTTCGGCGGCGGCAGCTCGGGCGGCGGATTTGGAGGCTTTGGCGGCGGCGGCGACTTTGGCGGGGGCGGCTCCGGCGGCAGTTGGTAGATCCCGGGTTGATTAGGAACCGAAATAAATTACTATTCAGTTTTCGAAAGGAGTCGAGATGGACAAGAAGCCAATCATCATTCTGGCGGTGATTCTCGGGGTGGTGCTTTTGTTTGTAGTAATTCTGGCCGCCTCTGGCATCGGCAGCTACAACACACTCGTGACCCAACAGCAGAAGGTCAACGCTCAATGGGCTCAGGTCGAGAACCAAATGCAGCGACGCGCCGATCTCATTCCGAATATCGTCGCGACGGTCAAAGGAATCGCCGGGTTGGAAGAAAGAGTATTCACCAGAATTGCCGAGGCGCGATCTCAGCTCCTTTCCACGATGCAGAACCCGAACAGCACCACCGAAGACAAGATTGCCGCGGACGCAAAGTTCAATCAGGCGCTGAGAGACGGCGGACTCCTGGGAACGGGCGGTCGGTTTCTTTCGATCACCGAAAACTATCCGCAACTGAAATCAAACGAGAGTTTTCTGAAACTACAGGATGAATTGGCGGGGACCGAAAATCGCCTGGCGACTGCGCGGAACGATTACAACATAGCCGCGCAGGATTACAACACCACGCGCAACCACTTTCCCACGGTGCTCGTCGCCGGCATGATGGGATTCAAGGAACAACCATATTTCAAGGCGGACGAAGGCGCGCGCCAGGCGCCCCAGGTCAATTTCAACCAGTGAAGCGATGAAATAGATGGCCAGCGATTCAGCCAAACTCGAGCAGTTGATAAGCGATCTTCGCGTTGCGCACGGCGACAACCTCGCATCGATCGTGCTCTACGGATCGGCCGCGGTGGGCGATCAGGTCAACCGCCGTTCCGATCATAATTTATTAATTGCTCTGCAACGGATTACGACCGACGATCTGCACGCGGCACATGACGCGTTGCGCGAATGGCACAAACTCGGCCAGCCGACGCCGGTGTACTTTACGGTGGCGGAACTTCAGGATGCGGCGGATGTTTTTCCGATCGAATTTCTGCAAATGGAAAAGGCGCGCAAGGTTCTGTTCGGCCGCGATCCGTTTGAGTTCGTGCAGATCTCGCAGGCCAACCTGCGTCATCAAACCGAATATGAATTGAGGACGAGCCTGATTCGCCTGCGCCGGTTGTACATACCTGCGTCGGCTTCCGCGGAAAAATTGTCGAATTTGATGAGCGACAGCCTCGCGAGCTTCGCGGCCCTGTTTCGCGCTCTCTTGATTTTGAAAGGCCACGAGTCGCCGATTTCCAAAAGAGACAGCATCCAGACCACCGTGCGCGTGCTCAGTCTTGACGCAGCGCCGTTCGAACGAATCCTGGAATTGCACACGGACAAGGGATCGACGCTGACCGAAGCGGAAGCTAACAGTCTTTTCTCGAATTACATGACGCAGATCGAAAAAGTAATTGAGGCAGTTGATCGGATTGACCAATGATTATTGGGATTGTCGCAGTCGATCGAAATCTCGCCATCGGCAAGGGTGGCAAGCTGCCGTGGCATTACTCCGCCGACATGAAGTTCTTCAAGGAGACCACGACCGGCAACGCGGTTGTGATGGGACGCCGAACGTGGCACACGCTGAAAGGTCCTTTGCCGAATCGTCAGAACATTGTGCTGACGCGCAACGGGACGATCGCATCGCAAAATGGCGTCCAAGTGATGGACAACGTTCAAGCCGTCCTGGAGTTTGCAAGCAATCTCGACTGTCACCTGTTCGTAATGGGCGGTGCAAAAGTTTACGAGGCATTCCTGGCCCACATCGAACGATGGATCGTCACAGCAGTGCCATTGTCGGTTGAAGGCGCCGACACATTCATCCCGGGCAATTTTCTCGATGGATTTGAGCTATCGGAGATTCGGCAGCTGGATGAAGGCTTGCGAGTGAAGTTTTATGAAAGAATGTCAGCCCGCACTTAAGCAAGGCATGAATGGAATAGCATTAGTGACTTAAGAACTCTTTACTACAAAGTGGCCCTCCCTTACGGTCGGGCTTCTGACACGAACTACTCGCCGTTTCCGCTCATATCCAGGAGGTCATGCCGCGTGATAATGCCAGTGATGCGGCCATACTCCTCGATTAGGACAGCCGGGCTCGTGCGCAGTTTCCGCGAGACAACATTGATGTCAGCATCGACATCGACGACTGGAAAACTCTTGTCCATGACCTTGCTGATGGTGGCCTCCAACAGGTCGCGATCGTTGAAAACCTTCGACAGCAGATGATTCTCGCGCAGCGACCCAACGGATTTTCCATCTTCCATCACCGGAATCTGCGTCAAGCCCATCTCGTTCATCTTGGCTAAGGCGGTCGCGACAAGATCATCCGGCGCGACGGTAATCAATACGGCCGGCGCTTGCTTACCTTTCGTTTCACAGAGCAGTCCCGCGGTAATCTTTTGCGGCTCGAGCAGTCGCTTCTCTTTCATCCATTCATCCGAATGGAACTTGGATAAGTAATGCTCGCCGGTATCGCAGACCACGAACACGACGACTGCGGTCTCATCCAGATCGCGCGCCACTCGCAAAGCCGCCGCACAGTTTGTTCCCGTCGAACCGCCGCAGAAGATGCCCTCAGTGCGGCTGAGCTGTCGCGCCGTTTCGAACGAATCGTGATCGCTAATATTCATCACTTCGTCCACATACTGCATGTGCGCGTTCGCCGGCAGAACTTCCTGGCCGATGCCTTCGACCAGGTACGGAGTCGTCTCGGGAATTTTTCCGGTCTCTTTGTAAGTTTTGTAAATGGATCCGATCGGGTCGGCGCCGATGACTTTGATGTTCGGGTTTTTCTCTTTCAGAAATTTTCCCGTGCCGGAGATAGTGCCGCCCGTCCCAATGCCGGAAACAAAATGGGTGATCTTGCCCTCGGTCTGTGCCCAAAGCTCCGGCCCCGTCGTGCGATAGTGCGCTTCCGGATTCCCCGGATGCGAATATTGATCGGGATAAAAGGAGTTCGGAGTTTCCGTGGCGATCCGTCGCGCCGTCGAAACGTAATGATCGGGCGTGCCCGGCCGGGCGGAAACCGGAGTAATCACTACGTCAGCGCCCAGCGCTTTCAAGTACCGCGACTTCTCAACCGACGCTTTGTCGGTCATCACAAAAATGCACTTGTAACCTCTGACGGCCGCGGCGATGGCTAAACCGATTCCGGTATTTCCCGACGTCGCCTCGACGATCGTCCCGCCCCGCTTCAGAATGCCTTCCCGTTCGGCCGCTTCGATCATAGAGACGCCGATGCGATCTTTAACGGAAAACCCGGGATTGAGATTCTCCATCTTGGCGAGAATCAAAGGCTTCAAGCCTTTGTTCAGCCGACTGAGTTTGATCAAAGGCGTGTTGCCGATTAGGTCTAGCACGCTGTCGTGATAATTCATCTCGGTATTAGCGGTCGCCGTCTCGAAGTGAAGAGAAACATTCTCTGCGAAGTGCATTCGTTTTGCAAAATCGACTGCAGGGGAGACCAAACTGTTTCAGCCACAGATAAACACAGATTCTCACAGATAAGAGTCAATGAGATCTGTAATCGCGGTTTTGATCCGTGTCATCTGCGCGAATCTGTGGCTGATTTTTTTGATAGTTGGCTTGACTCACGTAATTCGCGCCGTATAATTTTCACTTCCCGTGGGGCGTTAGCTCAGTTGGTAGAGCAGCAGACTCTTAATCTGCGGGTCGTAGGTTCGAGCCCTACACGCCTCACCAAACTTCTCTCATCAAAAGCGCACGCTTGCCCCGTTTCCTTCTCGCGTCGTTATCTGTCCAGTTCGCGAAACAACCCCACAATTCGTTCTGCCGCGCTTCCGTCCCAAAGCGCCGGGCGTAGGCGAGCGGAGTCACGCGGTTGCACAATCCCCGCGCGGATCGCAGAGACGATGGCTTCCTTGTTTCGATTGACAAGCTGATTCGTGCCCATCGTGATTGTGATGGGACGCTCGGTATTCGGCCGAATCGTCAGACAAGGCACGCCGAGAAAGGTTGTTTCTTCCTGCACGCCACCGGAATCGGTGACGACGACCGACGCATGTGCTTGCAGCGCGAGGAAATCGACATAACCGATTGGTTCTGTTAGGCGGACGCTGTCGCGAACAGTGATGCCGTGTTCAGCAATGCGTTGCCGCGTGCGCGGATGAACCGGGAAAATCACAAGCGCGTCGGCGCTCACTTCATTTAGTGCTGTCATGATTTCGGTCAATCCCGCGGCGGCATCAACGTTGTTCGGCCGGTGCAGCGTAACTAAAACAAACTTGTCGAAGTTGAATGCTGTGCGCAGCGATGGCCAGCGCTCTTCCGCCAGGGGCATCAGCCGCACGAGCGTGTCGATCATCGTATTGCCGACCAGATGGATCTTTTCCGGCGCAATCCCTTCGCGAATCAGATTGTCGCGGGCCTCGGGCGAGTGAGTCAGAAGCAAATCTGAGATCTGATCGGTCAACAAACGATTGATCTCTTCGGGCATCGTGCGATCGAACGAACGCAGGCCGGCCTCGACGTGGGCGACTTTCGCTCTTAATTTAACGGCCACCAGTGCGCACGCGAGTGTCGAGTTGACATCACCCGGCACCACAACCCAATCCGGCTTGAACTGCTCCAGCACCGGCTCGAACCGCATCATCACTGCCGCGGTTTGTTCGGCGTGCGATCCTGATCCAACTTCAAGATTGATGTCCGGGCGCGGCATTTCCAGTTCGTTAAAGAAAATCTTCGACATGTTGTCGTCGTAGTGCTGCCCGGTGTGCACCAGCGTCTGCGCGAACTCCGAGCTGTACTTCGCCATCTCGCGCACAATCGGCGCGACCTTCATGTAGTTGGGACGCGCCCCGACGACGTGCAGAATGCGTTTCACTTTCTATCGATTCAGATCAGGCTCGGCTAACGCGCGGAAATATATCACGGCCGCAGGAACCCGCGCGGCGAACGAGAGCACGCCGGAGGCCTGCATAGCCAGAAAAACTTTTTAGACTTCGGTCTCGTAATAGTGCAGAATGTCCAGCCGATCTTACCGTTCAAGGAGAACATTCAATGCGTAGAGTACTGCTCGCGTGCGCGCTTGTGTTGGCCGGCGCCGTCAGCGCAATGTCGCAAACGGCCGACGAAATCGTTGCCAAATACATTAAGACTGTGGGCGGGATGGAGAAGATCGAAGCAGTGAAGACGATTCGCCGCACCGGCAAGGTGATCGCCGGCGGCGGGTTCGAGATTCCCATCGTCGAAGAGAACAAGCGCCCGAACCTGGTGCGGCAGGACGTCACAATTCAGGGGCTTGTCGGCACGAGCGCCTACGACGGGAAAACCGGATGGAAGATCCAGCCGTGGCAGGGAAAGAAAGATGCCGAAACGATGGGCGAAGGCGAGATGAAAGCGATTGTCGAAGAATCCGATTTCGACGGGCCGCTGGTGAACTACAAAGCCAAAGGTAATAAGGTCGAATACGTCGGGATGGATGAAGTCGAAGGCACGGACACTTACAAGCTGAAGGTGACACTCGCCAACGGAGAGACGCGCTACTTCTACATGGACACTGATTACTATGTGCCGATTAAAATCGAAACGAAGCGCATTGTTCGCGGCAACGAAGTGGAATTCGAGACAGTACTTGGCGATTACAAAGAAGTTGCCGGCTGGTACATGCCTTACTCAATCGAAGTCGGCGCGAAAGGGAGTCAGTTCAAACAGAAGATCGCCTACGAGAAAATTGAGGCGAACGTCGCCGTGGATGACGGCAGGTTTGCGATGCCAAAGAAGCCGTAGGGGCGACTGATGTTTTGAAGCGCCGCCAGGCGCGAAATATTTGTAGCCACAAGTCGACTTGTGGCCGGTTCGGTCGAGAGAGCGACATCTGATGTCGCTCTCTCGACCGAAGAGAAATCTAACAAGCTTGATTCTATAAAGATGTCGCTCCTAACGGAGCGATAACGAGGAACATCATGCTGACCAAACGTGCGCTATTGCTGCCGATCCTGTGGGTGGGTTTCTTTGGGTTACACGCATTCGCGCAAACGCCCGCCGTCAAAGTCGATTCCGACACCATCTCAGGCCTCGGCGCGCGCAACATTGGCTCGGCGGCGATGAGTGGACGTATCACATCGATCGCGGGCGTGCATGAAGGACAGCGGCTGACGGTCTATGTCGGATCAGCCAGCGGCGGCGTTTGGAAATCGATGAATGGCGGAACGACTTTCAAGCCTGTCTTCGACAAACAGCCGGTGCAGTCAATTGGCGCCATAACGATCGATCCGAAAAACCCCAAAACGATTTGGGTGGGAACCGGCGAGCCCTGGACACGCAACAGCACGTCGCTGGGCGACGGTGTCTACAAATCGACGGATGGCGGCGACAACTGGACAAACATGGGACTACCAGAGTCGGAACGCATCGCAAAAATTCTCGTGAATCCGGACAACACGAACACCGTGTATGTGTGCGCTCCGGGAAAACTTTGGAGTGACAGCAACGAGCGCGGCGTCTACCGCACGACTGATGGCGGAAAGACCTGGACGCAGATTCTCAAGGGCGCGAACGCATCCACTGGTTGCTCGATGATGTCGATGGATCCAAAAGATCCGAAGACGTTGTATGCCGGGCTCTGGGATTTTCGCCGCAAAGGCTGGACGTTCAGATCGGGCGGCGAAGGGCCGACGGCCGTCAGCGGCAGTGGTCTCTGGAAGAGCACGGACGGTGGAACCAACTGGGTTGAGCTAGATGCGACCTACGCGAAGGGTCTACCGCCAAAACCCTGGGGAAGAGTTGCCGTGGCGGTCGCGCCTGCGAAGCCGAGCGTTGTCTATGCGGTGATCGAAGCTGAAATACCGCGCGACGGGTTGTATCGATCTGACGACAGCGGCCGAACCTGGACGGCGCTCGATCGCAGCTCAAACATGATCTGGCGGCCATTCTATTTCGCGAACTTGACCATCGATCCCAAAGACGAAAACAAAGTTTACAAAGCCGGCGGGTCACTGATCGCCAGCAGCGATGGCGGCAGGAGTTTCAGCAACATCTCGGGCGGCGCGCACGGAGATTTCCACGACACTTGGGTCGATCCGAACAATACCGATCATTTGATCACCGGAGACGATGGCGGGCTTTGGTATTCGTACGACGGCGGCAATCGCTGGTGGAAGGCCGAGAATTTGCCGGTCTCGCAGTTCTATCATGTCAGCCTCGACAACGACCTGCCGTATCACGTCTACGGCGGATTGCAGGACAACAGCTCGTGGGTAGGCGACTCGCAATATCCCGGCGGCATCACGAACAGCCGCTGGGAAAACATGTACGGCGGCGATGGCTTCTGGATGTTCGCCGATCCGTCAGATTCAAATTACATCTACGCTGAGTCGCAAGGCGGCTACATCGGCCGCGTGAATCGCCGGACACACGAAGCCCGCGCGATTCAGCCGCTGCCCGGTTATAAAGAGGGCAAGCTGCGCTTCAACTGGAACACGCCGATTCACGTGAGCCCAACTCAACTTGGCGCGATTTACATCGGCGCGCAGTTTCTGTTTCGTTCGCGCGATCACGGTCAGACGTGGGAACGGATCTCGCCTGATTTGACGACGAACGACCCAGAAAAGCAGAAACAGGAACAGTCCGGCGGCATCACGGTGGACAACTCGTCCGCGGAAATGCACACGACGATCTACGCGATCTCTGAGTCGCCGAAGAACCCAATGATAGTTTGGGTAGGCACCGACGACGGCAACGTGCAAATCACTCGGAACGGCGGAAAGACCTGGACGAACGTCACCTCAAATCTGGCGGGCGTGCCAAAAAACGCCTGGGTATCTTCGATTGACGCCGGGCATTTCAACGAAGGCACCGCGTACGCGACTTTCGATGTGCACACGTTCGGCGACATGAAGCCCTATGTTTACAAGACCACGGATTATGGGAAGACGTGGACTCCGATCATTCCGGCAAACACGAAAGTCCGGGGCTATGCGCACGTCGTGAAGGAAGATCTCGTCAATCCCGAGCTGTTGTTCGTTGGCACTGAGTTCGGGTTGTGGGTCACAGTTGATGGCGGAAAGCAGTGGGCGCAGTACAAAGGTGGCGATTTGCCGAGCGTCGCCGTCCGCGACCTGGCGATTCACCCGCGCGACGCGGATTTGGTGATCGCCACGCATGGCCGCGGCATCTGGATCGTTGATGACATTACGCCGCTCCGAAAACTCACGGCTGATACGTTGGCGAAAGAGGCCGAATTCATCCAGAACAAACCGGTCGTTCAGCGAATTCCCGCCGACGGCGGATGGGTCAATGGTGACGCTGCGTTCGTCGGATCTAATTCGCCTGATTCAGCCGTCATCACATTTTATCAAAAAAAGCGCCATATCTTTGGCGACATGAAGCTCGAAGTGTTCGACCCGCAAGGCAATCTGGTCAGCACGATTCCCAGCAGCAAACGCCGGGGGTTGAATCGAGTGCTTTGGTCGATGCGCGTCAAAGCGCCGCGGGTGCCGACAGCGGCGACGGCAGCGTTCGGCGCGCAGGTTGGCCCGCGCGTGATGCCGGGCATGTACACGGTAAAACTGACTAAAGACAAGAACGTGTACACGATGCCGCTGCAAGTCATCGGTGATCCCCGCGCGAACTATCCAGTCCGAGATCGCAAAGCTCAATTCGATTTGGGGATGAAGCTTTACCACGAACTGGAAGATATGACGTTCGCGACTGATCGAATCAACGGCGTACGACTAGCGCTCGAAGATCGCGCCGCAAAACTGCCGGCGGGTGACACCCTGGTGACGAAACTCCGTGATGCTGCAAAGCAGGTTGATGAACTGCGCCGCAAAATCGTCGCAACCAAAGAAGGAGGTGCAATTACGGGCGAAGAACGCCTGCGCGAAAATCTCGCGGAGCTTTACGGCAGCGTCAACGGGTACGAGGGCCGGCCGACGCAGGCACAAGTAGATCGGGCCGACGCGATCGCTCATGAACTAACAGATGTGGTGAAAGACTTCGACGCGTGGATTGGCAGAGAACTCGCCGGCATCAACTCCGCTCTCGCACAAAAAGGATTGGAACCGATCGCGGTCACAACGCGCGCGGCGTGGGAAAAGAAAGAGTAGCCGTTCGCCTATGCTGTTTTCACCTGCGCCAGCGGCGCAAGTTGCAACGTGCCGATTACTGCCGGCACTGGCAGTCGTCCGGGAAGTTTTATCGGCGAGAGTTTCTTCTCGATAATCACCTGTCCGGCGTATGAAATCGTTCCCTTCACTTCGCAGGCGCCGGTGTGAATTTCGGTGATAGCGCCGCCCTGCACCCTCAGGACGAAACCTTTCAAATTGAAAAACAGTTTGACGATGAACTCGATCCGCTTCACCGGCAAATCTCTTATTCGCATCTCGAGGTGTGGTTTCTGATCGCAGTTGACGCTGTGCTGCGCCAGCTCGAGATACATGACTTCGTCGGGCGAGTTGCGCGACTTCTCCAAAAGCGTGCGCAGGTCGCCGACTTTTTTCCACGACGTGACCAGAACGTTTGGCAGGGGCACATCGAACAATTGACAAATCTTCGGACCGAGATCATGAAGAGCCGCCGGAAATTTTACCTCTTTCACTTCCGACTTGATCCGCTTCTCGACAGCTTGCCAGCGATCGGGTTGCGGATCGGGTTCGCCTTCTTTCGGCAATTCGAAAACTTCGCGAACAGTGGCTGTAGGTTCGGGCATGACTCCTCCTTCAAATCTCGAGTATCTGTCTTGTCTCTAACGCATCGGTATTCCGGACCAGCCTTGCCTCGTCAGTTGTAACTGAATAGGCGCCGCCTGCTACGTTTGGATTTAGCACCAGTTGAAAATCGAGCGGCAGTATGCCCTTCTCATCAGCAACTCCCGCCACGCCCGGATCGGAAAACGCCGCAAAGGTCGGCTTCGCCGCGAGCAGATAGCCTGTTGCCTTGTAAACGAGAAACAGAAGCAATCCTGCAAGCGGCAAGGGCCACCACTTCCATAGTGACGTCGTGCCGCCGGGCAGAAAATCAGCGGGTGACGGCGTGTTTTCCGTCGATGGTGAAGTTGATCCGAAAGGCCCGGAAAACGGCGACGTGATCGGCGACGGAGAACCATCAGGCGATGGTGAGCCGCTGGGCGACGGCGATGTGTCCGGAGTCGGCTTGGGGTTCGGGCTCGGTGTAGGTCCCGGAGGCGGTGTAGGTTTCGGAACAAAAGATGACGGCACCGTGACCACGGTTGGCGCGCTCGTCGCTGTCAGGTTTTGAGTGTTGTACTGCTGGTTGACCCGGACGGACGCGCTATACGAGCCCGCGGCCTGGTAGCTGTGTTGCGTCTGCGAGTTCACTTGCCAAGGCGTCCGCTGGCCATCGCCGAAAGTAAATTGATATTGCGTGTTGCCGCGCGCCGGAGTGACTCGCGCGTTGAAAGTCACGGGACGGCCGTAGGGAGCAGTCAAAGGGTTCGCCGTCAGATAAACTGAAGGCGACGGTGGCGCGGTCACGTCGATGCGCTTGCTTTCGCTGTTGCCAATCTGCTTGCCTCCGTCACCAATTTCCACGTACGCCGAATAAGTTCCCGCAGCGCGGTACGCGTGCACTGCTTGCGCGCTCGGCTGCCAGTCGCTGGACGAACCATCACCGTAAGCGAACCTGTATTGCACGTTCGTGTACGGCTTCGAAAGCTGCGCGGCGAACTTGATCTGCTGGTCCGGTTCAGCCGCGACCGGCGTCGCTGAGAGCGTTACGCGCAGTGGGTTGTCGACGAGGACCGAATAGGTGTACGTCCCAACCGCCCGATACAAATGCGTGACTTGCGGCTCGTGCATCACGCGCTGCTCTTTGTCGCCAAAATAGAGTGTGATCTGGTAGCGAGGATCTTTGAACAATTCCTCAGGCAAGATTGTGAATCGGACTTCCGTGCCCAGCCGCACGCGCCGCTTGTCAACGATGACGCGAACTTTGGGTGCGTCGGGATCCGACGCAACGATTCGTGCGTGCAGGATTACCGTAGGCTGCTGCGCCACAGACGAGACAGACAACAGCGCCCAACAGAAAACCGCCAGGAGGGACAAGCGCGTTTGCTTCATGGCAGGTACGACGGGCCGTCGTGGGCACTCTTAAAGGTTAGGCAACAGCGTGACGATATGCGGGTGGCTCCGGAAAGTCAAAGCAGGACTCACGCTCCGCGCGCCGCCGAAGAGCGGTGGTACTTCGCCGGACCGCGGAAGATCGATTTGTGATACGCTTTTCCGCGCATGACTAACGACGGCAGCCCAGCGAGTCAGGATGGGTTTGGCGCACGGCTTTGGTGGCTGATCGTGGGCAGGGGCGCCGTGGCCGTGCTGGTGCTGCTCGCCGGCGCGGTCTGGGCGCGCGGCACGTTCGCAGCGAACGTCGGCGATTCTCTGCTATCGATCAAGCCGCTGGTTTTGGTTGTCGCGCTTTTGACGCTCGTCTACTCCGTCGCCCATATCCTCTGGAAAAACTATCTGCTTCAGGCGCGGTTTCAGTTTTTGATTGACGTGCTCCTGGTTAGCTGGCTGGTCTGGATCACCGGAGCGGTCCGTTCGCCTTACACCGCGCTTTACATCGTGGTCATTTCCGTCGCCAGTTGGTTCATCGGCCCGCGGGGCGCCTTGATTACTTCGATTGGCAGCGCGGCCGCGTTTAATGCGTGTTCGTTGCTGCTCTTGAATGGTGTCGTGCCGGCATCGAACGGGCCGACGGAAGAGTCGCTCGCCAGTGTCATTCAATCGATGGGGCTGGCGGACGTTTCGTTTCTCGTCGTCGGATTGTTGGCGGCGAAACTGGCCGAGCGGCAGTTGCACTCAGACGTGCAGTTGGCCGCCGCAACGCGTTCACTCGCAGACCTGCGCGCTCTGCATGAACGGATCGTCGAGTCAATTCGATCGGGATTGATCACGACGGATCTGACAGGGCGCATTTACGCATTTAATGCTGCTGCCGAAGAAATCACCGGCTACGAAGCCGAAGACGTGCGCGGCAAGGATGCGGCGATGTTCTTCGGCGACATGACTCGGCAGATCGCTGTGTCGATGGAAGCCGCGGCGGCTGGAAAAGTCAGCCCGCGCTTTGAGGTCGATTCACTGACTCAGAGTGGTTTCATGCTGCACTTGGGTTACAGCATCGCTCCGCTGTTTCTCGAATCGGGCGAGACGAGCGGTCTGGTGATCACGTTCCAGGATCTCACCGACGTGCGCGTGATGGAAGAGACTGCGCGGCGACAGGATCGGCTGGCGGCGGTCGGCCGTCTGGCCGCGTCTATCGCCCACGAAATTCGCAATCCGCTGGCCGCGATGCGCGGCTCGATCCAAATGCTGCGTTCTGAATTGACAGACAACTCCGATCACGGACAGTTGATGGAGATCATTCTCAGAGAATCGGACCGGCTGAATACGATCGTCACCGACTATTTGAATTACGCGCGGCCGCGTCCAGCCGAGATGGACGAGGTCGATGTGAGCGCGCTGATTCGCGATACGTTAAAGCTCTTGCGCAACAGTCCGGAGATAAGCGACGGTCATACTTTGAAAGAGGACCTGCCGGACGAGCCTTTGTTGGTCAAGGGCGACGCGGAGCAATTGAAGCAGGTTTGCTGGAACGTGGCGCGCAATGCGATGCAGGCGATGCCCGATGGTGGCGAATTTTTCGTGCACGCTGAGCGCACCCACGCCGACCGCGTGCACATCAGTTTCAAAGACAGTGGCTGCGGCATGTCGCCCGAGCAGGTCGAGCGGCTGTTCGAGCCCTTCACGTCCACCACGGGCGGAACCGGCCTCGGGCTGTCGATTGTGTATCAAATTATTCGCGACCATAGTGGTACAATCAACGTTCGCAGCAGGCAGGGGAAAGGGACGGTAATTTCAGTTGAGTTGCCGGGCGCGTAGAGCGAAGCCATTTTCCATTTGTCATTTTTCATTTGACATTTTCCATTTAGACTGCGGTTCACCTTTGATCACCCCAAGGAGCACTCACTACAATGGAAAAAGCGACAGCTAAAGCTAAAGAGGCTCAGGCACAAGCCGACGAGCTTGAGGAGCGACTTATCGACTTCGCCGTGCGGATCATTAAGCTCTCGGGACGACTGCCGCGTAACGCCGCAGGCCGGCACATCGCAGGACAGATCTTGAGATCCGGCACATCGCCAGCACCGAACTATGGCGAAGCCAGGGGCGGTGAAAGCCCCGCGGATTTCGTGCACAAACTGCGCATTGTTTTGAAAGAACTCAATGAAACATCAATCTGGTTACGTATTATTGAACGTAGCGAACTAATTCGGCGCGAACTGTTAGTCGACATCATCAATGAGAATGTTGAACTCTGCCGCATCTTTACCGCTTCCTTGAAAACAGCTCGGCACCGTCACTCCGAATGACAAATGAAAAATGAAAAATGATGAATGGAAAATGATTTCTTGATTTGTTGAACCTATGGCCAACTTGTTAATCGTCGATGACGAATTGAGCATGCGCCAGTTTTTGACGCATCTCTTTCAGCGTGACGGTCACGTCGTGCGCGTGGCTGAGAATGGGCGCAAGGCAATGGACTTGCTGCGCCAGCAACCCGCCGATGTAATCATCTCTGACGTCAAGATGCCGGACATGGGCGGCATTGAACTGCTGCGCGCCGCGCGCGAGTTACAACCGAACGTCGAAGTCATCATGATGACGGCGTTCGCTAACGAGGCGACCGCGCATGAAGCTTTTCTGCTCGGTGCCTTCGATTTTGTTCACAAGCCGTTCGACAACGAGTTGTTGAGAGAGAAAGTCGCGCGCGCGTTGGACAAGATCGTCCGTGCCGCGGAAGCCCAGACGCTGAAGGCAGAAAACGAAGCCCTGATCAAAGGACAACGAGCGCGTGGCAAGCTCAGTAACATCATCGGTCAGTCCGATCGCATGCAGTCCGTGTTTCAAATGATCGAAACCGTGGCGCAGGTCCCTTCGACCGTTTTGCTCACCGGCGAATCGGGAACGGGCAAGGAACTGGTGGCGCGCGCCATTCACGATTTGAGTCCACGGGCACAGAAGCCGTTTGTGTCAGTCAACTGTGGCGCCTTCACCGAGACGCTGCTCGAATCTGAGCTGTTCGGTTACGTGAAAGGCTCGTTCACGGGCGCGACGGCAAATCGCAAAGGGCTGTTCGAGGCGGCAAACCAGGGCACGATCTTCCTCGATGAAATCGGCGAGATGTCTCCCGCGATGCAGGTGAAACTGCTGCGCGTTTTGCAGGAGCGTAAGGTCCGCCCCGTCGGCGCGCACGAAGAAAGCGAAGCCAACCCACGCGTTATTGCGGCCACCAACCGCAACCTGGCCGCGCTCGTGAGAGAAGGAACATTTCGCGAAGATCTTTTCTATCGCATCTCGGTAATTCCGATGGAGCTGCCGCCGCTGCGCGAACGCCAGGGTGATATCGTTGAGCTGGCGCAGTATTTTATCGGCAAGCATTGCGCGCAAACCGGCCGGCAGCTTT
The DNA here is from genome assembly GCA_036001745.1 of Pyrinomonadaceae bacterium. Taxonomy (GTDB): domain Bacteria; phylum Acidobacteriota; class Blastocatellia; order Pyrinomonadales; family Pyrinomonadaceae; genus UBA11740. The sequence goes on from DASYTZ010000187.1 coordinate 16,334, forward strand.
CCATCAGTCCGCCGGCGATGCGCTTGTTGGAAGCGTATTCATGGCCGGGCAACGTGCGCGAGCTTGAGCACACAATCGAGCGCGCCGTCGCACTGGAAGCTACGGACACGATTCAACCGGAGCGTCTGCCCGAACAAATCACGAAATACAGCCAGACACGAGTTGCGTCTTCATTCGATCTGCCTGACAACGGAATTAACCTTACTGCGCACCTCGATCAGTTGGAAAAGACTTACCTGCTCGAAGCTTTGCGGCGAACTGAAGGAAATCAGACGAACGCTGCGCAACTTCTTCAGATGTCTGTGCGCTCGCTCCGTCACCTGTTGGATAAGCACGGCGTCCGCGGATTGACTGCGCAGATGCGCGACGAACGGCGCAGCGGCGATACTATTCCGCGCCGGCGCGCCACCGACCCACAGCCGCGGCGCCGCGCCGAAGATTTCGATGAACCCGAACGCGGCAACGAACAAGCCGCTACCGCCACCGGCGAAAACTAAACAGCTCCCTTTCCTGACTGAAACAGTCACTGACTCGCTGACAGAATTTGTCAGCGCCGTCGTAAGTTTCTGACCTCTCAACGCGAGGATCGGGGAAATCTCCAGCAATTTTAGCAACTCATCGCCTTCGGCTCTCTTGGCACAGTGGTTGAAGAAAGCGTTGACGGAATCGCGCGCTGCGGTTGAAGACGAGACGAAGCCGGTGGCGCGAAAGCACAAAAACCACAGCTTAATCTCAAGGAGAAAAAGACAGACATGAAAAACAAACGTCAAGCAGGCTTCTCGCTCATCGAGTTGCTCATCGTCGTTGCGATCATCGGCATTATCGCCGCCATCGCGATTCCGAACCTTCTCGCTTCGCGGCGTGCCGCGAATGAAGGCTCGGCCCAGTCCTCGCTGCGCACAATTCACAGTTCAGAGGGAACCTACCAGGCGACTGTCGGTTCCGGTAACTATGGATCGCTGGCCCAGTTGAGCGCCCAAAACCTAATTGATCCGGTCCTCGCGACCGGCGGCAAGAGCGGTTATACGTTCGCCATCACCCCGACCGACCTGGTCGTTGGCGTCAGCCCCGCGACGTTCTACGCGACGGCGATCCCGCAAGTTACCGCTGGCGTTGGCAAAAGCGGCACGCGCCGCTTTGGCGTCTCCACGGATGGCGTGATGCACGGCGACTCCACCGCGCTCACTGCTTATGCGAACGAAGCCGCCGTTATCGCAGCTCCGGCGCTCGGCAACTAACACCCGTTAGCTCTTAAATTCCGGAGGCGGCGTGAAGTTTATCTTCACGCCGCCTTTCGCGTTTGTGCGGGGTTGCGACCTCGTCCGGCTCCCGGCTGCTAACAGATTTCGTCACTAAATCCCTGACAGCATTTGTCAGCGCCGCACGCCTCCGAGGATTCTTCTCCTTTAATTTCCACAGTAAATTCGCGACCCCTTTCAATTTGACTCACCCTTTGCTTTCGGCACGACAGTTGTAAAAACCATCAGCGACAGATCGCGCGCTGCGGAAGCTCGACGAGACGAAGCCGATGGCGCGAGGCAAACAAACAAGTAATTCCTTAAGGAGCAAAGAAAGAAATGAAAAACAATCGTCAAGCAGGCTTCTCGCTCATCGAGTTGCTGATCGTAGTCGCGATCATCGGCATCATCGCTGCGATCGCGATCCCCAATCTTCTCGCTTCCCGCCGCGCTGCGAACGAAGGCTCTGCGCAATCGTCGCTGCGCACAATCCACAGTTCGGAAGGCACCTACCAGTCAACCGTCGGCGCGGGCAACTATGGCACCTTGGCACAGTTGGGCGCGCAGAACCTGGTCGACCCGGTGCTCACCACTGGTGGCAAGAGTGGTTACAACTTCGCAATCACGCCTACAGATTTGGTAGCGGGCGTTAGCCCGGCGACTTTCTACGCCACGGCGGTGCCGCAAGTCACCGCGGGTGTCGGCCAAACCGGTACGCGTCGGTTCGGAATTTCCACCGACGGCGTGATGCACGGAGACTCCACGGCCCTGACCGCCTATGCGAACGAAGCTGCCGTTATCGCCGCTCCGGCGCTCGGCAACTAATACTCCCTGATTTAGCTTTTGCGATTAGACGAGCGGGGTGGAAGTGCAAAGCTTCACCCCGCCCTTTTTTTATCAGCCGGAAGTGATGCCCCTTCCCACGAGAAGGACAGAGAAATGAAACGTAACGCGAAAGGCTTTTCGCTAATCGAACTATTGCTGGTAGTCGCCATTATCGGCATTATCGCCTCGATCGCGATTCCGAATTTGCTGGCCTCGCGCCGAGCGGCCAACGAAGGTTCTGCGCAGTCTTCGCTGCGCACGATTCAGAGTTGCGAAATCACCTATCAGGCGACAACGGGACGTGGCGACTATGCCAACTTGGCGTCGTTGCGCGGAGACTTCTTGACCGATCAAGTGTTGGGGTCGGGTTCGAAAAGCGGTTACAACTTTGCGGCTACTCCGACGGCGGCGGGCGTACGACCAGCGTTGTTTTACGCGACCGCGGTTCCCACCATCGGCGCAGGCATTGGTAAGACCGGTACCCGCAGGTTCGGCATGTCTGAAGACGGCGTGCTACACGGCGACAGCGTCGCTCTCACACCCTATGCGGACGAAGCGGCAGTGAAAGCCGCGCCCGCAGTTGGAAACTAATCTTAGCATCGTGCCCGATTAACGAATGGCAGTCCTGATTGTCGACGACTCCGCACACTCCCCTTCTCAGACAAATCTGCTGACACAAACCGGCCTGCGCGTGTATAGTCACGTCATGTTCGGGCAGACCGTGGCGATTGCTCGGAACACGTTTCGCGAAGCGGTTCGCGATCGCGTCCTTTATAACCTGATTGTTTTTGCGCTGCTCCTGATTGGCAGCGCAATTTTTATTGGCGAACTGTCCGCAGGACAGGAAATCAAGATTGTTGTAGATTTAGGTTTGAGCGCGATGTTGCTCTTCGGAGTCTTCATCGCGATTTTTGTTGGCGTTGGGTTGGTTTACAAGGAAACCGAGCGGCGCACCTTATACGTGATTCTATCGAAGCCAATCACCCGCGAACAGTTTTTGGTCGGCAAATACCTTGGCCTCAATCTGACATTGCTGGTCAACGTAGTCGTGATGGGATTGGGCGTAATGCTAGCGCTGCTGTACGTGCGGCACGGCTGGGACAGCCTGGCGTTTGGTATTTGGCCGGCCATTCTCCTCATTTACTTCGAGCTTCTAATTGTTACGGCGGTTGCGCTCCTCTTTTCTTCGTTTTCATCGCCCGCGTTGTCGGCGCTGTTGAGTTTTTTCATTTTTCTGATCGGCCACTTGAGCAGCGATCTAGAAACGTTGGCTGATACCGGGACGAGCTTGCCCACGCGTTGGTTGTTTCGCGGGTTGTACTACGCACTTCCGCACCTGTCGAACTTCAGCGCTATCACCGCAACGGCGCACGGCGTCACTCCTGATAAGCGCGCGGTCGCCGGCGCGCTGATCTATGGCGTCCTTTACGTCGCCGTGCTTTTGTCTGCAGCCGGCCTGGTGTTTCGTCGACGGAATTTCAAGTGACTCTCCGAATGAAAACGGATCTGTTACTCGCGATAGTTCTGGTCGTCTGCCTCAGTGGCGCTGTCGGGGCGAGTCGCTGGCTCGATCACCATGACCACGACTCGGCCAATCGATTCGCTGAAGAGCAACTCTATTTAAGTGGTCGGACCGCCAGGCGCCTGACACTGGCTTTCAACGGAGTGGCTGCTGATTGGTACTGGATGCGGTCGCTTCAATACGTTGGGCGAAAGATCGTCAAATTTGAAGACGAACACGAAGGGCGTTTTGAGCTCAATGATTTGTCTTCTCTCGATTTGCGTTTGCTCGCGTCGCTGCTCGATGTGACGACGACGCTCGACCCGCAGTTTATTCCCGCGTACGAATATGGTGCGCTCATCTTGCCAGAGGTGAGTCCCGATCAGGCAATTGCGCTGCTCAACAAAGGCATTGCGGCGAATCCCAATTCGTCGCGCTTGTACCAGCACCTGGGCTACATCTACTGGCAACGGAAGGATTACGCGCGCGCCAGCGAAGTGTACGCCGCGGGGGCGAAGTTGCCGGGCGCGCCCGCATGGATGACGGCAATGGCCGCGCGCATGAAAGCCGAAGGCGGCTCACGCGCAGCGGCGCGCGAGATGTACCAGCACCTCTATGAGTCGTCGAATGACAAGTCGGTACGAGAGATGGTTGAGCATCAACTGCTGCGTTTGGATTCGCTCGATGAACGTGATGCCATTCGGCGTGTACTTGACGCATTCAAGAGTCAGAACGGGCGTTGCGTTGGTTCGTGGCGCGAAGCGAATGAGGAATTGGCCGTGGCAAAAATTGAAATCGGCAGGCTAAATGGGTCATCGGGTGATTCGTTTGGGGTCTATCATGTCTTCAAATTTGATGTCAATGGAGCGCCGCTTGATCCGTCAGGGATGCCGTATAGTTTGATCAGCGGCGGTTGTGACGTTGATCTCGATCCGAAATCGAATGTTGCACGATGAATACCGACGACTGAGTACTCAGTCCTAAATAACTAAATGCCCGCAGTTGAAATCAACAACCTGACGAAAGACTACGAAGTCGGCTTTTGGCGCAAGCGAAAAGTGCGCGCGCTCGACGGCTTGTCGCTGACGGTTGAGGCCGGCCAAATCTTTGGCTTTCTCGGGGCGAATGGCGCCGGCAAGACAACCACACTGAAGCTTTTGATGCGCTTGATTTATCCGACCGCCGGGTCAGCCCGAATTCTCGGTCAGGACATCGGCGATATTTCAATGCACGCGCGCATCGGCTACTTGCCAGAGAATCCTTACTTCTATGACTACCTCAGCCCGCGCGAGTTTCTCGATTACTGCGGCCAGTTGTTTGGACTTGCGAAGGCTGAAAGAAAACGCCGGACGGAAGCGTTGTTGACGCGCGTCAATCTCGACCGCAAGAGCTGGAATAGACAACTGCGAAAGCTTTCGAAAGGCATGCTGCAACGCGTCGGGTTGGCCCAGGCTTTGGTGAACGATCCGGAAATCGTGTTTCTCGACGAGCCGATGAGCGGCCTCGATCCCGTCGGCCGCCGCGAGGTGCGTGACTTGATCGCGACGCTGCGCACTGAGGGCAAAACCGTCTTCATGTGCTCGCACATTCTTTCCGACATCGAAGTGCTTTGCGACAGTGTCGCGATTCTGAAAAATGGCAAGCTCGCACACGCCGGCTCGCTCGAACAACTGCGCGCGCGCGAAGGCAGCCTGATTGAAGTCATTGCTGCCGGCGCGGACGAAGCTATGCTGAAGCGCAATTTGAAAGACGGCGCGCAAGTGCTTGCTGATGCGGGCGGCCTACGAATTCACATCAAGGACGAGAAGGAACTTGACGCAGTGATTGCTGCCTTGCGGAGCGCAAATGGAAAAGTTGTTTCGGTTCAGCCGGTGAGGCAATCGCTGGAAGATCTGTTCGTCGATTAGTGTCAGACACCCGACCATCCGGGAAAGCAAAGAACTATTTGTCATTGGATCTACTGTGCTGAAGATGAACGACAGTTTCGACATGATGCGTTTGTGGAAACATGTCGAAAGCCTGCATCGAATTGATCGAGTAGCCGCCGGCGATGAGTTTCTTCAGATCACGCGCCAGCGTTGCGGGATCGCAGGAGACGTAACAAATCTTCTGCGGCTTTAGATTCAGAATGCCGGAAATCACCCGCGACTCCGCGCCCGTGCGCGGCGGATCGAGCAAAAGGAAATCAATTTGGAGTGCGCCGGCTTCGACGCCGCTTTCGATTGGATTTGCGGCTAAAGCTTCTGCCGGGTCAGAACTGCTCGACGATCCAAAGCGGCGTTCCCGACGCATCGGGACTCTGCCGCCGCACTCCAAATCAAGCCAGTCGGCCACATTCTGATTCACCACCTCTGTATTTTGCAGACCCGCGCCCTCCAGATTCTGCCGCGCGAATTTAGTTGCGTCATCGTCGTCCTCGATGGCAACGACTCGTTCAAATTGGCGTGCCAGCGGCACAGTGAATAACCCGACGCCGCAGTAAAGCTCGACTGCTGCCTGGCCGTCGACATCGCCCAGCGCGTAATCAATCAATTGCGGAAGCAAGTCGATGTTTGTTTGAAAGAAGCTTTCCGCATTCAGGCGGTATCTTTCGCCGCGAATTGTGCGCGTGACCTCGACGGCAGGTGAGCCCTCCCTCACGGTCGGGCTACTGCCTCGGTCATCGACAATCGAAACATCCTGGTCACCAACAACTGCGCGAAAATATCGCGCGTCGGGCAATGTGCCGCGCTTCATTTCCTCGCGCAAAGACTCCAATTCCCGCTGAAGCTCCGGCACAAGCACCGCGCACTCGGCCACGTCGCAAACGCGATGTGAATTCGCTTCGAAATACCCGAGTCGCTGCCGCACCGGATCGTTCTGCCACTGGGCGCGCGCGCGATAATGCCACTGGTTAGGCGCGTGTCTAATTTGAAAATCAGGAACCGATTCAATGCCGGCGATGCGTCGCAGGCAATCGCGGATGATTTCGATTTTCGCGTCGAGCTGCGCCTGATAATTCAACTGTTGGAAATCGCAGCCGCCACAGCGGCCAAAGTACGGGCAGGGTGGCTCAACTCGCACGGGCGACGGCTCAAGTATTTCAAGGATCGAAGCGAACGCGACGCTTCCCTTCACTCGCTCGACTCGGACACGCAAGCGATCGCCGGGCGCCGCCAGCGCCACCATCAATGTGCGGCCATCGGCATGCGCCAGCCCAAAACCACCGGGCAGAATGCGCTCGACTGTGACTTCGAAAAGATCTTCGGGGTGGTTCTGCTCGTCGGCTCGATCCGGCACGCGTTGACTCCTGACCAATCTCCCTCGCGGTTCGCTTCTGCGCGTTGGCAGATTACACTTTGATCAGATAGTCGTACCAAAACTCGCCCTGCACAAATCCCTTCGGCAGTTCACTCAGTTCCGGGCCTTTCGGCGCCTTGGGCACATCCGCAAGGGCCAGCGAATCACTTCGCACCACGCGGTTCTTGGTCATCTCGCCCAGCCGATCCATCAAAGGAATGCGCGGGATCGAATCCCACGGCACGCTCTGCGTTGAGACCATCGCGGCGAATTTTCCTTTGCTCATCCGCTCGAGCGCGTCGGTTGGCGTGGCGTTGTGGCTGCCGTGATGCGCGACTTTGAAAAAAGTGATGCCGGACAGGATCGTTTCCGCATCGTCCTGATCGAGCCAAAATTTCCAATTGCCCCATTGGGCATCGCCGGGAAACAGCATTTGCTGGCCGCGAAAACTGAACAGGCTCACCAGACTCGTGTTGTTCTTAACTTGATCGAGAGCAAACGCGAGGGCATCCAGCGAAGGAGTGGCGAGTTCCTGCTGCAATGTTTCTGTCGCCTCGTCTGTGAAGCGCAAGTGCGCGAGCGCCGGGTCATCGGCTTTCATCCGCCATCTTTCGGTAAACGGCTCAACTGCATTAAGTCGCTCGGAAGTTCCGCCCTTCATCCGCAAATAACTGTGCCCCGCCGGCGGGTCCATCTTCATCAGGAACGATTCGTCGCGCGGCGGCCCGAGGAACCTCACCGATAGTCCATCCACGCCCGCGGGATTCTTCAACAACTCGCCCGCGCTCAGGTAACGCACTTCCGCGTTGACGTTGAACCCGGAGCGCAACAAGCCCATCGCAGTTTTGTTTTGGACGAGATTCGCCACCGCCGCCATGGCCGCCGCGCGCGTTTTGTTGACCCGCGTCGTGCGCGCTTGCGCAGCGAAGTGCTTATCCAACTTCTCGGCAAGCACGGTGAGTTTCTTCAGCTTCGCAGCGTGCTTGTCTTTCAGATCTTCGCACCACGGCAGCCACACCTCGCCGATTTCGAAACTCGTGAATTTGCTGCTGAAACCGGAAATGTGATCCTGATGCGAATGCGTCGCAATCACGATCGCCAGCTTCTTTCCGGTCGTGGTCGCAATGTGGTCGACCGCGCGATCAATCATGTCGAGATCGCCTTTCACGTGGACACCGCAATCCACCAGCACATGCCTGTGCGTGTCGCCATTCGCAGTTGGATTCGCGATAGGCAAAGACACGAGGAAGCAATCGCCAAAGCCGATCCGGTACATGCGAACACGGATCGTTTTACTGCCAAACGTGGGCGGCTTCGCAGGTTTCTTGGTCTTCTTTTTCGTCACCATGGTCTTAGTACCCCCTGTGAACCAGGCCGAAATTCATGGGCCGTTTGCGGCCACTACGCGGCAGAAAATTGCGAATCTCACGGTCGCTGTACGTCGCCATCGCCATCGCTGCAAATGACGTCTGGTAGTACCCGCGCTGGTTCTTGAGTCGTTCATTGTGCGCGTCGTCTTTTCCCAGGTTCTTCTGAATGGCATAGCGAACTTCACCGTCTTCAGTGAGAATCACTGTGGTGCCGCCGCGAAAAGTAAATTTTTCGGAGTCCTTGTCCGCTCGGTCGCTGGGCACATCCATCTGTTGCATCAGCTCGGCGATCACCTCGACTTTCAGCCGGCCGTCGGGTGCCACGCGATGAATGGCATGGAACGAGAAGGCCTGAACGTTCCGGTCTTCATTCAACCCCAGCGCTTTTGCGTTCGCGCGTCCGAAACGGCTCAAGGTCTTTGCATTCTTTATCTTCTGTGCCGGCGTGGTCGGTTTGGGAATATCGAACTCCAGGCCCTCACATACGGGTGGTTTGATTCCCTTCATCAGCTCCGGCGGACACCAGCGTAAGGACTCTTCCGCGAAAGACTTGACGCCTTCCGGATAGATGCCGCGCAAGCGAAAAGCCTCGATCAACGCCGCGCGATAACCGTACTTGTCTGTCGGCACCAAATCGTAGTCAGCGGTGATCATCGCGCGGAGAAAATCGCCGAATGTGATGTCGATCGGCGGACAATAATCGAGCGCCCTTATGCCGATGTTGGCGAAGTGTTGCGCCGCTTTCGCCGCTTCGCCCGCCAGCCGATTCGCCAGATCCGGATGCAGATTTCCGGGCGTCGTAACTGACCCGGCGCTTTGCGCTATCCGCATCAAGTCTCGTGTGCGCCGCATGTAAATCGTAAAGAACGCATCGAACACGGCCGCCACCAAAATCGAGCCGCGCTCGTGCGGCTCAAGCAGAGTCAGCAAAGCCTTCGAATTCGGCTCAGTTCCAAGCGCTTGTCGCAAAGCCCGGCGCGTGCCCATCGCTTCGCCAAACTGCTGGGCCAACTCGACCAGCGGATTCGTCGTGGACAGCTCGTCCTGTATCAAGGGCCGGCCGCCCTCCGGTTGCACGTTCGGCGCGACCCGTTGGCGATAAATCAGACCGCCCGTGCGCTGAATCATTTCGACCAGCGCGTCGCGATAGCTGAAATGTTGGAACAGCGCAATGATGTCGGCGAAGCCTTCGTGAAAGGCGGGCGTATCCGGTCCGCTTGGTTCCATGAAGAATTCGCGTTGGCCGTCAATCAACGCGTGCGTCATCTCGTGCGCGATGATGTCATGCGAGAGGCAGGTGAAAACGGGTTGGCCCGGAAGATTTGTGCCCGGATCGGATTCCGATGCGGGAAAGTAACCGAAGACCACCGCGCGCAAGTCGCGATCATAATAAGCATTCGCCTCCTGCATCGCGTGCGGCAGAAGCCGCAGCTTGCGACTAAGAGGATCGTCAGCGCGACTGCCGCGAAATCCCCAGCGTATCTTCCGGCCGAGCGCGATTTCGAAACGGCGAATGGTTTCGCTCGCCACGGCATAAACCATCTGCTGATGAAAGCGCGGATCGGATTCGCTTGGGTCGAGCCCTCCGCGCAGCAGCACTGAAGGTTCATCCAGATTCACTGGCTGGTAATACGTATTGTTGCTCGCGTCGTAATCGACGACCGCGAGATACTCGCCGACTGGTCCCGGCTTGAGCGCTTCATTCCGCACCGGCAGAGTCATGTAGTTGCCGAGGTTGCGGCCCTGCGATGGATCGAAGGCGTAAGCCTTCAGTGGACGTTCAGCCGGCGCCTCGTCGTTGATGTTGTAGGACATGAGGTTTCTCCTGAGAGTAAGCCGACGTACCAGACTTCTAAATCAAGCCTCTGGTTGCAATTGTCTGGGATAGCGGATTAACGAGCCGCGACGATACTCCGTTTCCGTCAGCGACTCAAGGATTTTGGGAAGCTTTGCCGACTGATGCAGTTGAGCGCCGATTCTACAGGTAAAACAGGCTCAACCGCGGCACGCCGAAGTGTTCACGCAAGCGCTTTCCTAGCAGATTCGTACGCGTTTGTTCGTAGGCCGCTTGGTCCATCTGGCGCTTGTAGGGTTTGAGCTGAGATTCGATTTCGACAGTGATTGAGGCGAGTTGATTTTGGTCAGTGGCGCTGCGTACAGCCTCGTCAAGCATCCGATCGACTCCGGTCAGAGACTCTTCCAGTTTGCGCGCGTCGGGCCGGGCCGCATTCGCATAATCCTCGCGGATTTCTTCGAGCAGAGACGCCGCTCGCGCCAATGCTTCGCTTAACTCCGCTTGCGGCGGTTGAGTCTTGGAAAGTTTTTGAATCGAATCCAGCGATCTGGAAAGATGGCCCAAAACAATTTCACGCGAGAAGGGCGAAGCGGTGGCCGTTTCGTCTTGTTCGGCTGACGATTCGTCATGACTGCCGACACGCGACTCTAACCATTCCGCGTACTGCGCTTCGACTTCCTCCTGGCAATAGAGCAGTGTCTTGACGCTTCGCTTGCGCTTCTTCGCCTCGTGCGAATCAAACGCGTGCTCGATGCCGCGCAGCGCAACGTGCAGAGGCACGCCGCGCTCTTTCCAGCTTTCGATCAGAGCCCAGTCGATCGGGCTGAGCATGAGATGCTTGCCGCGCCGGCGAATAAAAGTGTCTTCGATTTCGGAAAAATAGGAAAAGTAGTTCAAGTCTAATGTCCAACATCCAAAGTCCAACGTCTACGTCGAATGCCGCGTCACGACTTTGGACTTTGGACTTTGGACTTTGGACGAGCGGTGCGTTCGTAAACCAAACGCAATCCTTCCAACGTCAACGTCTCGTCAACTTCCTGAATAAATTCGGAGCCTTTCGCAATCAACGGCGCCAGGCCGCCGGTCGCAATAACTTTCGGCGAGCCGCCAAGTTCATCGATCATCTTTCGCAGAATTCCGTCAACGAGGCCGACATAGCCGTGATAAAGACCCGACTGCATTGCTTCGACGGTGGCGGAGCCGATGACTTTTTGCGGTCGCTTGATTTCGACGCGCGGCAATTTCGCAGCGCGCTCAAACAAAGCGTCCGCCGAGATGGTGATGCCGGGAGTTATCACGCCGCCAAGATATTCGGCCTTCGAATTGATCGCGTCGAACGTTGTGGCGGTGCCGAAATCAACGACGATACAAGGCGCGCCGTACTTGTGAATAGCCGCGACGGCGTCGACGATTCTGTCCGCCCCCACATCCGAGGGCGGTTCGTAAAGAATCGGCACACCGGTATCGATCATGTGATCGATGAACAGCGGCGTCATGTGAAAATACGCTTCGGACATCTGCTTCAAAGTGAAGTTCAGCGGTGGCACGACGGATGCAATCGCGATCGCATCGATCGAATTGAAATCCAGCCCCGCCAACGCAAACAGATTGCGCGCGTGCACGCCCCACTCATCAATCGTGCGCGAGCGAGCCGTCGTCAGCCGCCAATGCGCGGCGAGAGTTTCGCCGTCATAGACGCCCAACGAAGTGTTCGTGTTGCCGATGTCGATTACCAGCAGCATTTGATCAAATTGCGCTCAGGACTTTTTCAATCTCATCAACCGCGACGCGCGCGCCTTGCTCTTGGCGAACGACTTTGCCGACTTCTGCCGCACGCGTTTCATAGCTCGCGTCATCAAACAACATCCGCAGTTCGCGAACGGCGGACTTCGCATTGTAACGCGGCCGAGGCAAAACTCGCCCGCAGCCGAGGCGTTCAACGCGCGCCGCATTATCAAACTGATCGTGCGCGTGCGGCAAAATTAAAACCGGCTTGCCCGATCTCATCGCCTGACCGGTGGTGCCCACACCACCCTGATGAACAATTGCAGCGGCGCGCGGCAACACTTCACTGTACGGCGCGTACTCAAAGGCCGCAACTCCATCCGGCAGTGGCGCGGGAGGCATATTGCGCGCATGGCCAATCAATAACAAAGCACGCCGCCCAAGCGCCTGCGCCGCCGTGATTGAATCGCAATAGAAATCTCGCGCCACCCAAAACGCTGATGAGCCGAGCGTGAATACAATTGGCGGTGGACCGTTATCCAGGAATTGCTTCAGCCCCTTCGGCATCTCCGTCTCGCCGAAAAAGTCGCGGCGATCGTAAAACGCAAAGCCAGTCACGGTCGTGTTCGGCGGCCAATCAGGTTGAGGCGCCGCCAGCAGCTTCGAAAACAGCGCGAGAACTTTCGTTGGCGAATGCTGTCCCATGAACAGCGGTTGTTCACCACGCGGCAGACCTAACTCCGCGCGCAGTTCGTAAACCGGCTGCATCAATTTATCGAGCTTCAACTTTGCCAGCGCCATTACGCTACTTCCCACCCATGGACTCAGCCGCATCAACTTGTACAGCCACGGCCACTGCGGGGGAACGATTGGATCATGGACCGAGAGAAACGAAGCGGGCGCGAGCACGCTCGACACCCACGGCAGACGCTTTTTCTGAGCAATGATTGGCCCGACAAGCGGCAGCGGGTGTGTCAAGAACAAATCAGCGCCTCGTGTCGCGTCATCAAGGTCCGTGTAAATATCCCGCAGATGGGGCAGGACCATGTTGGCCACCACTTCCGGCCCTTCTCTTTGGTCCATCGCGCGCGCAACCAGCTCGCCCAACTCGTCCGGTTGATCGTAAGACGGCATGTCAGGTCGCACCGGATGAAATTCGAGGCCGACCGCCTCCATCTTCTCGCGATAAACTTCAGAGGTGGCAATCGCAGGAATGTGTCCACGCGTTTTTAACTCGAGCGCG
>DASYTZ010000188.1:0-4303 GCA_036001745.1 Pyrinomonadaceae bacterium
GATGTCGCGATAAACGGGAGCAGTTGCGGGGGAATCAGCGCAAATTCGCCGCGACTGGTGCGAAGAATTACTTCGCGTTGCCTTCCGGTGATGCGTCGCAGCCGCAACACGCCTCGCTTCAAATCCATAATTTCTTCAAGAATCGCCTGGTTCGGCCGACTAAGCGTGAAGATATCGTCTTCGAGCTTCGCAATGCGCTCGTCAAAGTCGTCGAGCACCGGCGCGTAATAATCCACGATTTGATCGAGAATCTGATGCAGCAAGAAAGCCGGGCCTCGCTGGCATATCACCGGGCTGGTGCTGAGCAGCTTCTTCACATTGTTGATACTGCGGAACGGGTCGTGATGGTAGGTGATCACGTAATTCGATCCGAGGAAACCGTCAAGCTCAATCGTATTGAAGTGATCGGGGCTGGCGTCCGCGCGCACACCATGAACGATGAAGTAGAGGTAACCGGGAAACTCCTCGACCTTGGGATAATTGCGCGTCTCGCGACAATCCTCGACTGTCAGGGGATGAAAGTGAAAGACGTTCAGGAGAATTTGCTCATCGGCTTCGGTGGGCGCTTCCATGTCTACCCATACAACTGACTTTTCGTTTTTCAGTAACTCTGGCAACTGTTCGGCGGTAAAGCCGGTTTCGATTTTTTCGGCGCCTTCACGATAGACGATAATTTCCATCTACTCTCTCTCCACCGGTTTAAAAGCGGGTTACCGCCTGCTTATCGTCGCGCAGTAGCCCGACTCTAAACCTTATGCAGGCTGGCAGCCTGCGTTACACAAACTCGACGTGTCTTTGGCAGACTGTTACCATACAGGCCTTTCACAGGCAAGCCATTTCTTTCTGAACTGTTCCATGCCCATCAAAATTTTCGTCGCCGATGATGTCAGCGAGAGCGGACTCGAGCCGTTGCGTTCCGATTCGTTCGCGATCGAGAAGCGCACTGGCTTACCTGGTCAGGATTTGGCAAGAGCGTTGACTGATGTTGACGGCTTGGTGGTTCGCAGCGAAACGAAGGTCACCGCGGATTTGATGGATGCGGCATCGTCGCTTCGCGTGATTGGCCGTGCGGGAGTCGGCGTTGACAACATCGATGTGCCCGCGGCCACGGCGCGCGGGATCGTCGTGATGAACGCGCCGGACGGGAACACGATCACCACCGCCGAACATACGATTGCTTTGCTCGTGTCGCTCGCGCGTAACGTCCCGCAAGCCAACAGCAGCGTGAAAGCGGCGCGCTGGGAAAGGAAACGATTCGTCGGCGCAGAATTGCGTGGCAAGACGCTGGGCGTCATTGGGTTGGGTCGCATCGGTCGCGCGGTGGCACAAAGAGCAGCAGCGCTGGGCATGAAGATCGTGGCGCACGATCCCTTTATCGCGGTCGATCAAACCGGGGATGTCGAAATCGAAGTAGTCTCGCTGGACGAAGTGCTTTCCCGTGCGGATTTTTTGACGATTCATACGCCGTTGACGAACGAGACCCGCGGCCTCATCAGCGCAGACGCGTTCGCGAAGATGAAACCAGGAGCGCGAGTTATCAACTGCGCACGCGGCGGGTTGGTTGATGAGCGCGCTCTGTACGATGCGATTACTTCTGGCAAGATCGCGGGCGGAGCGCTCGACGTGTTTGAACAAGAACCCCCACCTTCTGATCACCCTTTGCTGTCTCTCGATCAGGTAATAGTGACGCCGCATCTCGGCGCCTCAACAGCCGAGGCGCAGGAAGCCGTGGCCCTTACCGTGGCCGAACAAATGCGTGACTACTTACTGACCGGCGCGTTACGCGGCGCGGTGAACATGCCGGCGTTCGGAGCGCAAGAACTCGCGACACTTCACCCTTATCTTTTGCTCGCAGAAAGTCTCGGCCGCTTTCAGGCGCAGTTAATGGAAAGCGCAGTGCGCGGTGTGCGCCTTGAATTTGCCGGCGAGTTGGTCGAGATGGATGCGGCGCCGGTCACCCGTGCGTTCCTCGCCGGACTGCTGCGCGACATCAGTGCGCGTGTGAATGTTGTGAACGCGTTCGTCATCGCGGAAGAGCGCGGGATTGCCGTCACCACGTCCTATGTGCGCGGCTCGCACGCCGCGTCTGCAATGCGGACGTCAGTCGTGAGTGGAACAGGCGAAAAAACCGCTTCGGGATCGGTGTTCACGACGGCGGAAGGTTACCGCGAAGGTCGCATCACAAGAATCAACGGTTTTCGGATCGAAGCGATTCCGCGCGGCAATATGCTGGTGATGCACAATCGCGACGTGCCGGGGGTGATCGGCCGCGTGGGAACCATCCTCGGCGATGCGGGCATCAACATCAGCGCGTTTCATCTGGGTCGCCGCGGACGGGGTGGGGAAGCGATGGCCATAATTGAAGTTGACGCGCCGCTCAACAAAGCCACAGTAGATAATCTGCTGGCGTTTGCGCCGGTGATTTCCCTGCGACAGATTGAGCTTTAGCGAATCGAATCTTCCGCGCGTGGGCAGCGATCAGGTTCCTGACTTAATTTCACAAGAATTTACAATTCCTATCTCGAATTTGGGCGTGTTCTGCGATAAACTCCGCCGTCTCTTCACCACGTGAATTTGAGACTGCTCGATGCCCGATCAAACGCCAACAGATGTGCAACCGGCAGGCGCCGTGAATCCCGAGCCCGCAAAGCCTGCGCGTCAACGCATCGATTCAGTCGATCTGTTGCGCGGGATCGTGATGGTGATCATGATGCTGGATCACACACGCGATTTCGTGCACAAAGGCGGCCTCTTTTTCGATCCCACCAACCTGGCGCAAACGAACATGGAGCTGTTTCTAACGCGCTGGATCACGCACTACTGCGCGCCGGTTTTTGTTTTCCTCGCGGGCACGGGCGCTTATCTCCAACTCGCGCGTGGCAAGAGCAAGCGCGAGCTTTCGCGATTTCTGGTGACGCGAGGACTGTGGCTGATCTTTTTGGAAGTAACGATAGTGAGGCTGGGCGCGACTTTCAGTCTCGACTATAGATTTTTCGCGTTCTTGCAGGTCATCTGGGTGATCGGAGTCTCGATGATCGTGCTTGCGGCTTTGATTCACTTGCCGCTCAAGATCACTGCCACGTTCGGGCTGCTGATGATTGCGCTGCACAATCTGCTGGATCGATTTCAAGTGCAGCCATTTTTCGGCCCGGGCACGCCTATGCCATCGACCGGCGCGAAGCTCTGGATACTGCTGCACCAGCAAGGATTGTTTCCGATATTGCCGGTACTGAGTCCAGTAGTATTCGTCGTCTATCCGCTGATTCCGTGGATCGGCGTTATGGCTGTCGGTTACGCGTTTGGCGCGCTCTATCAGCAAAGTACTGAACGTCGCCGAAAGCTTCTGCTGATGATTGGCGGCGGATTGACCGTGCTCTTCGTATTGATCCGCGCCACTAATTTCTATGGCGATCGATCGAAGTGGGCACCGCAAAAGAACGCTATCTTCACCGTTCTTTCGTTCGTCAACACGTCAAAGTATCCACCGTCGCTATTATTTCTGTTGATGACCCTGGGACCGGCGATCGTGGCGCTCGCTTGGTTCGAGGTCGCTAACCGCGGCCCCCTTAGTCGCTTCTTCATCACATTTGGTCGCGTGCCGCTTTTCTATTACCTGCTGCAATGGTTCACGGCGCATGGGATTTCTGTCCTGCTGCATTTAGCCTTTGGCAAGCCGGTGCGCTGGCTGTTTATGAGCCCGATCACCCTTTTCCAAAATCCACCAAAAGGACAGGGCTTTGACTTGTGGGTGGTTTATCTGTCATGGATTGCCGGCGTGTTGCTTCTGTATCCGCTGTGTAAATGGTTCGCGGGCGTGAAAGCGCGAAGAAAAGATTGGTGGTTGTCCTACCTCTAAAAGATGCTGAACGAAGCCGTCGCTCACTACCACAAGCTGCTTGACGATCAAGAGTTAGCACAAAGCTCGCTCCGACTGCTCGATGAAGGACTGGAGCGCGCGAAGTTGATCTTTGGTGGCCGGCGCCTCTCACCTTATCTGCGTCCACACTTCGTGAGTGAAGAGGATTTCGCACAAGTCGTGCGCGTCTGCGAGACCGTCTGGGGCGCGATCGAGAAAGTGAAAGATGCCGCAGTTGCAGACGAGTCATTGCTCGACGAACTTGGCCTGACGGCAATTGAGCGCGAGTTGGTGAAGATCGATCCGGGTTATCGTTTTGTCTCGCCCACCGCGCGGCTCGATTCGTTTCTCACCGACGAAGCCTACAGTTTCGTCGAATTGAATGGCGAGAGTCCGGCGGGAATTGCCTACGGGGACGCAGCGTTTGAAATCTTCGCGCAACTCCCA
>DASYTZ010000189.1:0-24486 GCA_036001745.1 Pyrinomonadaceae bacterium
AGATTCTTGCGGAAGTTCGCGAAACCTACGGCTTGAAGATTGTGACCGAAGCCCTCGATGAAAGCGGTTGCGATCTGGTTGAGAAGTACGGCGACATGATTCAGATCGGCGCGCGCAACATGCAGAACTTCAGCCTGCTGAGGCGCGCCGGACGTTCACATCTGCCGGTGCTCTTGAAGCGCGGATTGTCGGCGACCCTCGACGAATGGTTGCTGGCCGCCGAGTACATCATGTCCGAGGGCAACTACAATGTCGTGTTGTGCGAGCGCGGCGTCCGCACATTCGCGCAGCACACGCGCAACACGCTTGACCTCGCTTCGATTCCAGCAGTCCGGCGCATATCGCATCTCCCGGTTATAGTCGATCCATCACACGGCACGGGGAAAAACTACATGGTGATTCCACTCGCCTGCGCGGGCGTTGCCGTGGGTGCTGACGGGTTGATTGTCGAGGTTCACGACCAGCCGGAGAAGGCTTTGTCAGATGGCGCGCAAGCGTTGACAATCGAGCAGTACGATCAGCTCATTCAGGAAGTGCGACCGATTCATGAAGTCGTAACGCCGCAAGCCGTCGTTTAGACCTGCTGGCTCCCTGTCAAGATTTCCGGAAGGTTCTTGTTGAAGGCCGAACGCGGCATCACGTGATCGTAGCCTGCCGCCAGCGCCGCCTGCTGCAATTCCGTTTGCACGTGCGAGAAGAAGCCAAGCAATGGAATAGCTGTAAGATTATCGTCGCCCTTCAGCGCTCGAGCCAATTCCATCGAATCGCAACAGCCCACATTCAAATCCACAATAACCAGACTGGGCCCTTCATCGCGAGCCTTCTGAACTGCGTTGGCAATTGATCTTACAATCACGACACGCGCGCCCACTTGCTCGCCCGTGCCGCGAATTTTCGAGGCGAAGAAGAGATCGTCCACAATAGCGATAATTGTTCTCGACATTCCGTAACGTGACTACCGACGCCCTTGCTTACACGCGGGCTTCTGACACATGATGCGCGGCGATGTCATTCAGCCCGCCCGACGCGAACAGCCGAATCGAATTTGGAAACCAGCAAGCGGCCGCAATCGATGTTAACGAGAAAAGCTCGCTGGTGCTCGCCTCATACAACATTCGTTACGCGGTGGGCCGTTATCTCATCTTGTCCGGTCTGCTGCGGAAAACTGGCTACAACTTTCCGCGGAATCGCGAACTGACCATCAAGCACAACATCGCGAAGGCCGCGCGCGCATTCTCTGAAAACCGTTTGCTTCCGACACCCGACATTCTAGCATTGCAGGAAGCGGACAAGCGGACTGGCCGCGCGGGCGGGCAGCACATCGCGGCGCAGCTGGCTGAGGAAATGGGAGTTCAATACGTGCACGTCGGCATCGGCTTGCCCACTGGAACCAAACCAAAGCAGCGGGAATGGTGGCTCAATTTTGAAGAGCAGGTGGCGATCGACGACACCGGCGACATGGGCGTTGCATTATTGAGCCGCGTGGCGCTGCATGACATTGAGCGGATCGATTTACCGTGGCACGATTGTCCATGGCGGCCGAGAGTTGCAGTTGCAACTACGATTATTTGGCGAGACCAGAAGCTTCGGTTGTTCAACGTACACCTCGATCCGCACGGGCCGCTGGACAATCAGCACCAACAAACTGGAGCTGTTCTCGAACTCGCTGAACAGCACAAAGGCCCGACCGTCATTTTCGGCGACTTCAATACCCTTTCGAAGCAGAAAGCGATCGAGATTCGCAAGCTGATGGAATCAAGCGGCTACACGACTCCGTTTCCAACCGACGTCGCGACCTGGCGCGGCGCGGGAATTGTGCGATTTCACGCAGACTGGATTTTCGGTCGGGGCATCCAATTCAAACGTTGGGGCCTGGCCAAGCCTTTGAATGTTTCAGATCATTGGCCGGTTTGGGCGGAAATAGAGCTTTAGTTTCAAGTTTTCAAGTTCCAGGTTTCAAGTTCGCCGTTGCCGCTTGAGCCGGTCCGATGAAGGCAGCGTACAATGCACGGACAGACTAACTTGAAACTTGAAACTTGAAACTTGAAACCATCTCAGATCACCAGCCGCGACAATTCCCTGTTCCGCCGCGCTCGTGCCGTGCGCGATGGAAAAATTAGCGAATCAATTTTCGTCGAAGGTCTGCGTCTGTGCGAAGAGGCGTTGACCTCGAATCTGGAAGTCGAGGCCGTCATTTATTCCGATCAGATTGCGCGGAAGGAGCGCCCAGCAAAGTTAATCGAGCAACTCAGTGACGCGGCAAAACACTCAGCCTCGGTGAGCGAAAAACTGCTGGAATCGATCTCATACACCAAAACACCGCAGGGCATCATCGTCCTTGCCGCACGTCCTGATAACGACGAAGGAACTTTCAGCGAGAGGCAACCTGCTGCGCCGCTCGTTGTCGTGCTGCACGAGATAAACAACCCCGTTAACGTCGGCGCGATCATGCGCACTGCCGAAGCCGCGGGCACTACCGGTGTCATCACGACTGCCAAAACGGCCGACCCATTTTCGCCAAAGGCGCTGCGCGGCGCGATGGGCTCCGCGTTTCGCTTGCCGGTTTGGAACGGCGCTGTATTCGCAGAAGCTATCGACTGGTGTCGTTCGCGAAACGTTCAAACGATCTGTGCGGATGTCGCGGGTTCAGCAAATTTCGCTGACAGTGATTGGCGCAAACCAAGCGCACTAATCGTCGGCCGCGAATCTAGTGGCCTTTCGGGAGATGAAATTGCCAAAACCGACCAGGTGGTGCGCATCCCAATGCAGGGCGCCGCAGAGAGCCTCAATGTCGCAGTGGCCGCCGGGATAATCCTATTCGAGGCTGCAAGACAGCGTGCGCTGAACTAGTGTATTTTGGTTCTGGAAATCACCCCGTGAACAGTTTGACGCCGTAATCGTATTATCAGACGTATGGCTGAAGAACAATCTCCAAAACGTCGCCGCGACACCATCGTTCCAGAGCGCCTGATGCGTCGCGTGCTGGAAGGCGTCGGCGATGTCGTCGATCGCAAACTCGGCCGCACGCCTGACACCGAGGGCGGCATCACCACCACCGATCATTTGATTCGGCGGATGAATGCCTTGATTGACGAGCGGGTCCGCAACGATAAACGCCGGGGCCGCATCGCGCCGCATCACTTAAAACTTAAAGTGGAGTGGGGTAAACATTCCGAAACCGCTCCGGAAGTAACGAAGCGGCTTGAACAGGAAGTTCTGGCGGCGGCCATCGATCATATCAATGATAGTCGGTATCGCACGCTGGCGCCGGTGACGATCGAGACCGACGTAGACATCTTCACCAAAGGCATTGCGGTCGACCCCACCTACGGCGAATTCGAAGACGA
Source organism: Pyrinomonadaceae bacterium (assembly GCA_036001745.1). Classification (GTDB taxonomy): domain Bacteria; phylum Acidobacteriota; class Blastocatellia; order Pyrinomonadales; family Pyrinomonadaceae; genus UBA11740. The sequence goes on from DASYTZ010000189.1 coordinate 3,348, forward strand.
GTTAAGGCAGGAAGACCTTGAGCGAAAGACCGGCAAAGGCGCGTTAAAGGCACCTCGCGAAGCAGAGGGAATTCAGATGAACGCGCGCATCTCGACTCCCGACGGACCGCGCGAGGCATCGCTGACGTTCATCCCCGGCGGACGGCGAGTCAACGTGGGCCGCGCGACGGACAATGATCTATATCTGAATCATGCGAGCGTTTCAAAAATTCACGCGTCGCTTAGGATGGATAATCTGGGCACGCTGTTGGTGGCCGACACGGGATCGACCAACGGCACTCACATCAACGGTCAGCGCATCCCCTACGGTGAGGCCCGCCCCATTAACGAAGGAGACTTGATCTCGTTTGGCGATGTCGAGGTTCGCTTCCGTAGAATCACTTCCTGAGATGCCGCTCGCATTTTTCTTCTTCCAGTCCGCAACACCTACGCCCGCACCCTCGCCGGAGAAACTGCCCGCGTGGCTGACGCTCATCTTCGTCATTGGCATCGCGTTGGTTGCGCTGCTCTTGCTGATCTCGCTGGTGCGAAGTTGGCTCACGCGGTCGGGTGGCGCGGCCCACGTCCTTGCGAATCTGCCCGGTGAAATAAGAAAGCGTCTGGGCGCGACGGCGACGAACCGTGGCTTAAGAGTTTGGCGCTGGTTATTTGTGCTGATTGCGATCGGCATGTTTGGTTTTCATGTTTACTGGGCGCGCTATGCCGCTGAACGCAACCCGAAATTTCAGGAGATGAGTTACAAGGATCTCCGCAACCGCCGCCTTTCAGAATCTACCTTGCGTGGTTGGATTTACGATCGTAAAGGACGGCCCCTCGCTTATTACAAGAAAGACAATGAGGGCGAGATCGAACGCGAATATCCGATGGATTCAGCGTTCGCACACCTGTTTGGCTCGGATCGCGGCGAGCCTGGGCTCGAGCGCGCGCTGTTTGGAACTGAAAGCGGAGCGGTGCCTGAAGTCTGGCAGGTCATTCGCGGCGAAACCATCGAGCGCAAGCTGAACAAAGATTACACGCTGACGATCGATCGCGACCTGCAACAGGCGGTCGTCGATCAACTCAAGGGCAATCACGGAGCGGTAGTCATCTTCAATCCGCAGACCGGCGAAGTGCTCGCGCTTTACAGTAATCCTTCGTACAGCCTGAAGCAGGTGCAGGATGAAGCGACGTGGATCAAGCTGGACAAAGATCGCAAGGAAAAGCCGCTGCTCAACCGCGCGTTGAATGAATATTACGTGCCGGGTTCGACGTTCAAGACCGTGATGATGTACACGGCGTTTCGCAACGGCATGCAGAGCATTCGCTTCAACACGAGCGGCGGATTCAGCCCGCCCGGCTGCAACAAAACGATCACCGACGATAACGGCGGCTGCGAAGCGTGCGGCAACATCGGCATCGATCAAGCGTACCAACATTCCAGCAACATTTATTTTTCGTATCTCGGAACACAGCTCGGCGGCGAGAAGATCCGCGACACGGCCAAGCTGCTCGGCATTGGCGCTTACGACAGTGTGAGCGGCGAAACCCAGGGCCGTCGCGAACCTGAGATCTGGAACGCCAGCAGCACCGCCGTCAAGACGGCCATCGCGCCGACTGAATCGTGGTTGAAAGCCGGTAAGCACTCGACCCGTTGCGAATTGATGTACGAAGGCTACGGCCAGGGCTATGCGTCGCAGATGACGCCGTTTCAGATGGCCCTAATTATTTCGGCCGCAGCGAATTTGGAAGGCAAGCTGATGAAACCGAAGATCGAGCTTGATCGGCCAAATGAAATGTTCGCGCAGGTGCTGACGCGCGATCAGGCCAGCACCATTCGCGGCATCATGAACATGGTGACTGAAGGCGGCACCGGAACCAGAGCCATGGCGCCGGTAAAGGCGGCGGGCATTCGCAGCGGCGGCAAAACTGGAACAGCGCAGAAGGCCGTGCCGGTAATCGATCCCAAGACCGGCGAGCCGCAGCGAAAGTTGGTCACCGAGCGTGACTTCAAAGGCAACATCATCGGTCAGCATTACGAGACTGTTTTCTATGACAAGCTGCGAAGCGACGCCTGGTATTTGAGTTTTGCGCCACTTGAGAAGCCGGTGATGGCCATGGCGGTGCTGCTTGAAGGTCCCGGACCGGGCATCAGCTTTTACGGCGGCAAGAACGCGGCGCCGATTGCGGCGCAGTTGATTCTGAAAGCGAAGGCGTTGGGATATTTTGGAGCTGGCAGTCCGCCTGCGCCGAACCCAACGCCGCGACGACGAACGCAATGACATCCACAGATTACACAGATTACGCAGAAAGGATATGAGAGACCCCAAAGATACAATTCTAGCGGCCACTCTTAAGTCTCTGTGTAATCTGCGTAATCTGCGGATAGCCTTATGAAGAATCGTCTGTCATCACATCTGTTCGTTCTGCTCGCGCTGATTGGCGTCGAAGTTGTCGGCTACTTCGCGATTCATCGCTCCGGACTAATTCGCGGTTACGAGACGTCATGGATTGGTGGCGCGCGCGATCTCTTGATGTTCTTTCCCATCATCGTGGTCGCGCTCTGGCTCTCGCGCGCGAAACGCTTCAAAGGAAGCTGGGCGCTGTACACGACCGCGATACTTCTCTTCTCGATTGGATTGCTGGTGCAGTACCGGCTGTACAGCGATCCCGAATACAACGCGCGTAATAAAGCAGCAGCGCGCCAGGAGAAAACGCAGGCGCTGCGCATTCGCTACATCAACGAGAACTACGACGCGAATAAGCGGGCGCTGATGGGCCTGCCGCCGACGCCTCCCGCGAATGAAGCGCCGGCGAAAGAAGCAAGCTACACCACCGCAAACGCCTTGACGTCCGGCTACACTTGGGTGCCGATTCTGTCGCTGATTGCGTTCGCGATTGCGTTTTCGTTTTGCGCCAGCGAGGGTTTCCTTTCGTGGATTCAGCGCAACAGCTTCATCATTGTTCTGATTACTTTGATTCCGCTGGCGATCGCGATCGTCACGTCGAGCGCCGGCAAGGCGCTCGGCAACACGACTCCGTGGGAGCCGGCGAAGGTTCCCTTCCTGCTCGGCTTCGCGGGAATCCTGACCGCGCGCTACAAGGACCTGGCCCGCACATACTGGGGCATTCCGCGCGCACGCGACATCGTGCCCCTGATCGTGATGGCCGTGATTCCGTTCATTCCCTTCTTTGCGTTGAAAGACTTCGGGCAGATGCTGATCTTCAGCGGCGCCTACGCGACTCTTTATCTCGTGGCGGTGCGCCGTTGGCCACAGTTGCTGGTCTTCGTCGGTTCGGTCGTGCTGGTGATTTCGATTCTCGTTATCGGCGCTCTGCCGCGCGACGTCCAGGAGAAGTTTCCGCTGCTGCCGACGATTGCGCGGCCAATTCAGCGCGCGCTGCCGGCGCGCATTCAGCAGCGGTTTCACCTGTGGCTCGATGGCTTCGACCCGCCATCGCCGGAAACTTCCTGGTGGAAAAAAGAGTACGAAGAAGCGCTGGCTGAAAACCCGCGCTTGAAAGAATTGGCGGAAGAAAATGAAGCGCAGAAGAAGAGCGTCAACACAGATGTGTGGTTTGACAAGCTTGCATTCCAACCAGCGCAGGCGACATTCGGAATCGCCTCCGGAAAGACTTCAGGGCGTGGCCTTGGGCTTGGATTTCCGGAAGTGATTCCGATCGCGGATTCCGACTACGTTTACGCCGCGATTGCTGAAGAACTTGGGCTGTTAGGCGGTGCGCTGGTCATCGTCGCGGTCATGATTTTCGTGATTGCAGGTATTCGCACTTCAATCGAAGCGCGTGATATGTTTACGAAGTTATGCGCCGCCGGCTTGACCGCGTTCATCGGCATTCAGGCACTCGTGAACATCGGCGGAATCTTGCGGGCGCTGCCGATGACCGGAATCACCTTACCTTTTGTCAGCCATGGCGGTTTTAGCCTGATTACCAGTTTCGCCATGCTCGGAATGTTGATGGCTTTCTCACATCGAAACGCGGTTGACGCGCGGGCCATGGCTCGCGTGAAGCACGAACCCGAAAGCGAAATTGAGTTGGAGGCTGTGGAGTGAGCGCGCCGACACCTGTGAATAACCTGAAGATCGCGTCGATCAGCGATCGCGGGCTGAACGAGAAGCGGCCGCTGAATGAAGACTCGTTTCTCTGCGACCACGAGCGCGGCATCTTTGCCGTTGCCGATGGCGTCGGCGGCGCAGAGGCCGGCGAGGTCGCCTCGCAAACAGCCGTGGATGTGCTCGACGAAGCATTTCGTCATCGCATCAAGCACGATGACGACGTCGAAGATCTGATGGAACTGGCGATTCAGCGCGCCAATGCGTCTATCCATCAGATGGCGACTGAGCATCCGCGCTTTGCAATGATGGCAACCACTGTCGTTGCACTGCATCTGGACGGATTGCGCGCGACCTTCGGCCACGTCGGCGATTCACGTCTCTATCGCTTGACGCCTGACGGCAAACTCATGCGCGAGACTGAAGATCACTCGATCGTCGAAGAAGAAGTCCGCGCCGGCCGCATGACGCCCGAGCAAGCGGCAAATCATCCCAGCAAGAACGTCATCAGTCGCGCGCTGGGCGCGGAGCCTTCAGTCGAAGTCGATATGAAAACAATCGACATCGAAGACGGCACATCTTTTCTGCTCTGCACTGACGGCATCACGCGTCACATCTCCGATAACGAACTGCGTGACCTGCTAGCAAACGGGCAGCCGCTCGACGCCGTGTGCGCTGAAATGAAGCAGCGCTGTTATGACCGTGGCGCAGAAGACAATCTAACCGCGGTCATCGTCCAGGTCGGCACGCCGAATTACATCGCCGTTGCGGATCCTGAACGCACCGTGGATGCGAAAGTGCCCGAGCTGGCCAGGACTGCGCCAGATGTGCGCGAAGAGCCCCACAGGATTTTAACGCCCGCATCGCGGATTGCTTTTCCCGGTCCGCCGCCCTCTGAACAAAGTCCGGCACCGATTAGCGCGGCTCAAGCAGCGCCGACGAAAGGAGGTCGCGCCGTGCGTCGCTTCTTTGGTTTCATTTTCTTTCTCGCGGTCGTTGCTGCCGCGTTCTACGGTGGCATGCGCTATCGCGAGCTTCGCCAAGCAATCTTTGGAAGCATCGCGGGGCCTTCACCGCTGCCGACACCGGACGCGCGCGCTTCTTTCGAGACGAAACGCGCTGCCGTTGATGCCGATGCACAAAAGTGGCTGGCGGAGAATGTGACCGCCGGGTCGAAGCCGCTGGATTCCAGGGATGCGGAATTTCTCTACCTCTATGGCCGCGCGTTGATGCTGACCGGAAATCACAGAGATGCGCACGACGCATTTAATCTCGCGATCGCGAATCTGCGCGCGGAGCAGAAGGGTTCGATGCCTTTGAATGCGGAAATCAAACTGGCGCAAGCCGACGCCGCATTGAAGCAAAGCACCGGGACTTCCGGCCCAACGCAGTCCGCCGCAACCGGACAACAGCAAGCCGCCGCCATCCTCGATGAACTCCTCGGAATGAAAGGTCAGGCCCCGCCCAAGTGACCGCGGACGATGCATGTCAGAGCTGAAACTTCTACAGTGCCGGCTGGATGGACGTTATGACATCGAGGAATGCCTGGGCCGCGGCAGTTACGCCGAGATTTATTCCGCGCGAGATCGCGGCGCCAATGACGAACGTTTCCGCAAAGTCGTAATCAAAGCTCTCAACGTCCTGCTTCAGGGTTACCAGGATCCGGAACTCGAACGCACCCTGATTCAGAATTTTCAGAACGAAGCGATCGCCCTCGATCGCGTACGCCACCCAAACATCATCAGTCGCCTCGGTCACGGCACTGCGCTCGATCTGAACGGCACGGCCTTTCATTACATCGTGCTTGAGTATCTGGGCGGCGGCGATTTGTCGGCGCTGGCGCGGAGAGAGTCGCTTAGTTTTGAACGCGCCATGTTTCTTCTCCAGCAAGTTTGCTCTGGCCTGTCGCATGCGCACGAATGCGGCGTGATTCATCGCGACATCAAACCACAGAATCTTTTGCTGACGGCCGATCAGCAAACCGTCAAGATTGCCGATTTCGGCGTTGCCAAACTGGAAGCGGCTGAGGGCGTGATTACGCGCGTCGGCACAAACATCTACGCCGCGCCGGAACACAATCCTCTCTTGCAAACGGCACAGCTCGGTACAGCGTCGCTGTCGAGTGAACAACTGACGCCGGCCGCAGACATCTACTCGTTGGCAAAGACCGCATACACGCTAATCTGCGGCGCGTCGCCACGACGGTTCGCACATGAGCCGATTACCGAACTGCCCCAGCACATCGCCGACGAACCCTGGGCGCAGGATGTGCTTCAGGTCCTGGAATCCGGGACCCAAACGCGTCCGGCTGATCGTTACCAAACCGTGCAGGAGTTCTGGGATCAGTTGAGTTCCGTCGCAGTTGCTGAGCCCGCCGCCGCTCAGATTTCAGAAGCGCCGGTTTCCATTACTTCTGACCTTAGCCTTCCGCCCGAAGTGATTACCGCAGTAGCGCCGCCCAAGCCTAGATTCGAAACGTCGAAAGAATTGCAACAAGAGCAGCTCCCCAACGGCGCACGACCGCGCATCGTTGTGCCCATTGCGAGCAACAGTACTCTGGCAGCGCCGACCTTCGCCGGATTTCAGCAACCCGGACGCGTGACAGTCGCGGTTCCCGTTGCAAATCAGAAGGTAACAACGCCTGCGGCAACACAAAACCGATCGAAGCGTCTGCGTGCACTTCTGGTCTCGGCCATCTTGATCGTTGCGTTTGCCGGCATGTTGCTGGCCACGCGAAACTACATCCGCGCGCGCTGGGCGCAACAGGCGAACGAGCAAACCACCCTGGTTGGACGTGAAGGAGTGACCACAACTGATCTAAACTTGCGCGCCGGCCCGAGCCGAACGAACGATCAGGTTGGTTTGGCCGAGGCTGGCTCGCGCGTTAAAGTTCTGACTGTGAACAGCAACAATGTGAACTGGTGTGAAATCCAGGTTATTCAACACGGCCGGCCCAAAACCGATCCAGCTTCTTTGGATCGCGGCTGGGTAAACAAGCAGTATTTGAAATTTGACTGATTCGTAAGTCGTAAATAGAGTCCGCGGTATTGGATAGGGCCTAAGTTCGGCTTTTCTCTGCGTTCCTCTGCGAAGACCTCAGTGCCCTCTGCGGTGAATAACAGACTGCAAGGCTTTTACCGCAGAGGAAAAACCGAGGCATCGCAGAGGCGCGCAGAGAATTCAAAATAGAGTACTACTCGGGCATTGGTATCTATTCACGATTCACTATTTACGATTTACTATTCACCAACACATGAGCTTAATTGAATCAATCCGCCGCTGGATCGACGGCGAAACGACCGACGATATTCTCGAAGAGGTCGACGAGCAGGCGCAGCCGCGCCGCGCGGCGGAAGAGTTCCTCGTGAAGATCGCCCGCGAAGTCGAAGCCGTGATGCAGCGCGAAATGTTTACGCCGCCCGGCGGCCCGACTTACATCCCCCGCGAATACATCGTCTATCTCAGCAACGACGACGACAGAGACTGGCAAGGTGACAAACGTCGCGGCCTCGAACAGGGATTGTTCCACGTTCTGTCGGAACGTGCGCGCGAACTCGCGGGCTCGCATCAACTGCAAACCAAATCATTTGCCATCGAGCTCCGCGTTGACGGCACGCTCAACAAGAATGAGTTTCGCGTTCAACCCGTCTGGGACGAAACGGAAGCCGGCCACACGATGGTCACCGTCCGACCTGCCTCGTTAACAACATCCACCGGCACGGCGCCCGCGGCCGCCGCTCCCGAAAGCGATGGAGACGAATCCGCAGCCGAAACTGAAGGCGCCGACATCACCGTCGTCCGGCCGCGCGTAGTCGAGCTCTACTCGATTGAATTGTGGCGCGAGGGAGTGCGCCAATCAGTCGTGCCGATTACAAAGCCGGAGATCACCATCGGCCGCGGCTCAAAATCAGTGGAAGTCGATCTGCCTTTGAAGGGCGATCCCGAAATCAGCCGCGTGCACGCAACCTTGACGTTCGATGATCAAGGCCGCTACTGGCTTACGCCCAAAGGACGAAACCCGACACTCATCTCAGGGCGAGAGATTCCCCGTGAGCAGCGAACCGTCGTTCAGCCTGACGAGAAGATTGCGATTTGTAGTTACACGCTGCGGATTCAGCCGAAGTGACGACTGGGCGGGCGTGCTTAAATCTAGTTATTAGCTGAAGCCGCGATTGCGCCACTGTCGAATTCGGTGAGCAGTTGGTTCAGCAGAGGTGTGACCGTTTCGACGTTGTCGTAGTTTCGGTTCAAAAGGTTCAGGAGTCGCCGCTCTTTCTTGCCTTCAATCTCTTTCAAAAACGCTCGACAGAAAGCACACATTACGCTCGGATCGAATTGACTGCCGGTGTTCTGGCGAAAATCCTCGAGCACATCTTCAAGACGCAGCTTCTTGCGATAAGGCCGGTCCGTAGTCATCGCATCAAACGAATCTGCGAGGGTGACGATCTTCGCGCCGGGCGGAATCTGATCGCCTTTCAATCCGTCCGGATAACCTGCGCCGTCGATGCGCTCGTGATGATGGCGAGCCATCAAAGGAATGTCGGCGTACGGATGCGAAATCGGCGCGAGAATTTCGTAACCGGCGGCCGGATGCTTGCTCATTTCGGCTGAGTCTTTCGCGCTGAAACGCTCAGGCGAGTTGATGACGCTGAGGTCTACGATCAGCTTGCCGATGTCGTGAAGGTAACCAGCGATGGTGATGCCTTCGACCTGATCGTCATTCCAGCCCATCTCGCGCGCGATAACTTCACTGTACTTGCCGACGCGCACCGAATGACCCTGCGTGTAGCGGTCCTTCATGTCGATCGCCGCGGCAAAGGCGCGCACCGTTTCTTTGTAGATGGTGCGCAAACCATCGTAGAGCCTTTGGTTCTCTTCGGCTTTGCGTTTGACTTCACCGAGCAGGTGATGACTGTTGATGCCGACGGCAATGTGACGCGCGAGCGCCGTGAGCGTTTCGAGGTCTTCTTCGGTAAATTCTTCGCCGGTCGCTTTTTCACCAAGCAGCACGGCGCCAATCAAACGCTCGTGCACGACCAGCGGCAACAGAAGCTGAATCTCGGCCGACGCGAACAGCTTCGGATGTTCGTCCATGAACCGCGCGGCTTCGGCGGTGGCGTCTGCTAATGTCAGCGCCGCGCCCAGACTCGCCAATTCCCGCGCGTGATCGCGTGCGATTTGGATTTCCGTGTTGGGCGTCTGCTCCAAACCGCGGGCGGAGATGATGCGGAGCGTGTCGCCCTGCCGATCGTACTGTGCGACAGCGCCACGTCGAATCGCGACCGACCCCAGCAGCAGATGAAAAGATGACCGCAGCATCTCTTCAAAGTCAGAGGTGTTCGCAATCTCCTGCCCGAGATCGGCCAGCGCCGCAAACGTATGGAGCAATCGTTGGTTGTTTGATTCCATCTGTTACGTGTCAGAAGCCCGCGCGTTAGCAAGGGCAAGTTTCGTCAGAGGCCCTCCCTCACGGTCGGGCTTCTGACACAGCCTTCGCTTGAGGCTCGATCCACGACAACGCCTCATTCTCATCCTTGGCAATTTGCACATGCCGCGTTAGACCCAACATCTCAAAAAGGCTGACGGTTTGACTGTTAACGTCCGAAAAAATAAGCCGAGCCTGGCTTTGCTCGGCCGCGTCGATTAAGCCCATAAGAATCGAGACACCGATGCTGTTAACCAGTTCGGTGTCCCGGAAATTAATGACGACTGCCTGACGGCCCGCCTCGAGCTGGCGCTTGCATTCGCGCTCGATGCGCTCACCACTTAGTTTGTTCAGGTAATCGCTGGCGTAGATGATTGCGGTGTCGCCCACGCACCGCGCCTGCACCGGAGTCGCCCCCGTCGTGTCCATTCAGTAAGCCCCCCCTCTTACTGACTAGTAAATCGTAAATAGAAACATGCACAAACCCGACCGAATCTATTTACGATTCACGATTTACTATTTACGAAACTTCGTCATTCGCAGTTGCGTGCCGTCGTCCACGCGTTCGAACTCGACCTCATCCATTAGCGTCTTGATGAGTTTCAATCCCCATCCGCGCCGGCTCTTAACGCTTCCGTTAGCGTCGCCATTCTGACCAAGGCCCGCCGGAACGACGCCACGGCTTGCAACTGTAACGACCAATTTATCATCTTCCACCCGAAATCGCTGATAAATTTTTCGATCGGGGCTGAGGCTGTGCTCGGTTGCATTGATGCAGGCTTCTACCAAAGCGAGTTTGATCTGGTTGATTGCGTCGGGCCGAAAGTTGATCCGCCGCGCGATCTGCTCCACCGCATGCGCCGCAATCAATTCGGTGTCGGTGCCCATCGGGATCACCATCTCGTATTCATCCACAGCGATGCTTTCCGATTTCGCTGTCTGTGGTTGCAGTCGCACGGTCAGCAGCTCGACCTGTTGCCGGCTTGAACCATACGCGTCAAGTTGCTTCAGCACTTTGCAGGCGTCGGAGGTAAACCCTTCCGGACTCACCAGCCAGAGTTTCACGCGACCAAACTTGTTCTCACGCGCGATGAGCGCCAGCCGCTCGCACCATTCTTTGGTTAGTTCCTCGCCGGCTTCGAGCTTCGAGTCGATTTCAACGGCGATCCAAACGATCTCGTTTTCGTCGGTGTATTCGGCCGCTTCGAACCCATGAGCGATTGCACATCTTCCCGGCTCGGTATTGGCGACCACTGAGCCATCGATTGAAGAGACCACTTGCGGCAAGCGGATGATGTCTGCTTCGGCGTCGAGCGCCGCATTGACAGCTTCGGCGTCAACGCCAGTATGCGACGCCGCGAATTGATCGTAATGAAACAGGCTCGCGGGAACCTCTTGACAATTGAACCGCGACAGCAGGTCTTTCAGGCCGAGCGCAGCTTCGCGACGGTACTTACGGCGCATCGTCTGTGGCGCTCGTTTCAAAGTATCCAGCAAAGCATTCGCCACGGTTAGCGCACGTGCTTCACCCGCCACTTCGAGTTGATATTGCGCTTGCAGGTAATCCGTCCAAACGGGCAGGTCTGTATTTAACTCGATCGTCGCGCCGCTGGAGTTCGCCAATTCGTGAACGTGCAGGGCCTCGATGATGTGCTCGAATTCCGATCCTTCAACGCCGAGTCGCTTCTTCCACGTCCAGACTGAAGCCTTCCGAGTTTCGCTCAAACCAGATTCATACAGGACGCGGATTAACGTCCGGCGGGTTTGCGCCTGCGGGGCGATCCTGCCGAGCAGATTCGAAAAGTGCCGATGGATCCGACCGCCCATTAGCTCGTCCACATATAACCGTTGGCAATTGAGAAAGTTAGTCAACGAAACACTTTCTTCTCTGGCTGATTGGGCCAGCGCTGCCAAAGAAAATGGACTGCCGCGCAACTGTTGCACGATCAAATCGCGCGTTTGGTCGCTGCTCTCGACATTGAGTTTTCGCGTGAGCGCATCCAGCAAAATGTGCGCATCTTCATCTCCCAGGTAATCCAGGTTAATAAGCTCCGCGGCGTCGAGATCCGCGCCGGCCTCATGTGTCAGGTTGGGCATTTGCCGTCGCAGTCCGGCCAGGACTGCCGGGTCATTGCGCGCCAGGAATGCCCTGACAATCTCGTTTGTTAGCGTCGTTCTGTTTTCGCCGGCGAGACGCAGGCAATCAATTATCGGCAAAATCGTGCGCTTCGTTGACGCAGCTAACTTGTGCGGCGCTGCCAAACAGAACCGCAGGAAATTCAGCTCGTCGGATGATCCGCGCTCACGCTCAAATGACTCGATGAGCGATGTGACCGCTTCGTAGTCCGTGGGTAACGCCAACTCGGCGATGTCGTGAAACGTCAGGGCTGTCACGCACAGAGATGGATCGACGCGGCGGTACGCAATGTATTGCTGAAGAAAACTGCGGAAGAAATCGCTGGCGATTTCTACCAACGAGAGAACGCTTTTGCCAAACGCGAAGCAAATCGGGACTGCAGATGCGCGGCGGAAGAACAGCTCGTCGTAAGCCTGCCGCAGGAACTCAGAACCACCGGCCGTGGGAGCAGCGAACAAGAGAAGCTTGCGTTCGGGAAGTTGAGACGCATAGCTGATGAACTGATGCAGCTCAGCGTCCCGGCCGACGAAGTCATGCCGCGCGACATGCGCAAGTATTCTTTCCTGGCTCATCGTGGGTTGCGTTCTCGTCGCCGGCCCGAGCTATCTCGGAGCGCCCTGATACGCGTAAGCGCGATTCTTCCCGTGACTCTTCGCGTGATAAAGCGCGCGGTCGGCCGCGCGGATTATTGCTTCCACCGAATCGAGCGCCGGTGCCAGCGACGAAAGACCAATGCTCACAGTCACGCCACTCAACGGCTGCGATTCGCCCTGCGGAAACCGCGTCTGCATGATCCTGCGCCGCAGCCGATCGGCAATCGCGCCGGCTTCGTCCAGGGTCGTTTGTGGCAGAAGGATCGTGAACTCCTCACCGCCATAACGTGAAGCAACGTCCGCTTTGCGCAAGGTTGACCTCAGACATTGCGCCGTGATCTCCAGCGCTCGATCGCCGGCCTGATGACCGTTGCGATCGTTGTAGAGTTTGAAGTCGTCGATGTCGATCATCATAAAGCTCATCGGAAAATCGTAGCGCTTCGAACGATTAAGCTCTTCCGACAAGCGCGCTTCCATGTAGCGCCGGTTATGCAAACCCGTCAGCGGGTCGGTGATCGACATTAACTGAAACTGGTTCGCGCGATGCTGCCACGCCGCGCGCTCCAGCGCCAGCGCAATTTGGGGCGCGACCAAATCAATCAACTCCAAATCGGATTCGTCGTATGGCTCGCCGCTGCGTTTGTCCGTGACGTTCAGCACGCCAATCTTTCGCGCGCCGATCGTAATCGGGTAACTCATGAAGGACTTCGTCTTGTATCGCCGCTCGGGCAAAGAGCGTTTACCCAACTCGTCGATCGTCGTAACCAGCGGCTGGCCCGCACTGAAAACTGAGCCGGCAATTCCCTCGCCCATGCGGATGTTCGCGACTTCCGTCGCGGCCACGGGAATGCCGCGCGCGGCTTTCATCGTTAACTCATTGGCATATTCGTCGATCAGCCATAGCGATCCGCGTTCTGCGTTTAGCAAGTCTGCCGACTGCGCCAGAATGGATTCATAGATCTGCGACGGTTCGCCGGCGTCAATCTGTTCCGCGAACCGGCGAATTGCCTCGGCAAACGGCGCGCGTCGATCCAACCCGGTGTACGGCGCCCGCTGCACGCGACGCTCTTCTGTAGCCGGCGCTTCAGCCTCTCTTTCGGCGTGTTGTTCCGGCGGCGCTTCTGTCGGCAAGGCGACAACCGTTTGCTCTCGAAACTCCTGCGCAGCGCGGCTCACCTTTAGCGCGGCATGATCGAGATCAGCTTCGTCGGCAAAGATAACGTTGCGAAACAGATCGTCCGACGCAATCTCTTGCAGATCGCCTGACCGAACTCGCTCAACGAACTCGCGATAATCCGCGCTGCTGGAAAACGCACGGCCCCCGATGACCGCCAGTTGCCGGCCACTTATTTCGACGGGCAGCGCGAAGCACTGCAAGCCGGCATGACAGCGATAATGAACAACCGCGCCTTCGGCCGTCGCGCGCTTGTGCGCCATCCCACAGTAAGGATCGCAAAGGCGTACGTGCTCAGGTGAGGATTGCAACGTCTCACAAATCGAATTGTTGTTCGCAATCGCGAGCGCCGGCGGTTGATAACCTTCGACGAGCAGCAAGGCGATGCCTGACGATTCCGCCAGAGACTTCTGTCGTGGCGCCCAACCACTCGGCGCCCGCTCGGCTGTTTCCTGCTCAATCGCGGCCAGGCGCGCGAGTTTCTTTTTAGTCATTCAAGGGTTCCAGGACAAAGGGCATCATTCGCGGTCAGTATAGGTTCGCGGCAAAGCCGTCACAAGCCGTGTCTCGCGCACACTTCGCGACGACGACACGTCGGTACTATTTCAACTCACAGTATTGGTAAACGACTAATTAACGGGGTTTTTCACGCGCTGGACTAGTCGATGTGCTGCCACAAACCGGGCGCGGCGCCGGGCGCGACGCGTTCGATGTCGGGCTGCTCCGGACTGATGCGGATGCACGCCGCGAGGTGATTCGGCATGATTTGCACGAGCTGTGGTTCGACATCCGCACAGGCATCGACCGCGTATGGGCATCGCGTCCGGAAACGGCAGCCGCTCGGTGGATTGATCGGCGATGGCACGTCGCCCTCAAGCACGACGCGTTTGCGAGTCGCTTCGATCTTCGGGTCAGGCACGGGCACAGCGGAGATCAAAGCTTTCGTGTACGGCATTAGCGGGCGCGCGTAGATCGACTTCGCCGGCGCCAGCTCAACAATTTTGCCGAGATACATTACCGCGACGCGATCCGAGACGTGTTGGACAGCACGCAGATCGTGCGAGATGAAAAGGTACGTCAGGTTCTTTTCGCGCCTGAGCCGATCGAGCAAATTCATGATTTGCGATTGGATTGAAACGTCGAGCGCAGAGATGGGCTCGTCCGCCACAATGAATTCCGGGTCAACCGAAAGGGCGCGCGCAATTCCGATTCGTTGCCGTTGTCCTCCCGAGAACTCGTGCGGATAGCGCCGGAGGAACCGGGGACTGAGGCCGACCTGTTGCATTAGTTCCAGCACCCGACGCCTGGCTTCTTCGCCCCGCGCCAAACCAAAAGTGGCGATCGGCTCGCTGATGATCTGGTTAACTGTCATGCGCGGATTTAGCGAAGCGTAAGGATCCTGAAAAATTATCTGGAGGTGACGCCGCTGCGCGCGCATTTGGGATTGCGAAAGATGAGCCAAATCGTCGCCACGAAATAGCACCTGTCCAGAGGTCGGCTCGACGAGACGCAGAATCGCGCGGCCCAAAGTCGTCTTGCCGCATCCCGATTCGCCAACCAGACCGAGAGTCTCACCAGCAAAAATGTCCAGCGTGACGCCGTCGACTGCCTTAACAACTTGAGGCGAGCGGAATATAGACTTCCGCAAAGGAAAGTGGACCGTCAGGTCCTGGATTGAAATCAAAGGCTGCGGATTTGATTCCATAGTCAACGATTTGATTCGGCGTAAACTTCGTTCGCGAAATGACAGAGTGAAGAGTGGTTGCTCGCAACTTGCACAAACGGCGGAAACTCTCGTGTGCAAATATCTTCGGCGCGTTCACAGCGCGGAGCGAATGGACAACCGCCCGGCAGGCTTGCGAGATCGGGCGGCTGTCCAGGAATCTGGTAGAGCTTACCCTGCTCCGACGTGGGATCGGGCACTGAACGCAAAAGCGCACGCGTATACGGATTGCCAGGCCGCTCGAATAATTCGGTCGTCGGCGCTTGCTCGAAAACCTTGCCCGCATACATCACGATGACATGATCAGTCATGCCTGCGATTACGCCGAGGTCGTGCGTGATTAGAATGACGCTGGTGCCGGTTTCACTCTTCAGTTTCTTGATCAGGTCGAGAATCTGCGCCTGAATCGTGACGTCGAGCGCTGTCGTTGGTTCGTCAGCGATCAGCAATTCCGGTTTGCACGAGAGCGCCATCCCAATCATCACGCGCTGGCGCATGCCGCCTGAAAATTCGTGCGGGTAACTATCGACGCGTTCCGACGCGTCGGGAATTCCCACATGTTCAAGCATCGCGACAGCGTGGCGGCGTGCTTCCTGCTTCGTGTGGCCGAGATGGAGCTGGGTCACTTCCATCAGTTGTTTGGAAACGCGCAAGAAAGGATTCAGCGAAGTCATCGGATCCTGAAAGATCATCGCGATATGACAGCCGCGAAGGTCGCGCAGTTCCTTCGGGGACGACTTCAAAACGTCTCGGCCGTTGAACTCGATCGAACCGCCCGCGATTTTTCCCGGTGGCTCCGGAATCAAGCGCATGATTGAAAGGTTCGCGACTGTCTTTCCCGAGCCGGACTCGCCAACGATGCCGAGCGTTTCTCCACGTTTGACCTCGAAACTGACGCCATCGACCGCTTTGACCGTGCCGTCTTCCGTTTCGAAATAGACGCGAAGGTCTTTAACCGAAAGAAGTTGATTGTTCGTTTCAGGCATGAATTGCTATTGGCCTTTGATCTTCGGTCTTTGGTCTTTGGAAACAATCCCGACGGCGCGTGATGCCGATTTAGATACTGACCGCAGATACGCGTTCAGACTAGGAGAAAGCTCATCGATGATCACGCGGAGTTCTTTTGTCTGCGTCGCGGTTACCAACTTGCGCGTGTATGCTCGTCGAAGCCAATGGAGCGTTTCATACAGCGAGCCGCGAGACATTCTGAGAAAGCGCCGATAATCCGTTGAACTTCCTCTCCCACTACCCTCGGCTATATTTGCACCGATGCTATCAGCCGCTCGGACCAATTGCTTTCCGACCGTGTCCCTAGCGAAACCGTCCCATCGTGCCACTACGTGCCAAACTTGGTCCGCCAACCGCTCCGATAGTAAATAGATTCGAAGGTTTTCAAAGTTTGCTCGGGTTACCACTGGAATTGCTCCTTCTGGACTAAAACGTGAAAGAAAAACCAAAGACCGAAGACCAAAGACCTAAGATCAATTTTTTCTCATCTGTGGATCCAAAGCGTCACGCAATCCATCCCCGAGAAAATTCAAACTAAACAGCATCAGCGCCATCGTTACACCCGGAAAGACTAACTGCCATGGAAAAATCGCCAGATTCTGCGCGCCCTCAGCCGCGAGACTTCCCCACGAAACGCGCGGCGGTCGAACGCCTAGTCCCAGAAAAGAAAGAAACGCTTCACTTAACATCACGGTGGGAACAGTCAGGGTTGCGTACACGATCACGGGACCCATCGTGTTTGGGACTAGATGCCGAAAGATAATGCGCGTCGTTGACACGCCGGTGGCGCGCGCCGCCAGAACAAATTCCTGATTCTTCAGGGACATCACCTGCCCGCGAACGATGCGCGCCATTGTCAGCCACGACACGGCGCCCAGGGCGAAGAACAGTTGCGCCAATTGACCAGTTGGCGTCTTGGCGGGCAGCAGCGCCAGCAGAACGATCACGATGATGACGTACGGCAGAGAGTAGAGCACATCGACGATTCGCATCATCAAATCATCCAAACGTCCGCCTACATAACCTGCCGTCGCTCCATAAGACACGCCGATCAGCAACGAGACGAAGGTCGAAATCAGCGCCACCATCAGAGAGATCTGTCCGCCTGAAAGCACTCGGGCCAACATGTCGCGTCCGGCGTTATCAGTTCCCATGGGATGCGTCCAGGAAAACGCGCCTTGGGCGTTCCTGAACGGCGCGAACGATTTAGTCAGCGTTTGGTCTTTGGGAATCAGGTCGTACGTAAAACCGTTTGTGCGGCGGATGATCGTCGGTCCGATGATAGATGCGACGATGATCAGGATCGAGACGACCATTCCGAGAACGGCCAGTCTGTTCTTGAGCAAGCGACGCCACGCATCGCGCCAGAGTGACGTGCCGACGACGGGTTCGGCGGCAACCACCTCATGAACGTCCTCGGCGACAGCGAATTCAGGTCCGGTATGTAACGCCGGCTCAGGAATCTTGTGATCGCTCAATGGCTGATGTTCGTTTTCTTCAAACGGCATTTTCTAACTCGGCTATCAATATCGAATTCGTGGATCGACAAAGCCGTAAGCAATGTCGACCAGCAGGTTAAATCCCAGCACGGCCACGGCTATGAAAGCGACAATCCCGATGATTAGGGGCTCGTCGCGATTGAAACACGCGTTGATGAAGTAATTTCCCAAGCCCGGCAATGCGAACACGCGCTCGACAACAACTGTGCCCGTCACCAAAAAAGCCAGAGCGGGCCCCGAGAACGAAAGCACCGGCAAAAGCCCGCCGCGCAAGGCATGCCGAATGACAACGTCGCGCTCGCGCAAGCCCTTCGCTCGCGCCGTGCGAATGTAATCAGAGCGCATCACCTCGAGCATTCCCGAGCGTGTGAGGCGCGCGATGTAAGCGATGTAAATGGCCGATAGAGTTATCGCGGGCAGAATCAGACTCTTGCTCGGAAATCCATTCCAAAGTGCGGGCGGCAGCCAATACAACGTCAGTCCGAACAGCAGCACGAGCAGCGGCCCCAGCACAAAATTCGGAATGGAAATTCCGAGCATCGCGATGACCATGCTGCCGTAGTCCATCCACGAATTCTGGCGCAGCGCCGCCACCGTCCCAATCGTGATGCCGACTAACAGAGCCAGGAGGTAAGCGCTCAACCCAAGCGCCGCAGAGACCGGCAGAGCGCGCCACAGGATTTGATTTACCGATTGCCCTTCGTATTTCAAGGACGTGCCGAAATCGAATCGCGCCATGTTCCACAGGACTTTTCGATATTGCGTGTACCAGGGTTTATTGAGGCCGTATTTCTCGCGCAGGTTTTGCTCAACGGCCGGGGCGAGCTTCTTCTCGGCGGTATAAAAATTTCCGGGCGCCAGACGAATCAATCCCCACGTCGCAGAGACGATGATGAACAGCATGGGGATGATGACGATGATGCGGCGAATGATGAAGCGGAGCATAATTAGTGACAGGTGATGGGTGATAAGTGATAGGTTCTCACAATCACACCTGAGCGGCCATCGCTTTGGTTCTCCGTATCCCCTCTCAGTGACTCATATCCGGAACACCGCGATCCCACTTTGATGGATCGCGTTCGATGTACACGTACTTCCACGCGTGCAGCGTCTGCGGATTGGGATACATGCCTTTAACGTAAGGCTTTTTCATCCAGCGCGTCGCATTGGTTGTTAGCGGGATCACGGGTTGAGCTTCCAAAGCCATGGCTTCGGCTTTCGCAATCAGCTCGTAGCGCTTCTGTTGATCCGTCTGCCGATTCGCTTCGTCCAGCAAGTCGACATAACGCTGGTCCCACCAACCCGTGCCGTTGTTACCGGTCGGCGTGTAATACAGCCAGAGAAAGTTGAACGGATCCATGTAGTCCGCGACCCATCCTGACCGGGCGATGCCTTTGTAGTCGAGCTTGGACTGGGCGACCAGAAAGGTCTTGAACTCCATCGTCTTCAGTGGAATCGTCAGACCCAAATTCTGTTTCCACTGCGCTTGAACGAATTCAGCCACCTGCTGATTTGCGCCCGCGGGATTAAAAGTCAGTTCAACCTGATCGACAGGAAATTTCTTTGAATCGAAATTGCCGGCACTGTCTTTGTAACCGGCTTCGACAAGCAACCGCTTCGCTTTTTGCGGATCGAACTGATCACCTTTCGGTTGAGGATAACCAGGGAAAATCCCTTCCGGTGTGAGCGCAGTTAGCGGCTTCACGTGTCGCCAGTTCGCCAATGCCTGTTTGTCGATAGCCATGTTCAGCGCTTTGCGCACGCGCACGTCTTTTGTCGGACCAGTTGTAGTATTGAGCAGGTAAAACTCAATTGCTGCTTCAGGCGCATCCATGAAATCCTTCAAAGGCTGAATCAAATCCAACCAGGGCGCGGGCACTGAATGATTCAACATGCCATCGATTTCGCCCGCCTTGTAAAGGTTCATGATCGTGGTGTTGTCGTCGAGCGCGAAGAACGTGATGCTGTCGAGTTTGACGGTCCCGGCGTCCCAATACATCGGGTCGCGCACGGCGACGACACGGTCATACGGCCGATGGGCGGCGAGTTTGAAAGGCCCGCTGGTCACAATGTTCTGCGGATCAGTCCACGCGTTGCCAAACTTTTCAATCGTTCTTTGATTCACCACGCGGAAAAACTGATGAGGCATGAGGCTCAGGAAGAATGGCGCAGGTTGAATCAACGTAATGCGCAGCGTGTAGTCATCCACAGCCTCGACGCCGACATCTTCTGCTTTGATGGGCACTAACTGTTTGCCGGCAACTGCGGCTTTTAACCTGGCATTCGCGTTCAATGCCTTGTTGCGGGACTTCTCGTCGCCCGGCAGGACGACGCGATCCGGCGAGTGCATGAACCGGTGAAAAGCAGTGTCGGCGTCTGGAGTTTGCTCTCCTTGGACAGCGCCGTATTCCTCCGCCACTGAATTGACAGGCCTGGCGGTCAACGGTTCTTGCGCGGTGTCTGCTGCTTCCGCGAAATCCTTTTGCAAAAGGAACTGGCCGTTGGAATCCTGAACGAACACGGCGCCTTCGTTGTAGCCTTCACCATACTTTATGTAGTAGGCCAACGACGCATTCCGCGCCGCCAGCTCCGGCGAAAGTCCCCGCCGAATTGTATAAACAAAGTCGCGCGCGGTAATCGGATCGCCGTTCGAAAATCGCGCGCCATGGCGAATGTGAAAAGTAAACTCTGAAGAGTCTTTGTTCGCTTCCCAGCGCTCGGCGAGATCAGGAATTGGGACGGTCGTCTTGGGGTCGTACTCAGTCAGACCTGAGTAGAGGGCCATACAAATTCGCGCCTCAGGCTGGCCGGTGGGAACTTGCGGATCGAGCGACTCAGGCTCCGAGCCCGACACGTACCGCAGCACATTTTGCGGCGGCGGAGTAGTCTTGCCGAAAAACTCACTTTTGGCCGACACCACACAACCCGCGGCAATGGTGGCCAATGACAAAAGAACGTAAGTCGCTGCTGAATTTGATCGGCTCATGATACTTACCTATTGGCCTAAAACATCGCGGGAGATAGCATCAAGTTAGCACTTGCCGTGTAGTAGCGGCAATACTATGCGCGCGATTGACGGGCTGTGTCCTTAAGCTGCGCGAATACGCGTTGCACCTGCTTCCGAGTTTCCTCAAATGAACCTGTTGTGTCGATTAAACAATCGGCGTACTTCTGCTTCTCTTCCTGGGGCATCTGTACTCTTGTGCGACGTTCGGCGTCTTCGCGCGAGAGGTTGTCGCGCTTCATCAATCGCTGTAACTGAATTTCAGGCCCACAGTGAACGACTATTAGCTTGTCGAAACGTTTGTAGCCGCCGGACTCGATCATCAAAGCCGCATCGACGACGACAATTGCGTCAGGAGTTTCCCGCTCCCATTCCCGCATGATTTTGTCCTGACGCGCGATGATGAACGGATGAAGAATTGAATTCAGTTTCTGACGCTTGCCTTCGTCAGCGAAAACGACCGTGCCGAGTTTCGCGCGATCGAGCGAGCCGTCTGGCTTCAGAACGTCTCCGCCAAATTCCGTCGT
>DASYTZ010000190.1:0-18930 GCA_036001745.1 Pyrinomonadaceae bacterium
ATTGTCTGTCGCTCACCTTTGACCCACCCGCTCACGCGGGTGGTACTGACCTCTGACGTCTGACTTCTGACCTCTGCTTTAAGCTGCTTTCTTCTCCTTCTTCAGCGCTTCGATGCTCTTGGACAGAACTCTATCCAGCGATGCAGCCTTCCTCTTCGTTTTCACGAGGTGCAACTTCGGCTTGTGACCCTTTGCCTTTTTCTCGACAAACTCCATCACGCGCGCGCGGTACTCGTCCTTGTAATCCTTCGGATCGAATTCGCCCTTCAGAAGTTCGACCAACTGTTTCGCCATGCTCAGTTCTTTCTTCTCAGGGGCGCGGCCGGCCGGGCGCGGCAAATCCTTTGCTGACAGAACCTCTTCAGCATTCCGCAGCGTAAACAGCACGAGGTGATCGTCATCGGCTCGGATCGCGCCGACGTAAGGCTGCTTGCGCATAACCCACCGAACGACCGCTTCCTTCTCTTTATTCTTGAGAGCTTCAGCCAGCGCGAAGTATGCGGCGGAATCGCCGTCTGGCCCCAGGTAATACGGACGATCGTAATACTCGGGCGGGATTTCTTTTGGCGGCACAAATTGCTCCACCTCGATTTCCCGCGAGGCTTGAGGCTCCAGGCTTTCCAACTCCTTCTCGTCGAGAATCACAAACGTGCCAGGCTCGACTTCAAAGCCTTTTTGAATTTCTTCGTTGGGAACTTCTTCGTCGGTTTCGGCATTGATCATGTGCTGCTTGACGCGAGTCTTCGATTTCACGTCCAGAATATGAAAGCGCACAGTTTGATCCTTCACCGCCGAGTACAACTTTACCGGCACCTTCGTTGAGTTCAGCTTCAGGTTACCTTTCCAGATTGCTCGCGCAGCCATTACGCCCTCGCCGCTTCGGCTCGCTCAGTTGAAGCGCAGCCGTAGCAAACAATTTCTGTCTCAATCCTCGTCTCGACGCATATCGCACAGACGGGACCGTCGCACGCTACGCAACGATACTCCGTCTGAAATGCGTACGCCTGACTGCATGCCGGACAAATTCCGCCGTCCTCTTCCAGCCACCAAGGCCGGTTTCGCCTAGACTTCTGCATGCTGCTTCATGTGAGAAGCATTTAGAGTTCCACACTTGCGGGTTGATCGGGGAGGATTGTGGCGGAAAATTCGAGACTTGCCGCGCGTCGACCTGGCTAGGACTATTTGTATCGATACGTAATTCGCCCGCGGGACAGATCATAGGGCGACATTTCTACACTGACGCGATCGCCGACCAGAATGCGAATGCGATGCTTGCGCATCTTGCCTGAGATGGCGGCCAGGACAACATGCGAGCTGTTGTCCAGTTTCACTTTGAAAAATGCGTTGGGCTGTTTGTCGATTATGATGCCCTCCGCCGGAACTAAATCATCTTTTGCCATTAATTCTCCTAATCCGATTTAATCTTGATAATGTTCGATAATGCTTCGTTGTAGCGCTGTGGGAACCAATTTCCAACTAGTCGTGCTGAGGTCCTTGCTCGAAAAACTCGACGACGTTACGCGCGCCGCCGACCAGTTTCTATCAGCCAATGTCCACCGATAAAATGGGCCATTGTCGCGACGACTGTAAAACGCGCCCGAATCTCTGGCGCGTTCCTCCGGCAGGATATTTACGTAAACTCGCAGTCCGTTCATTGGTCGCGCAAGCCGCTAAATCAGTTTGAAAAGAAAGAAAAGTGCCGGTAGAACGAACAACGTGGCCAAAATCAAATGCAACCAGCTTAGGGCCAATCGCCCACAGTTCGTGCATTTCATTTGCCACAGTGGCAGAACCGTGCCGCAATCGGAACATGACCAGATGATTCTGGTCCGCGGCTTTGGATCCTCAGGCTTGTTCATATGACGGCTTTCGTTTTCTGTCGCCCGTTAGCAGTTGCCACATTGTCGCCGCCGAATTGAAATGGACCCTCTTTATCTTGCGGGCCAAACCGAGAAATTGCAGGATCCGAATGCCCCACCAGTTGAAATCAATTTCGTACCACTTCAGGCCATGACGCGCCGATGTTGGATGAGCATGATGATTGTTGTGCCAGCCTTCGCCGAAAGTAAGTAACGCCACCCACCAGCTATTGCGCGAATCTTCGCCGGTTTCGAATCGCTTTCGTCCCCACAAGTGCGTCGCCGAATTCACCAACCACGTCGAGTGAAGACCCAGCGTTAGCCGCAGAAAAATTCCCCACAGCATGACTCCCCATCCGCCAAATGCGAACAACGCCAGACCGAGCACAAGCGTCGGGAGCCAATAAAATTTGGCAAGCCACCGATAGAATGGATCCTTCAGAACGTCGGGCGCGTAACGTTCGAGCGTCTCCTGATTATGATCCTGCGCGGTGCCACGCAAAATCCATCCAATGTGCGCCCACCAGCCACCGTCGCGCGGCGTGTGCGGGTCGCCTTTCTGGTCGGTATGGGCATGATGAATGCGATGCGTAGTGACCCATTGAATCGGCCCACCTTCTAATGCCAGCGTTCCGCAAAGCACCAGGAAGTATTCAACCGGCTTCGGCACCTGATAGCCGCGGTGCGTCAACAAGCGATGGAAACCCATTCCGATTCCGAGGCTGCCGGCCACCCAATAGATCATCGCCGCGCAAATAAGCGCCGGCCAGCTCCAAAAAAACAGCGCGGCAATCGCCGCCGAATGACTAGCAAACAGAAATATGGCGGTCGCCCACTTGAGTCTTTTCTCGCGAGGTTCTGCGGTTTGAGTCAATGTCTTCATGTCTTGAATCCGGTCTAACAAGTGATAGGCGCAGGTCTTTCCGCGCTCGCGGCCATAGCTTTAATCTTCTTTAGCTCCGTCCGCTGGAAACCAAAGAAAGTCGCCATCTGGACTATCTGGTTTTGATTTACGAAATCTGCTGGGTCAGCGCAGAACTTTTCAATTCCCGGATTGAATTCGCGGCAACTCATGCTCTTCGGAATCTTAATGGCCAGCCGGCAGTCACCATCCTGGGTATAGTGCAAGCAGAATTCACAAACGATCATTTTTGTTTCCGCTATGACGTCGACCACGCCAACGACTCTTCGAGCGTGACGGCTTCAGGCGAGAAGCTTTCGACCGCGTTCGATTCGGTTTCGTATAGCTGAAAGACTGCAAACAAATTCGTGGCCTGCATCAATTGGCGAACCATAGGCGTCAGATTAAACAACTTGAATTGTCCACCGCCTTCCTTGACCGCGACGTAAGTGGAAACCAGCTCGCCCAGATTTTTCGCACTAATCGAATTCACGCCCTCAAGGCTCAACAGAATATGTTTTTGTCCCGCTGCCACCAGCGAAGTCGCGGCACTCGACAGCGCGATGCTGCTGCCACCGAACCGCAGCTTGATTCTCAATTCCCCATCGGCATCCAGAATCGTAACGGTTCCCACGCGACGCTCTTTGAAGCCGAGTTCGTTCTGGTCCTCTTTGCCAATCACGCAGACAAACGCGCGCAGAAACCTGCGCAGCAATCCGGCTGTTTGCTTCAGGTAATCTGGTGAATTCCAGAAGAGCTGAGGATGGAGTTTAGCTGAACTCGATCTATCAACAAGCGTACAGACACATGGTGTATATGTCAATCACGAAATATATTCTGAACATTAAATATTGGACAGTTGCGACATATAGCGTGTATGCTGCATCCTAGCAGAAGAAAAGGTGGAATGATCAGAGTTCAAATCGATCGATTACTGAAAGCGCAAGGCCGATCGTTCTATTGGCTGGCCAAAGAAACGGGCGTAAGCCATACGACACTCTGGCGTTTGAAAAAAGACAAAGCTCAGGGCATCACGTTCAATACCCTCGAGAGTATTTGCCGGGCTTTGAAGTGCCAGCCAGGGGATGTTTTGATAGCAACCCGCAACGGGGTCGGCAAGCGCCGATAACGTCCGGGCCTGGGGCCGCTTTCATGTTTCAGAGATGGTTTCCCCCGCAGTGGCAACCGGTCACGCGGCGTGTCCGCGAACATTGGAGAAGTGGAGGAAGACAATGAAGGTTCTACTAATCAACCCTGAATTCCCGGACACGTATTGGAGTTTTCGGCACGCGCTGCCTTTCGAAGGCAAGCGATGCGCGTTTCCGCCGCTCGGCCTACTGACGGTTTCGGCTTTGTTGCCTGCGTCATGGGAGCGCCGGCTGATCGACCTCAACATCGAAAAGCTGCGGTCATCCGACATCGAATGGGCCGACATGGTGATGGCGACGGCGATGCTGGTGCAGAAAGATTCGCTGAGAGAAGTTGTGCAGCGCTGCAAAGCTAAGGGTAAACGTGTAGTGCTGGGCGGTCCTTACGTGACCACCACGATCGAGGACTTGCCGGACGCCGATCACATTTTTCTTGGTGAAGCCGAAACGACTTTACCGCAGTTCATCGATGATTTGGCGCGCGGCCAGGCGAAACGGTCCTACCAGGCTGCTGAACGTCCGCCGCTGTCAGCGACGCCACTGGCCGATTTTAGTCTCGCGAACATGAAGCATTACAGCGCAATGTCAGTGCAGTATTCCCGTGGCTGTCCGTTTTCGTGCGAGTTCTGCGACATCATCGAAATCTACGGCCGGGTGCCGCGCACGAAGAGCAATCAGCAAATGCTGGCGGAATTTGATGCGCTGTACGATCTGAATTGGCGTGGCACAGTCTTCATCGTCGATGACAATTTCATCGGGAACAAAAAGAACGTTCGGCAGCTTTTACCGGAACTGTCGAAATGGCAAAAGGCGCACGACTATCCTTTCTCGCTGATCACGGAGTCGAGCCTGAATCTCGCCGACGATGAACCGTTGCTTGCCCGCATGCGCGACGCCGGCTTCCGCCGGGTCTTCATTGGCATTGAGACGCCGGTCGAGGAGAGTTTGCACGAAGCGCAAAAGTCTCAGAATCGCGGCGACCTGCTGGGTTCGGTGAAAAAGATTCAGAGCTACGGAATGGAAGTGATGGCCGGATTCATCGTCGGCTTTGATAATGATCCGGTTGACATCTTTGAGCGACAGATCGATTTCATACGCAAGAGCGCGATTCCTCTCGCGATGGTTGGGCTGCTCAACGCGCTGCCCGATACGCAACTCTGGAAAAGGCTGGAACGCGAAGGAAGACTGCTGGGCGAGGCTTCCGGAAACAATACCGTTTGCACCTTCAACTTCAAGACGCGAATGGATCCGGCTTTCTTAGTGCAGGGTTATCAGAGAATTATGCAGACCATTTACAGTCCGCGAGAATACTACGAGCGCGCGCTCGCCTCGATGAGGAGGACCGCGCAGCAGTTCACGGAACCGCAACACTACAGCATCATCAACGGCATGACGTCACTGACCCGGATTCTTCTCAGGTTGGGAGTATTAGATCGTGAGCGCAAGGAGTTCTGGCGCTTCTTCACAAAAACACTTCTCAAACACCGCAATAGGTTTGCGGAATCGCTGCGCCTGGCAGCGATGGGTTATCACTTTCGCAAGCTAAGCGACGCGTACAGCCAAAGCTGAACGCTACGCCGCCTGGACATGCGAATGAATTAGCCGCCGCATTCGATCGGCGAACAGCACATCCATCTTTCCGGATTCGATGATCGCCGTTACTTCTCCCTCGCCAAAGGTCGGGTGCATGAGCGTTTGGCCACGCCGATAAGTGCGCGCGCGATCATAGGGCGCGCCGGCCTTGCCAGACGCTCGGCGCGTCGTGCCTCGCTCGTAAGGCACCCGCGAAGCGCAGATTGGGCAACTGACGCGCGTGATCTTGCCCTTTTTCGTGACTGAAGCGACGACGTGGCCGCGTTCCTCGCCACAAGTTACGCACATCTGCTCAACCCGATCTCCGATTGCGAAAACGTTTTTGCCTTCCATGCTGTTACCTCTACTCTGATTCTGGATAAATGATTGAAATAAAAACTGGCTGCCCAGCTCGACTTAGGGTCGGAAGGGCGTTCTCCCTTATGTCCGCCATGGTTAACGCGTTCGCGAAACACCGCGGGAAACACAAGGGAGCCTGACTTTACCAGCGGGGCTCGCGGTTGCCGCCGTAGCCGCCGCTGCTGCGACCGCCACCGCGATTACCACCGTAGCCACCCCCGCGATTTCCACCGAATCCACGGCCACCGCCGCCACCGCGATTCTCGCGCGGTTTGGCTTCGTTGACTTTCAAAGCGCGGCCGCCAACTTCTTTCCCATTGAACTGATCAATGGCAGCGGCGCCTTCCTCTTTCGTGGACATCTCAACGAAGGCAAAGCCTCGTGAGCGCCCGGTTTCGCGATCTTCCACGACGCTTGCCGATTCGACCGTTCCTGCCTGAGCAAACAGCTCCTGCAACTCCTGGCTGGTAGTTTGAAAAGCCAGGTTTCCTACATAAAGTTTCATAGACATTCGATTTACCTTTCCCCTGTTTGGGGTTGAAAAGAAGCTGGCGAACGGAACGGGCTTCGGCGAAACGGTAGCGGTCGAAGGACCAGGTTCGGATGCTCTTTCGAAAAAGAGCGGCTTCGGAATTTGAAATCAGCCTGCTCTCGAACTATCCAAACGTCCGGCGCTAATCGTTTTGTGCGCGGGGCGCATCACCGTTGATGCGCGAGAGAAGGATTTAACGAGAACTATGATGCCTTAATTGATGGTCCAGTTGCAAGGCGTGGCTGCGCTTCGCCGACGAAATGAGCGTTTTAGTTAAGCGTTTTGAGGCTTAAGAGAGGTTCGGCCGTAAGCAGTAACGTAATTCGGAGTCGATATGTCCGTCGCTAATCGAGAGTCGGAGATCGGGTCGTCGGCGACGAGTTGCAACGGAATAACACCGGCCCAAATCGGCAAGTCGTAGTCTTCTTCATCATCCAGCGGCGGCCCGGTGCGTATTTTGGCTGACGCCTCATCGATCGGCAGCGAAAGCACCGTGGTGAGTTGCAGCTCCTGCTCATTCGGCTCGCGCACATCAGCCCAGCGACCACGAATCATGTGTTCTGAAAGGGCTCTCAAAGCGGTGATCTTTTCCTCGGGATCTTCGATTACACCCGCTCGTCCGAAGATTACGGCTGAGCGGTAATTCATCGAATGGTGAAAGGCTGAGCGCGCGAGGACCAACCCATCGATCAGCGTCACAGTTACGCACACATCGATTCCCTGCCCCAGGCTGCGCAACATTCGGCTCGCCTGCGATCCGTGAATAATCAACCGATCGTCAACCCGCGCGTAGCCCGTGGGAATCACGAATGGCTTGCCATCCATTACGAACCCGACATGGCAGACAAAGCCTTCGTCCAGAATGGCGTTGATTACGCCGCGATCGAAACTGCCACGCTTTGGAAGGCGCTTCAGCGTGGTGCGTGCGGTTTGGGAAATCTGATTCATGAGCAGCAGTTTCGGTGAGGCCGCGGCTCAAATCAAGCCTGCGCCAACAAGAAAAGCGCCGAAGCCTATTAGCCTTCGGCGCTTCAGATGCTGGGGTGCTGGGCGCGACTGAATAATCAGTTTTGAGTTCGCGCCCAGGGACACGACAAATGGAACTCATCATCCGACAGAGATTTGGTTGTCGACGGACTGCACTCCCTTGATGTTTCTTACGGCTCTTTCGACACGAGCTTTCAACGCTTCTGTTTTCACGACACCGGTCAGAGTAACTTTGCCGTCCAGGACCATTGCCGTAATGCCTAGCGATGACAGCGTCGGATCGTCGCTTATCTTCTTATCAATTGCCGCTTGGATTGTCGCGTCGTTAGCTCCGCTGGGTGTCGATTCTGAACCGCCGGACGGCGCCGGGTTGTTGACGATCACCGGCGCTGGCTGAGTCGCCGGCGCGGGCTGCTCAACAATAACCGGTGGCTGCTGGGCAGGCTGTTGCACAATCGTTGTTGACGGCTGCTGCGCGGCTGTATTGTCGGTAGCCGTTTGCTGTTGGTTCATCACAAAAAGAATGATGATTGCCGCTAGAGCGATGACCCCAACCACAACTGCCGCCATTGCTGCGCCGGAAATTCCGCTGCGGTCCGGATAGCGTACCGCCTCGGTATGCTCCACCTCGCGGCGCGCGTTTGGTGTTTCAACAACTATTCGTCGATGTTCTGTTTCTCGTTCCGCCATATTCATTCTCCAATCGTGAATTCAATATTCAGATCGCAGGGATAGAACTGTCGCGAAATGAGATGAGCAAACCTTATTCCAACTTCGACCGGGACAATCAAGTCGCAACAAAATCGCGCGTCACCGATTGTTTCGCGTGAACAAACCACGCGAACCGTCTGCGTCATCATCACAGACCGAATGACTTCAATCCTGAGTCGTAAGATGATTGCATCAGAAACAGACGGCTGGCCGCACCCCGTCTTGACGTGACCAGACGCTTCGGAGTAGCTTGCGCTGCCAGGTTTTTTATCAATGTGATCGCTCGCTGAAAGGCAGGACAAGACACCGTATGACCCCTGAAGAAAGGCAAAGTCTGATTCGCCAATACAAGGCCGGATACGACGAAGTTCTCAGTAATTTGCAGGGTTTTCCGCCTGATTTACTCACGGCGCATCCGATCTCCGGCAAGTGGAGCGCGGCCGAAATCGTTCATCACTTGGCAGACAGCGAAACGACGAGCGGCCTACGCTTGCGGCGGCTTTTGGTAGAAGATCACCCACTGATTCAAGGGTACGATCAAGATCAATTTGCGGCCAAGCTTCATTACAACGAGCGAGAAGTCGGCCCTTCCCTGGAAGCATTTCGCGCAGCACGGGCGACGAGTGCGCAGCTTTTGGATTTGATGACAGAAGAAGATTGGCAGCGCGAAGGCACGCATTCAGAGAGTGGCTCTTACACAACTGAAGACTGGCTGCGAATCTATGCCGCGCATGCTCACAATCATGCGGCACAGATTGGGCGCTTACGCGAGGCGCTCGCGACCGGCGCAGCAGTGAGCGCGTAACTCAAGCCACAGGCCGTTCTTGAAACGTTTCCGATCGATCGCGATCAAATCGCGATCGATCGGTTTTATTTTGCTCGTTTTCTTGACAGCGCGAACACGAATGAGCAAGATCGCGTCGCTTCAACTTTGAACTTAATCAAAACGCTAAAATGATTGCAGTGGCTCCGGTAGTTGAAACTACTTTCTCTGATCTCACATTAATCAGGCGCGGAAAAGTCAGGGACGTTTACCAGGTTGATAAGGATCGCCTTCTGATCGTCGCCACTGATCGCATCTCCGCATTCGACTGCGTAATCCCAACGCCCATCGAACGCAAAGGCGAGGTTCTCACCGCGCTTTCCCAATTCTGGTTTACGAAGCTGGCACACATTGTCCCAAACCACCTGCTGACGACGAGCCTGGAAGAGATGCCGCAAGCGGTGCGGAACCACGCGAGCGACCTGCGCGGCCGGTCAATGCTCGTGCGCAAAACCGAAGTGTTTCCCGTTGAATGTGTTGTGCGCGGATATCTCTCCGGCTCAGGCTGGAAGGATTATCAAAAGACCAGCGAGGTCTGCGGGCACAAATTGCCGTCCGGCTTGCGCGAATCAGAACAACTGTCCGAACCAATTTTCACCCCAGCAACAAAGGCCGAAACCGGCCACGACGAAAACATCAGCGAAAAGCGCATGGCCGAGATTGTGGGGCCTGAAGTGACGGCGCGGCTCCGCGAAATTTCGCTGAAACTGTACATGGAAGCTGCCGATTACGCGCGCGCCCGCGGAATCATCATCGCCGACACCAAGTTTGAATTCGGCCGCGACAGTGAACACCGCATACTTCTGATTGACGAAGTTCTGACGCCCGATTCATCGCGCTTTTGGCCGGCTGATGATTACGAAGTCGGTCGCGGCCAGGCCTCGTTCGATAAGCAATACGTGCGGGACTATCTGGAAACACTTGAATGGAATAAGCAGCCACCCGCGCCTGAGTTGCCGCCTGAAGTCGCACAGGCAACGACGGCTCGGTATGTGGAAGCCTACAAACTGCTCGTTGGAGAGACTCTATGAGTCTGAAGTGCGGAGTCTGAGGTCTAGAAATTGAGACTTCAGACTCCGGACTCCAGATTAAGGAATTTTGTTCCATGCAAATCCGCCCCCGTTTAGAAGCCCTGATCGAAGACATGCTTGACGGCCACATTCTTTTGGATGAGGCCCTCGACGAGTTTGAGAAGCTCTACATCCAAAAGGCATTCAGCCGAAACAAAAAGCGAATTTCTCACACCGCCGAAGCGCTCGGCATTCATCGCAACACGATTTCCAAGCGCGTGAATTCCTACCGCGCCGAAGAGCGGAAGCACCAGCTCGCAAACCGAAACGGCCAACGAAGAGCAAAGCACCACTCACGCTCACTTGTCTAAGCCCGTCAACCGAAACCCCTCAAAGCCAGCCAAACAACCCAGTAACGATTGAAAGGAGCGCCGCGCCATTCCGGGAGTCTTTTTGCGGGCGCGATTGACAACGCGCCCCGCCATTCTTATATTGCTCTTTAGCACTCATCTTTCAGGTTTGCCAAAGATTGGTAAGTGAAGAACGACGCAATATTGAGCACAGTTGTGCCAAGAACTGAAAACGAAAAGGAGAAATTCTGAACAATGGCAGTGAACATCAAGCCGCTTCATGACCGCGTGATCGTGCGCCGCATTGAAGAGGGCGAGCAGGTACGCGGTGGCATCATCATTCCGGACACCGCAAAGGAAAAACCCCAGGAAGGCGAAGTCGTCGCCGTCGGCGATGGCAAATATCGCGATGACGGGACCCGCCAGACGCTGGACGTGCAAGCGGGCGACCGCGTTTTGTTCGGCAAATACAGCGGTTCCGAAATCAAAATCGATGGTGAAGAACTCTTAATCATGCGCGAGGACGAGATTCTGGGAATCATTCAGCGCGCGGCCGCAGGCAAGAAGAGCGGAAAGTAGGGTGTCGGGTTTTGGGTGTCGGGTGTTGGCAGAACGCAACACCAACACTTCAATCAATGCCCTGACCCCGCGCGAAACTGCTCGCGGTTCTGTAACAACCCCAAATCAGGAGAAGAAAACGAAATGGCAAAGCAAGTAATTCATGGCGAGGATTCGCGCGCGGCAATTTTGCGCGGTATCAACCAACTCGCCGACGCAGTAAAGATCACGCTCGGCCCGAAGGGCCGCAACGTCGTGATCGACAAGAAGTTTGGCTCGCCCACGATCACGAAAGACGGCGTGACCGTAGCAAAAGAAATTGAATTGAAAGACGCGATGGAGAATATGGGCGCACAGATGGTGCGCGAAGTGGCTTCGAAGACGTCTGACGTTGCCGGTGACGGCACGACGACCGCAACCGTCCTGGCGCAGGCGATCTTTCGCGAAGGCGTGAAGACGGTGGCCGCAGGCGCGAATCCAATGGCGCTCAAACGCGGCATCGACAAAGCCGTCCAAAAAGCAGTATCAGAGATTGAGCGGATGTCGAAGCCCGTCAGAGGTGACATGATTGCGCAGGTGGGTACCGTTTCCGCTAATGGTGACTCCACGATCGGCACAATAATCGCCGAAGCGATGGATCAAGTCGGCAAAGACGGTGTAATCACCGTCGAAGAGTCGAAGACGATGGAAACGGCTTTGGAAGTCGTGGAAGGCATGCAGTTCGACCGCGGCTATCTTAGTCCCTACTTCGTCACCGACCCGGAGCGAATGGAAGTGACCCTGGAAAACGCGCTGATCCTGATTCACGAGAAGAAGATCAGCTCGATGAAGGACCTGCTCCCCCTGCTCGAACAGATTGCGAAGATGGGCAAGCCGCTGCTGATTATCGCTGAAGATGTTGAGGGCGAAGCGCTGGCGACTCTGGTCGTCAATAAACTGCGCGGCACTTTGAACGTCGCGGCAGTCAAGGCCCCGGGATTCGGCGATCGGCGCAAAGCAATGCTCGAAGACATCGCCATTCTCACGGGCGGCAAAGTCATCAGCGAAGACCTCGGCATCAAGCTGGAGAACGTCCAGCTTTCCGACCTGGGCCGTGCTAAGAAAATCACAATCGACAAAGACAACACGACCATTGTCGAAGGTGCCGGCAAGGCTTCAGACATCGAAGGTCGCGTGAAGCAGATTCGCGCGCAAATCGAAGAGACGACTTCCGATTACGATCGTGAGAAGTTGCAGGAACGGCTCGCGAAGCTGGTCGGCGGTGTAGCTGTTATCAAAGTCGGCGCAGCGACTGAAACCGAGATGAAGGAGAAGAAAGCTCGCGTCGAAGACGCCATGCACGCGACGCGGGCGGCGGTTGAAGAAGGCATCGTCGCGGGTGGAGGCGTTACTCTGGTGCGCGCGGGCAAATCGCTCGAGAAGTTCACCGCTGATGGCGATTCTGACGAACAGATTGGCGTCGGCATCGTGCGGCGGGCGCTCGAAGAGCCTTTGCGGCAGATCGTTCAGAACGCGGGCCGCGAAGGCGCGGTCGTTGTTGAGCGCATTCGTGCCGACAAGAACGAGAACTTTGGTTTCAATGCTGCGACTGAAGAGTACGAGGATCTGGTGAAAGCCGGTGTCATCGATCCGGCGAAGGTCACGCGGACTGCGCTGCAAAACGCTGCTTCAATCGCGGGCCTCATGCTCACGACTGAAGCCATGGTTTCGGAGATTCCTGAAGACGACAACAAAGCTCCGATGCCCGGCGGAATGGGCGGCATGAGCGGCATGGGGATGTAAGTAACGCAAATTTAGCAACTTACACGTTCGAAAATAAAAGCGGCTTCGATCGACGATGATCGAAGCCGCTGATTTTTTTCGCCCGGTTCTGGTCGCAACTTAACAAGTTGCGTTACAAAGACGCGTGCCAGCTCGAAGGTAGCGATCACGGGGGGCGCGATTCGGCGGCCGAGCTGGCACTGGCGGGTACTATTGATGTTCAAGCGTCGGACAACTCTTGCAACCGGCTGACTTTGGGGCCAACCTCATCCGACGCGAAAAATTATACTCTCCGACCAAAATCCGTCAACGAGTTTTTCCAACTCGCGATTTTTCCGCAGTAGTTTGACACTTCTGGGCGCGATTCCTATACTGCAAATTCCTCAATCACGCCACGGCCAGGTAGCTCAGTTGGTAGAGCGCGGCCCTGAAAAGGCCGGCGTCGGCGGTTCGATTCCGTCCCTGGCCACCAGTACTCCTCAATCGTGAATCGTTAGCTAAGGGAAGCAGGCTTAGCACAGGTGTCGGCCAATTATGGCGTTGCCGCCTCAGGATTCTCAGCTTTTACGCATAACGGTTACAGGCATAACCATTGCTCGGAACCCTTATGAGGTGATCGAGCAATGAAGACAAACTCATTAGTAGCGCTAATTATCGTGTTGGCGCTTGGATCCGGTGCTGTCGTCCGTTCTCAAAATTCAGTAACGCCAATTTGGACGCCTCCGAGTTCGCGAGCGGCAAAAACTCCTTTCGCGCCGAAACCTTTACCAGTACATAACATCTTCAAAAGGGATGCCGACGTGTGGCTTGCTGATGCCATTGAAAAGCTGGAATGCGGAATCTCTGATCCGCTTCAGGACAAACCACTCACGGATTATGTGTCGATGGTCGGAGATCACGTAGCTAAGTACTCCGCGGCGCCAAACAAAAAATACCAGTTCATCGTTACGAAAGACGCAGACGCAGACGCAATGACGGCTGGCGGCGGACGAGTTTATATCAGCCTCGGCATGCTGGAACTGATTGAGAACGAAGATGAACTGGCCGCAATTCTGGCACATGAAATTGCTCATGATGCCTTTCATCACGCGGCAAGAATGGTTACTCGTCAAATGTTCTGGTTGACGGAAATCAAAAAGATTCGGAACCCCGAGGACGCCGAAGCGGCATTGGCCGAGCTGAACGATGAATTGAACGACAATCTGTTTGCGGCACTTGGAGATCGGCTTTTGGGATTTGCTCGGTTTGACGAACTGGAGGCAGATCGCGCGGCGTTCTACGACATCTACAAATCCGGTTATAACCCCTATGCGCTAACGACTTCCTTGAAAAAACTGCAGCGGCGAGACAACGAGCCGACCGACTCTGACCGACCCGGCAAACTGTTTCTCTTATTATTCGGTAGTCATCCACCGACGGGTCAGCGCACATTCGCGCTTTCGTGGGAGTCGAATTTCGTAAAGATGCCGCCAAAGAATTCTTTCCAAAACAGCGCGGCATTCGATGACATGAAACGGCACGTTGCGGCGCTGGCGCAGCCAAATTGACGTTGGAAACTCGCTAACGCTTAAGCTGCCTACCTCTTAGCCGCTCTATCACGGCCAAAGATTCTTGATTCGATCTTCCAGAAAATGAAACGGGACGTAGTCGGCGTGACGGCCGGCGCGCCTCAATTCTTCGACCATGCGCATGGCGCCGTCGGCGTTGAAGCTGTGCACCATGATCGTTGCTGAACGCTGAAGTTCCGGATGCGCCGCGAGAAAGTGTGCGATGGCAAAGCCCGTGTGCTCGTCATCGTTCGTCAGTGAGCCGTAATGCTCAGGTTTCAGGTCGTGGTCGAGGAAAATCGAATCGTAGGTTCGCGTTTTCAGCATCTCTTTCGCTTGCGGAACTTCACAGACAACATCCAGTTGATCGCCCTTGAAGCGCTTGGCGAACCAATCGCAGCGCCGCTCATCGTCTTCCAGCAGGAAAATTCGAATCGGATGGCGCTCGCCATGACTCTTTGTTAGTCCAAGTTTCGTGGTCAATTGCCTAAAGAATCGCATATCACCAAATATAAAATAACCTGCCTACTGTTCGTACATCAGCATCAAACCGCCATTGCCGACGACCCAGCCGTTGTTTTTGGTCATAAACATCGCGTAAAAATTCTGTTTGATGCCGCTTTCCTGTTCTCTCCACACTCGGCCGCCGTCGCCGGAGCGGAGGATCGTCCCACTGCGGCCGATGGCCCAGCCATCATCTTCGCTGACGAACTGAACGCTCAGTAATGTCGCGCGCGCCGTCGAGGTCACCTTCGACCACGTCTCTCCCCCATCGTTTGTCTCCAGGATTGTTCCGCGTTCGCCCACCGCGAGACCCTGTCTCTTATTGCGGAAGTCTACATGGTAGAGCGTGACCGTCGTTCCAGACTCCTGACGCGTCCATGATTCGCCGGCATCGGTCGTGTGCAGGATCGCGCCACCTGCGCCCACGATCCAGCCTTGCTTGTCGTCAATGAAATCTATGTGAATAAGTTCCTGGCGGCTCGGCGCTTGAAGCACCTGCCAGGTCGCGCCGCCGTCCCGCGTGATTGCCAGAATGCTGTCCTCCACTCGGTCACCACGACTAACTGAGCCAACGACCCAGCCTCTCTTTTTCCCATCAAACCGCAGACTGTAAAGTTCGGGAGCGGCACCATGAAAATCAGCTGCCGAAAATGTGTGGGCCTGCTGCCACGTGTGTCCACTATCGGAAGTGCTGAAGATGGCGCCACCGGCCAGCACAAATCCCTTCTCTTTACTCACAAAATAAACGTCATTGATTGCGTCACGTGTCGCGATGCGTTGTTCGACCCATGACAGGCCGCCGTCTTCCGTATGAGCAAAAAAACCTTCGTCACCGCCAACCCAGCCGCGCTTTGAATCCGTGAAGTAGACGGCGTTCAGATCCCGCCCGCCTGATGGAATTCGCCTGACCGTCCAGCCGCTTTGCGCCGCTAGATCAGGTGCGCACACGGCTAGCGCAATCAGGATCAAAATCGTGGCCAACTGTCTCTTCATATCGTTGTTTTTGAGTTTGGCATACAAATTAGAATCCAACAAAGTCGTGTCTTGTTTTAGTCAGAGTTGCCTGAGACGCGGGCTCCGCCACGTCACGGTCGCCACGAAAATGGTAATGATAAGCCCACCCGCAGCGAGGGTCCGCGGCGCGCCAAATCGATGCGATGCAGCGCCCGCGATTAAGTTGCCGATAGGCATCGCGCCAATAAAGGACAGCATGAAAAGACTCATGACGCGCCCGCGCATTTCGTCGGTAACTAACTTTTGCAAGAGTGTGTTGGTCACGGCGACGGAACAGACAATGCCAAATCCGAGCGCAAACAGAAACACGAGCGAAACCAGGATGTTTGTCGAAAGCGAAAATCCAATCAAGCACAGCGCGAACCCTAAGTCACCGCCGAGCACAAACCAACCTTTGCGGCGAAAGTCACCGAGATAAGCTAGAAACAAGGCTCCAAACAACGCGCCGGCGCCGGCCATGCCCATCAACAGCGCCAGGCCAGTTTCGCCCAGATGCAAAACGTCGCGCGCAAATACCGGCGACATGGCGATGTAAGGCGCTCCGAAGAGACTCGTCACCGCAGAAATGATCAGCAACATCGAGACGCGGCGGCGGCGGGCGACATAACGAAAACCGTCTGTCAGATTCTTGATAAACCTGCGCTCCTCCTTCGTCACCTGTTCATGCTGTTGCGGGTTAAGCGTCTGGTCATAGCGCACCATCGTCAACCCGATAACCACCGCCGCGAACGATAGACCGTTGGCGAAAAAACATCCGGCCAGGCCGAATACCTTGAATCCAACGCCGGCGGCCACTGGTCCAAGCGCCCGCGCCAACTGAAACTGCGTCGAGTTCAAAGCGATCGCGTTCGCCAGATCCTCGCGGCCGACGAGATCAAACACCAGCGCCATGTAAGACGGGCCGGCGATCGACATGCAGCAACCGGTAACAAACGACAGACACAAAATCATCCAGACTTTGACCACGCCCGTGACGACCAGCGTGCCGAGCGTCAACGCCGCGAAGCCGGCGACGATTTGCGAATAGATGAGTAGCTTTCTGCGATCGATAAGATCGGCAAATACGCCGCCGACGAGAGTAAAAAGCAACCCTGGGGCAGTCGACATGAAAGCATCGACGCCCAACCAAAATGGTGAATTCGACAACTGGAGAACGAGCCAGCCCTGTGCGACCGCCTGCATCCACGTGCCGGTGTTTGAGAGGAAGGCGCCAGACCAAAACAGGCGGAAGTTGCGATGCCGTAGCGCGCGAAACATTTCGCTGAGGCCGCGCTGGCGTGCGCTTTCGATTTCGAGTCGGGCAGACATGAATATTTTAATAACATCGAGCGGGCAGCCACGCAAAACTCCGGAAGCGGATCGCGATGGTTTTGTTGTGACGATACAGTCATGCTTTAATCACGGCGCACCAATCATCTAATCGGGAGACTCAGAATGATCAAT
This sequence comes from Pyrinomonadaceae bacterium, assembly GCA_036001745.1. Classification (GTDB taxonomy): domain Bacteria; phylum Acidobacteriota; class Blastocatellia; order Pyrinomonadales; family Pyrinomonadaceae; genus UBA11740. Next base: position 17,081 of record DASYTZ010000190.1, read on the forward strand.
CTTCGAATCGTTTTCAAAGTTGCCTTTACGTTTAGTTTCATTTTGACCGCCGGGTTGACGATGGCCGCTGTCGCACAAACGCCGCCACCGCCCCCACCGGCGCCGGCAGCCATGCCGACAACGCCACAACCGACAGCGCCGGCGCAAACACCTGCAACTTCGCCGGCGGCGCAAACTCCAGCAGCTGATCCCAAAGATGTCGCGACGATGGATTCAATCGTCGCTGCGGTTTATGACGTGATTTCCGGGCCGGCAGGTCAAAAGAGAAACTGGGATCGTTTCCGGTCGTTGTTCGTTCCTGGCGCGCGATTGATTCCGACCGGACGCAATCCACAAACCGGCGAAGTCGCATCCCGCGTGCGCACTCCCGAAGAATACATCGCGCGTTCAAGTCCGCTGCTCGAACAGAACGGGTTTTTTGAACGAGAGGTTTCGCGTCGTGTGGAAAAATTCGGCAACATCGCCCACATTTTCAGCACCTATGAATCGCGGCATAAGCCTGAAGACGAGAAGCCTTTCGCACGCGGCATCAACAGCTTTCAATTGATGAATGACGGCAAGCGCTGGTGGATCGTGACGATCTTCTGGCAGGGCGAGGATGACAAGAATCCTTTGCCGGCCGAGTATTTGAGAAGCAGAAATTAAGATCGACGCCAACTCGACAACGGGGCGCCTGATCCACCGCGACGCTCCGCCACGATTTCCGTAAGAATGGACAACGCGACCTCTTCCGGCGATACAGCGCCGATGTCCAAGCCGATCGGCGCCCGCACTTTCTTCAAATCAGCTTCGTCAGCACCTTCTTCGCGCAGTTTTTCCAGGACGATGTTTGTGCGGCGCTTGCTGCCAATCATCCCGATGTAATCCGGGCGCGCGGCGATGGCGGCACGCAGACACTCCTCATCCTGTTTGTGACCACGCGTGACGATCGCTACTGACACGGCTCGGCCGTTGCCGATGGCCCTGCGCATTTCATCCTGCCAATCCTCAGCCGCAACCAATTCGATGTTCTCTTCAAGCGAGCTCGTGAAAAGGTTCCGATCGACAAACTCAGCGCGGTCATCAATCAACGTTACGCGATAACCGGCGATCGTCGCCAGGCGCGCCAACGAAGCACCGACGTGTCCGGCACCGGCGATGACCAGACGGGGCTCTGCTTCAAGACGCTCAAACAGAATCTTCGTCTCGGACAACTGTGCAAGCTGCGGGACGAACTCTGAGGTTTTGAAAATCCGGGCTTCATCACGCGTCTGCAAAAACGTGATTGCTTGACTGGCGATGGCGTTGTCCAAGTCCGAATCACCGAGACTGCCGACTCTTTTCCCTGATTCATTCACGAAAAGCTTCGCGCCCACCGTCGGATAATTTCCAGAAGATTCGACAACGGTCGCCAGCACGGCCCGCGTTCCGCGTTCGTGAAGCTCTGTAATCGCGTTGCTAATTAGTTGCGCAGTCGTCTGCTCGTTCTCGTTTGCCATGACTTCGAGAGTTGCGGAAGAGTCTATTTGGATGTGGAGGTTTTGAGAAGTCTGACGGCCTCGGCAGCGCGGCGAATGAGCCACCATGGGCCGATCAAGAAGTAGATTGGATTCTGGAAAAAAGCTGGTTGATTGCCTTCGATGGCGTGTCCAATAAACTGGAGAATCCATCCGGTGATGAACAGTGCCAATGCCCAACGCCAATTAAAAAAGAAGAGCAGCCAGGAAACCGTAATCATCGGAATACCAATCGCATGGCAAAGTTTGTTCAGCGGATGCTGATGCTTGGCTTTGTAGTTCTCGATGAAGGATTCCATAGAAATGCCGTAAATGGTAAATCGTAAATCGTGAATAGAACCGCGCTCGTCTATT
>DASYTZ010000191.1:0-15837 GCA_036001745.1 Pyrinomonadaceae bacterium
AAGTGCCGTCGGCGTTCGAAATCATCAATTTGATAACGGGCTCTTCCCGGATAAAAGCAAGGCGTTTACCGTCAGGCGACAACGTCACGGCGCTGCCGATGTTGTCAAGCAATCTCTTGCTGACACCGCCGACGACGGGCACCTCATATAGCGCTCCCACTTGTTCCTTTTCCTGCCGAACGTAATAAATGTAATTACCGTCGTTCGAGAAAGTCAGCCCTTGGTAACGCACAGCATCGGGCGCGGCGATCATGACGTTGCTGGCGGTTGGTACGTGTTTGGCCCAAAGACTCTGCTTTCCCAGTTCATCAACGACGTAAGCGACATACTTACCATCGGGCGAGATGGCAGCGTCCGTTACGTTACCAGAGTTTGTGAGTTTGATGAGCTCCAGGTTTTGAAATGGATGGGCCGATCTGTTTCTGACTTTCTGAACAATGACCCACATAATGACACCTACGAACAGCGCGACAATGATTACAGAAACGATCGAGAGTCTTGGACGCCGCAAACTCTGCGAAAAACTTTCCAGCGCGCTGGAGTTACGGACACTAGCGGGCGCTGGCCCGCTAGTGATGGCCCGGGTCTCACCGGGGGACGATTCCGAAAACCTGATGTCATCCAAATCGCCCAGGAACTCGTTCATCGTTTGGTAACGCTGTTCGCGATCTTTACGCAGCGCTTTTTTGACGATCCACTCGAGTTCGAGCGGAATATTGTTTGCAAAGTTAGTCAGCGGCGCGGGATCTGTTTCCAGAATAGAAACAACGACGTGACTGGGAGTCTCACCGGAAAACGGAAACCGGCCGGCGATTGTCTCGTACAGAACCACTCCCAAAGCCCAAATGTCGGCGCGCTCGTCAACCTCCGCGCGGCGAGCTTGCTCTGGCGAAAGATAATAGGTCGTACCAAGCAAGGCGCCTGTGTGCGTGCTGAAAGCATGGAAAGTGGGCGCTTCGCTGTCGCTTCCGGTTTCATAACGCTCAGTAAGCTTGGCCAGACCAAAGTCGAGCACCTTTACATAACCGTCGCGGCGGATCATGATGTTTTCCGGTTTGACATCCCGGTGCACAACTCCTGCACTATGAGCTGCCGCTAAGGCTGATGCCGTCTGGCGGGCGATGTCGATAGCTTCCGACACTTTCAGTCGCCTGTGCTCTAACCGTTGCCGCAACGTCTCGCCTTCGATGTACTCCATTGCAATGTACGGCCGGCCATCATCGGTTTCGCCTATCTCGTGAATCACACAGACGTTTGGATGTGTTAGCGCAGAGGCTGAACGCGCTTCACGTCGAAAACGCGGCAGCCGCTCTTGATCCATGCTGAGAAGCTTTGGAAGCAGTTTGAGCGCAACCTTACGACCTAGCCTCGTGTCGTGGGCCAAATAAACATCGCCCATTCCCCCACGACCAATGAAAGACAGAATCTTATAGTGTGCGATCAGACTGCCGGCAGTAAGTTCAGCGTCGACTTGCGATTCGGTTTGTGCTACAGACTGGTCAGTTCGTGGCATCCTCACATTGCGAGCTGCGAGCGCTGCTTCCACTTGCTGGCGAAGCTCGACGTTTCCTGAGCAGGCGCGGTCAAGAAATGAAGCACGTTCGGCAAGATCCAGCTTCAGCGCGGCCTCTAATAGTGCTTCGGCTTGTTTATCAGACTCCAGGGGCCCTGGCATGGCATAACCTTTACGGTCGTGTTCCTGAGGCCGCGGCAGCTTAACACCGGAACACAGAAATTTCTATCAGAGTTGAAGTGTTCAGAACACTGTAGGAATAGGACTACTTCTTCAGCCAACCCAACAAGCCGTAAAGGACGGTCTCGCGGTTTTCTTCGTAGATCGCTTTGGTGAGTGGGATGTTCATCGGACAAACCTTGACGCAGTTTTGCGCGTTGCCGCAGTTGGTGATGCCGTCCTCGCCCATCAAAGCCTGCAGACGTTCGTCGCGGTCCATCGCCCCGCTCGGGTGCATGTTGAAGAGACGCACCTGCGCGATTGCCTGTGGGCCAATGTAATGATCGCCTTCGTATTGCGGGCACGCTTCCAGACAACAGCCGCACGTCATACAACGCGAGTAAGCGTAGCGCTCCATCACGTCTTCCTGATCCATGCGCGGGCCGGGGCCCAAGTCATGCGTGCCGTCGAGCTCAATCCACGCATGAACGCGCTTCAGGTGATCGAACATCTGCGAGCGATCCACTACCAGGTCGCGAATGTTCGGAAACTTCGACATCGGCTCAAGCTTGATCGGCTGATCGAGATTATCAACCAAAGCTGAACACGATTGCCGCACGTGACCATTGATCACCATCGTGCAGATGCCACAAACCTGCTCGAGACAGTTCATGTCCCACGATGGCGGCGTGGTCTGCTTGCCTTGTTTGGTAACTGGATTCTTGCGAATCTCCATCAGGCAGGAAATAACGTTGAGATTCGAGCGGTAAGGAATCTCGAACTCCTCCCAACGCTGCGGCGCGTCCGGATTGTCACGACGTCTGATGTGAATCTCGACTGTCTTCATGAATTAGTTGCCACAAAAAGGCACAGAAACGAATCATTCCAAGCCACAGATGAACACGGATAGTCACAGATAAGAACTGAAAATGGTTTGAATCTGTGTAAATCTGCGTTCATCCGTGGCTTCTTCTTTCCCGTGCCTTTTCTGCCTTTTCGTGGCAAATGCTTTTACGCCTTCGCCGTTTCTTTCTTCTCGTGCGAGTAATCGCGCTTGCGCGGCGGGATCAGAGAGACGTCAACCGCCTCGAACGAGAACACGGGGCCTTCGCCTGAGTATTCGGCAATGGTCGTCTTCAAAAAGTTCTCGTCATCGCGATTGGGAAACTCAGGTTTGTAGTGAGCGCCGCGCGATTCGTTTCGATTCAGGGCGCCGAGTGTAATTACGCGCGCCAGCTCAAGCATGTTGTCGAGATGTCGCGCGTGCGGCAAAGCCATTGTCGCCCAAAGATTAGAGTCGTTGATCGAGATGCGCTTGAAACGATCCATCAACTCAAGGAGCTTCTCGTCTGTCGCTTTGAGTTTGGCGTTGTAACGAACGACGGTAACGTTGTCCGTCATCCACTTGCCCATCTCTTCGTGCAGCTTGTACTGATTTTCGGTGCCACTCTGTTTGATGAGTGCGTCGTTGATTTCCTGCTGCCGCTTTGTCTCGTCGTCGTAAATCCGCGAGCCGTCCGCCCCATTGCGCTGCACGTTCTTTGCCCAATCGATCGCGGCGGGCGCCGCGACAAAGCCGCCGTACACGCAACTCACTAACGAATTCGCGCCCAAACGATTCGCGCCGTGAATCGAGTAGTCGCATTCACCCGCGGCCAGCAGACCCGGAACGTTTGTGCGCTGGTCGAAATCAACCCAAAGGCCGCCCATCGAGTAATGCACGCCGGGGAAGATGCGCATCGGCACGTGCTTCGGATCGTCGCCGACGAACATCTCGTAAATTTCCAGAATCGCGCCGAGCTTCGTTTCCAAAGTCTCGGCGGGAATGTGCGTAAGGTCGAGATAGACCTGGTTCTCGCCATTCACGCCGAAGCCGTCGATGCATACCTGAAAGATTTCGCGCGTCGCAATGTCGCGCGGCACGAGATTGCCATACGCAGGATATTTCTCTTCAAGAAAATACCAACGCTCTTTTTCCGGAATCGACGAGGGCGACCGGTTGTCGCCTTTTGCGCGGGGCACCCAGACACGACCGCCTTCGCCACGCGCAGACTCACTCATCAAACGAAGCTTGTCTTCGCCGGGGATTGAAGTCGGATGCACCTGAATAAATTCACCGTTCGCATATTTCGCGCCTTGCTGATAACAAGCTGACACCGCGCTGCCGGTGCAAACCATTGAGTTGGTTGACTTGCCGAAGATGAGTCCGGGTCCGCCGGTCGCGATGATCACCGCATCAGCAGGAAAGGCTTTCAGCTCCAACGACCGCAGGTTCATCGCGACCAGGCCACGACACACCTGATGATCGTCGAGCACCAGCGACGTCATCTCCCAGCCTTCATACTTCCGAACTTTGCCGCCAACTTCGTGACGGCGAACCTGCTCGTCGAGCGCGTACAAAAGTTGCTGTCCAGTCGATGCTCCCGCGAACGCGGTGCGATGGTGCTTTGTGCCTCCGAACCGTCGAAAGTCGAGCAGCCCCTCGGTCGTGCGTGAAAACGGCACGCCCATGCGATCGAACAGGTAGATAATCGCCGGCGCCATTTCGCACATCGCTTTCGCCGGCGGCTGGTTAGCCAAAAAGTCGCCGCCGTAAACCGTGTCGTCGAAATGTTCCCACGTCGAATCGCCTTCGCCTTTGGTGTTGACGGCGCCGTTGATGCCGCCTTGCGCGCATACTGAGTGCGAACGCTTCACCGGCACGACCGAAAACAAATCGACTTCGTGACCGGCTTCGGCGATCTTCATCGCCGCAGCCAATCCGGCGAGGCCGCCACCCACGATTGCGATTTTGATTGGAGTAGCCATCTTGATTAGCCACGGAGACACAGAGGCACGGAGGAAATCAACCCAATTTCAGATAATCTGAGCATGAATCCTTTCCTTCTCCTCTCGTTCATATCTCCCTGTCTCTGTGCCTCTGTGGCTATTCTTCACTCTACAGAATTCCCGGTATCAATCCGCCCGGTCGAATAAAAGCGATCGCGGCGTTGATGCCAACCGCCAGCAACAACAAACCAAATGCGATGCAGGCATAGCCTGTCAGCCGCTGGGCGCGCTCGCCGATTGTGATTCCCCAATCAACCATGAACAACCAGATGCCGTTTGCCAGATGCCAGACTGTCGCGAAAATTCCGATGACATAGACGATGAAAATTGGAATCATCCTGAACTCGCGCGCGACAATATCAAACGACTGGTCCGGATGATGAGCGACCGACATAGTATTCAGCCCAGGTATCATTCCAAACCTAAAATTCAAAACGTGAAATGTGATAAAGAAGAACAGAATGATTCCCGTGATGCGCTGAATCGTGTAAAACCAGTTGCGCGGGTACGGATAAGCAAGATTGTTGGGACGCGCTTCGGCGGTAATCACCAGCCCGTAGACGGCGTGATAAATCAGCGGAATGAAGATGCCGCCGATTTCAAGCAACAGAATGTACGGGATTGACTGAAGATCTTTGACTGCGTTATTGAAATCCGCCGGGCCGTTGAGCGCTTTTGAATTCGTATAGAAGTGCTCGAGTAAAAAGAAGCCCAGCGGCATGATGCCGGTCAGTTGGTGGAGCTTCCGCAAGACGAAAGTCCTGCTCAGACGAATCGCCAAAAAGAATCTCCTTTCCGGAATTGCTTAGACAAGGCCAGCGAACTCAGCGGGATTGTGATTGCTTGCAATAACACAGAAAATTATAGAGCGACGACGCGTAAATGCAAAACCCACGCTGTTGTACTTTGTGCTTAGGACTTTGTACTTTGATGTCTAACCCAGCTCGATAGTCCGTCAAAGCACAAAGCTCGAAGCACAAAGGACTAACGCAGTGTCATCTGAAGACTACAACCCGTTTCCCGAACCCGTCGTGATCGAAATCACAGACGTGTTCGATCTGCACACGATTCCGCCCAGGCAAGTGAAAGCCGTCTTCGAAGAATACTTGCGCGAAGCTCACGCGAAAGGCCTGCCGCTAGTGCGAATCATTCACGGCAAAGGCCGCTTCGTGCAACGCGAGATTGTGCACAACGTCCTCGCGCGAACTGATTTTGTTTTGGATTGGACGGACGCGCCGCCGGACGCGGGCGGGCTAGGCGCGACGATTGTGCGATTAAAGCAATTCGCAGATTACGCAGATTCCACAGATTAGAAAAAATCAATAGGTTAACATCGTGCTTCGCGCAGTCGCGTCGCCGCTTTAATTCTTCTATTTGCGTAATCTGCGTAATCTGCGGATGAGTTATGGTGCCCCCGGCGCGATTCCAACGCGCGACCTTCCGCTTAGGAGGCGGACGCTCTATGCAACTGAGCTACGGGAGCACATCGAGTGAAATGGTAAATCGTTAATCGTGAATAGTAAACGGCAGCGGCCAAAAGATCAGAGGCCGAGGAAGGTCAGCGAGCACAGGTCAGCGAGCGCCGCGGTGATTTCTGATTTCTGACCTCTGACTTCTGCCCCCTGTTTGTGATAGGCTGCGCGGCCAATCATCATGATTCTCGACCTGCTTGAGAATGGCGACCCTGCACGCATCGCGATCAGCCTTGCGGGAAACGGTTTGCCAGTCACCTACGATCAGTTGCGACAACAGGTTGATGCTCTGGTTGAGGAACTAAGTCGACTCGGTCTCGAGAAACGAGATCGAATTGCGATGGCGCTGCCGAACGGTCTGGAAGTGATCGCGTCGTTTCTGGCGGCCTCGACTGTGGGCACGGCCGCGCCTCTGAATCCAGCTTACACGCGAGACGAATTCAAGTTTTATCTGGAAGACACCGGCGCGCGCGCGTTGATTGTTCCGTCACGCGGCGCCGATGAAGCGAAGGCCGCCGCAGGCGATGACATTCTGTTGATTGAAGCTGACATCGATAGAGACGGTCGCGTTCGATGCTCATCAAAGGGAAAGTTAAGCGCTCGATCCTCCGACCACGCAGAAGAAGACATCGCCTTGATCCTGCACACCAGCGGTACGACCAGCCGTCCCAAACGCGTTCCCTTATCGCATACCAACCTGACTACTTCGGCGCGCAACGTGGCTGAGACCTACCAGCTTACGCCTGAAGACGTGTCTCTGTGCGTCATGCCGCTCTTTCATGTTCATGGTTTAGTCGCGTCAACGCTGGCTACGCTTTTTACTGGCGGGACCGTCGTTGTGCCGTCGAAATTCAATCCGCTTTCATTCTGGAGCACTGTCAGAGAGTCTGGCGCGACCTGGTATTCCGCCGTGCCGACAATTCACCAGGTGCTGCTGTCGCGAACGAAAGGAACGCGACCAGCGGGGGCGGAACAGCTGCGTTTTGTTCGTTCATGCAGCGCGGCACTGGCACCGCCGACGATGGCCGACCTCGAAGCGCGCTTTGGCGTGCCTGTGCTGGAAGCTTATGGAATGACCGAGGCGGCACATCAGATGGCTTCGAATCCACTACCGCCGGGGGCGCGCAAGCCCGGCTCGGTGGGACGTGGAACAGCGGTCGAGATAGCGATCCTTAATGAAGCCGGCGACATCCTGGCGCCAAGCGCCACGGGAGAAGTGTCAATTAGAGGCGCGAATGTCTTCGGCGGTTATGAAGGGAATCCGGCAGCCAATGCCGAGTCATTTTCGAATGGCTGGTTCCGCACCGGCGATCAAGGTTACCTCGACGAGGAAGGTTACCTGACACTGGTGGGACGCATTAAGGAGTTGATAAATCGTGGCGGTGAAAAGATCTCGCCGCGCGAGATTGATGAGACGCTCTTGACACACGCGGCGGTTGCTGAAGCCGTTTCGTTCGGAATTCCCGATCGAGTCTACGGCGAGGACGTCGCGGCAGCGGTAGTGCTAAAGGAGTCCGCCACCGAGAAAGATTTGATCGATCATTGCCGTTCGAAGCTCGCCGAATTCAAATGTCCGAGGACGATTTACATCGTGGAAACAATCCCGCGAACGGCTACGGGCAAGATTCAGCGGCGCAATGTGGCGGCGGCGATCACTAATAATCTCTAAAGTCAGTTCTCTGTGGTGGCACGGGCGTCCCGCCCGTGAAGCCACGCGCAAGATGCGCGTGCCACCTCAAACTACTTAGGCGTTACAAAATAGTCTCTGAGATTCACTATGAAGTTTGCCGTGGTGGGGGCGGGTGCAATCGGCGCTTTCGTAGGCGCAGTGCTCGCGAAATCAGGTGAAGACGTGACGCTGATCGCGCGTGGAGCGCACTTGCGCGCAATGCAGAAGCACGGTGTGCGTGTGCGCGGGTCGCTTAACTTTGACGCTCGCGTTTCGGCAACCGATGATCCGGCCGAGGTCGGAGTGGCCGATGTCGTGCTGCTGACGCTCAAAGGTCATAGCCTACCCGCAATGGCTCCGCGTCTGGCGCCGCTGATTGGCAATGAAACTTCGATCGTTAGTGCACAAAACGGTCTTCCCTGGTGGTACTTTTATCGTCATGGCGGGCCGTGGGAAGGAACCCACCTTGAATCAATCGATCCCGGCGGGGTCATCAACAGTAACATCGAGTCCGCCCGAGTGATCGGGTGCGTGATCTATCCGTCGACGATCATTAGCGAGCCCGGCGTCATCCAGCACATCGAAGGGACGCGCTTTGCGATCGGTGAGCCTGACGGTTCGAAGAGCGAGCGTTGTCGCAACGTCGCTGAGGCGTTTATCAAAGCCGGCTTACGCTGTCCCATCCGCACCGACATTCGGCACGATATGTGGGTAAAGCTGATGGGCAATGTCGCCTACAATCCGATTAGCGCGCTCACTCGCGCTACGCTCATCGAGATTGTGCAATGCCCAGAGACGCGCGAACTCGCAGCGGCCATCATGCGTGAAGCAGAATCAGTAGCGCAAAAACTCGGCATTGAAATGGGCGTTTCCGTCGAGCAACGGCTCGCAGGCGCTGAGCAGGTTGGCGCTCACAAAACCTCGATGCTTCAGGACATCGAGAGCGGACGGCCGCCGGAGTTGGAACCGATCGTCGGCGCAGTGGTTGAGTTGGGTGAGAAGATGGGATTGTCGTTGCCAAATACTAAGGCCGTCTATGCCTGCGTGAAGTTGCTCGCTCAAAGCAGAGCGGCGTGAAATCGAGAAGGATGTCTGCAGCTCAAAACAACGCTTCAAGATGGTTCATCCTCGTCGCCTGTTCGGTCGCGATGCTGGCGGTAGCAAATCTGCAATACGCCTGGACCTTATTTACTACCGATCTCACGAAGAGTCTTCATGTGCGGCTCGATGTAGTGCAGTGGACGCTGACCTTCTTTGTCATCGCCCAGACCGGGCTGTTTCCGATTAATGCTTACTTTGTCGATCGCTTCGGCCCGCGCCTGATTGTGGCCCTGGCGAGTCTCTTCGTCGCCGTGGGTTGGGTCGGTGCCGGCCTGGCCAATTCGCTCCCGGCTCTTTACGTTTCCTACGCGCTTGGCGGGATCGGCGCCGGCGCGGTTTATGGAGGCTGCGTTGGTGTCGCCATGAAGTGGTTTCCCGATCGACGCGGATTGTGCGTCGGTATTGTCGCCGGCTCGTACGGATTTGGCACCGCACTCACCGCCCTTCCCATCGATCGCATGATTAAGTCGAGCGGCTATCGTTCGACATTCATCACCTGGGGAATCGTCCAGGGCATTGTCGTGCTCCTCGCCGCGCAGTTTATCAAGATGCCGCCGGCAGGTTGGTTGCCCGCCGGTTGGGAGGCGATTAAGGCAAAAGTGCGGCGCAAAGTTGTGCAATCAATGTGCGACTGCACGCCACGGGAAATGCTCAAGAGCGGATCGTTTTACTTGCTCTATCTGATGATGACGCTGGTGACGGCCAGTGGATTGATGCTGACGGCACAACTAAAACCTATCGGCGTCACCTACGGCTATGACAAGTACGCGCTGTTTGGCGGCTACACGGTTTTGACTCTAACACTTTCGATCAATCAGGTGCTGAACGGATCAGCGCGGCCGTTCTTCGGCTGGGTCTCGGACCGCATCGGCCGTTACGACACGATGGCGATCGTGTTTGTGATGGAAGCCGTGACGATTACTGTCCTGACTCTCGTGGTCGGACGGCCGTTCTGGTTCATCGTGATCTCGGGCCTGATGTTTTTTGCCTGGGGAGATATTTACTCATTATTCCCGGCAGCCATCGCGGACATCTTCGGGAGCAAGTACGCGACGACGAATTATGGCATTCAGTACACGGCAAAAGGTTTGGGATCGATCCTCGCCGGGCCGGGAGCCGCGCTGCTGATGGCCAGCGCCGGCTCATGGATTCCGGTGTTCTGGACCGCAGTCGCCTGCAATGTCACGGCCGCCGGATTGGCCTTACTCTGGCTGAAACCGCAAGTGACCCGGATGGTGAAGGAGCAAACGTCGGACACGCCCGGAGTCGAGAGCACAGTGGCTGCTCAAGAAAGCATCGCTCAGCCAGCCACCGCGGAATAAACAGCTTCCGCCGCTTTAAGTCCTGAATCGCACGTAAAACCTTCTCGATTGAGCGCACGGTGCAGCGCATCAAGCACCAGCAGGACATTCTCGCGGGTGCTGCCCGAGCCCATCAGTCCGATGCGCCAAATGCGTCCCTTCAAGGGACCAAGCCCGCCGCCGATCTCAATGTTCTCTTCCAGCAGACGCGCGCGCACGCGGCCATCATCAACACTGTCCGGCACGCTGACGGCATTCAAACTCCACGCCGCTGGTCCGGCACGACCGCCATGCTCAAACCCATCGCTTCGACACCGGCCACCAGTGCGCGATGATTCAATTCGTGCTGATAATTGACTATGACTGATACTTGATTAGCGAACGGATGTCATAACCGGCAAGTTTCTTCCGGCCCGGCAGGAACTCAAGCTCGACGACGAAAACCAGGCCTTCGACTTTGCCGCCTAGGCTTTCGACCAAATCGCAGACCGCTTTCGCTGTACCGCCCGTCGCCAGCAAGTCGTCGGCGATGATTACACGATGGCCATCACCAATCGCATCACGATGAATCTCCAGATTGTCCTGGCCGTATTCCAGGTCATAAGAAATCGACGCCCGCTCGGCCGGCAGCTTCTTCGGCTTCCGCACCGGGACGAATCCGGTGCCCAGGTGGTACGCCAACGCGGGCGCGAAGATAAACCCACGCGCCTCGACACCTACGACCGCGTCGATCTTCATCCCTTCGAATTCCGCCGCCAGCGCATCGACAGTCTTGCGCAAACCTTCTGGATGCTTAAGCAGCGTGGTGATGTCGTAAAAATTAATGCCGGGCTTCGGAAAGTCCGGCACTTCGCGAATCAGTTTTTTCAGATCGTCCATCGTCTTTGTTTATCCGACAAGCTGAAGCTCATTCGGACAAGGCGCGTCATGATATCATGCGCGCGATCTTCTCGGTCAGTCACAATCAAAAGTGAGGTTCGTCAGATGAAACGTCGCGATTTCATGATCAGCAGCGCCGTCGCTGGTGCTGTCGTCGCTTCAAAACGGGCAGTCGATGCCAAAGTCCCGACCATGCTGATTCCCGCTGCGATCAAGCCGCTGGTGATTTCCTCAGCCAATGGCAATCGATTCAAGAACGGCGGCGACGTCACGGCCGTGCAGAAAGCGTTTCAGATGATCACGCACGGGAGCGACGTGCTCGACGCAGTCGTTGCGGGCGTGAACATCGTGGAGCTCGATCCGCTGGACGATAGCGTCGGTTACGGCGGCTTGCCCAACGCAGAAGGCGTGGTGCAACTCGATTCGTCGGTCATGCATGGGCCGAAGAAGCAGGCCGGCGCCGTCGCGGCGATCGAAGGCGTCCGCACACCTTCTTTGGTAGCGAAAGCAGTCAGCGAACAGACCGATCATCATCTGATTGTTGGCAAGGGCGCGCAGGATTTCGCCCGCAACATGGGCTTCAAAATCGAAGACGATTTGAACACAGCGCACTCGCGCGAGATGTGGCTCGAATGGAAACGCCGCATCGACCCGGGCCATTATCTCGATCCGAAGAAACGAGCTGCCGCGGGTCTCAGAGCGGCGGAAGAGATGGTCGCGGAAGGATTGCTTCGCCCGGAGAATTTGCACGGTACAATCAACTGCAACGGGATTAATTCAAAAGGTGAAATCTGTGGCGTGACGACGACCAGCGGTCTGTCGTGGAAAATTCCGGGCCGTGTGGGCGATTCCCCAATTCTCGGCGCGGGATTGTACGTTGACGGCGCGGTTGGCGCGGCGGGCTCGACCGGTCGCGGTGAAGCGAATCTCTTCAATTTGTGTTCGTACTTGATCGTTGAAGAGATGCGACGCGGCGCGCATCCCAAAGACGCCGGCATGACAGCGCTCAAACGCATTCAGACAAACACCGTCGAGAAGCGACTGCTCAACAGTCGCGGCCTGCCGAACTTCTACGTCAACTTTTACATTCTCAATGCCAGTGGCGAATATGCAGGCGTGACGATGTATCAGGAGTCAAACGCCCGCTTTGCGATTTGTAACGAGAAAGGACCGCAGACACTTCAGTGTGAAGGATTGTTGCCCGGGAAACAGGAGGACTAGGAAGTCCAAGGTCCAAAGTCCAACGTTCAACGTCGAAAGAAAAAGAGCCAAGAGTCGCAAGTCTTGGGCGGCAAGTTAACTCGGACGTTAGACCCTGGACCTTGGACTTTGGACTTTGGACTTCTTGGCTTATTCCACCGGCTCGATCACGACCTGCTTCTTTTCGCGCTCGCGCACGACAGAGAACACGTGCTTTTGTTTTTTGTTGAAGGGATAGACAAACGTCCACGCGCCGCGGCCCACGACGCGGCCGTCGATCGATTCGATTACGTCGCCTTCGCGCAAACCGGCGCGATAGGCCGCGCTGTCAGGGTCGACTGCGACGACCAGGACCCCCGAACCGCCCCACTGCGAAGCTGATTTCGTCGACAGCGCGACCGCTTCGACTCCCAGAGTCTTCAAGCCGCCCGGGAATTTCGGCAGTTCCGGCATCTCGAATTTCCATTCAAAGTTCGGCTGAAAAGCGCCGCCGAGTGTCACTTCCAAAGTCATCGGCGTGTTCATCTTTGGCCGCTCGACCGTGAATTTCACTTCCTGGCCAGAGCCGGCTTTGGTCAGCATCTGAGAGAAATCTTCGGCGCCTTTCACGTCCTTGCCATTGACGCGCACGATGATGTCCCCCGGATGCAGATTCGCAAGCGCGGCCGGTGTTCCGGGAAGCACCGAAGTCAACAGGATGCCGACTTCCTTTTCAATCATCTCCTCGAGCCGCTGCTCGTTCCAACCATATTCGAGCAGAGCTTTTCTGGCCGCGACATCGATCTCTTCACCGCGGATTCCCAACAATGGGCGAGGAACACTCGATTGACGCTCGAGCACGCGACGCGCGGCGGCCCGCACGGCATCAGCCGTGACCAGCCGTGCATTCGCGCCTTCAATTTCATTGATGATTCCGATTGTTTGTCCCGATTGGTCGCAAGCCACGCCGCCAAGCGCATTCGGCGAGAGCTTGGGCGCGCGCAGCATCACGCGCTCGGCTTCGACCTTGGCCTTTGCAGCCTTCGCCACCTTTGCGTCAGTTTTGCCGATGCGCACAACGATTTGATAGGGCACATCTGAAGCCACTTGTTCAGGTGCAAACACCTGAACGTTTTCGCCTTCGGAGATCTTCTTCGCCATCGCCTCAGACGTGTCGGTTAAGGCCTCAGTGACTTGCAGGACCGACAAGCCGGTCAGCCCATCGATGCCGATGTAGCGCGCCCGAAATGTTCTTCCGTCCTGCGTCATGACGGTCAAGTCCGGCTGCATGCGCGGCGCTCTCGGCCAACGACGCAGCATTGTGCTGGCCGATTCGTCAGATTTGTCAGACTTGTCAGACTTGTCAGACTTATCGGACGGAACGACACTGACTCGAGGGACTTCCATTTCGGCAGCGACTTGCGGCAAGCGCGCGAGAATGGTCTTACCATCCTCCAACAACAACCCGGCGATGATGCTGGCGTGCGCATCATTCGCAATCGCGTCGGGATTAATCGTTGCAATGGTGCCCGGCTCACCGTTTTCGCGGAGCAGGTAACGCAGCAACTTAACGCCGCTCAGACGATGGACAACAGTCACGATCTGCGGCGCGACCGGCTCCTGATCTTTCACCATCGTCACGCGCGCCGGCCGCGTGCTTGCACGGCGAATATTTTTTTGCGCTTTCGGCTTTTGCGGCGCAGCCGGCTTTTGCGGCTCATAAGTCGACGCGGGAGCGCCAGGCGTCTGGCCGTTCACTGTCAGTGCGAAAGCCGAAATCGCAAGACCGATAAGAATGAACAACAGAGATGTTTTAAAAGTACTTCTCATTTAACCACGAATGCACAATTACCAAACTCGACTATTGCCCGAGTAACTAGCGGCCGTGCGATTATCGACGAGACTTTGCGCGCCGAAGCTAACTGCCGGCAATGAAATCTTGCGCGTGTTTCCTCGCTCGTCCTGCAAAGCGAACTCTACCGGCCGCGTCGGAACGTAAGCGTCAGATTCATTTTGTCGCACGGAGTTCGCCGGAAGCACATTGAAGTCTTCAGACCTGGTTGACCGAGGACGCGGTCGGCGAATTCCGGTATTTCTGCCTGCTTCGGCAATCTCATCGGGCCGGGCAGCAGGCGCCGTCGCGTCTGTTGTCGGATTCGATTGTGTCGTCGCTGGACTGCCGGTCTTTACATCGCTGTTGTTGGCGACTGCCGGATTATTCGTCGCCACTGGTGAATTCGATTGTTTCTGCGCGATCCAAACGGCTGATGCGGCCACAATCACGAACAGCGCTGCCGCCGCGAGCGCCGGTGTCGTCAGCAGCCGCGCAAAAAATGGTTGCGGGCGACTCGACTTCTCGGCAGCGATTCGGGCGCGCAGCTTCATGTCGAAATCGGCGGGCGCCGCGACGGGCTCAAGGCTGCCGACCAGTTCGCGCAACGCCGTTCGTTCCGCGCGAAATTCGCTACACGCGGCGCAAGACCGCAGATGCGCGGTTGCGCGATCGCTCAGTCGCTCGCCTAATTCCAGTTCGTCAATTTTTCGCCGCGCATGGCGGCACTCAAGGCTTTTCATGATTACACCACCTGAACATAATTCCGCATTTTGTCGCGCAGAAAATTTCGGGCGCGGTTGATACGCGACTTCACCGTGCCTTCGCTGGTCCGCAGGATTGCGGCAATCTCCTCGTAGGTCTTGCCCTCGACATCGCGCAGCACCAGTGGCGCGCGATATCTTTCCGGGAGAGTGCTGATTGCCCGCTGAACTACTGCTCTCCTCTCTGCATCGACGAGCACGACGTCCTGCAAAGGCTGCTCGTCCGGAGGATTGAAATCGATCGCTTCCTCGCCGTCTGAACCCGTCAGCAAGCCGGTCAGTGACACCAGCCGGCGTCGCTTCCGCTTCCTCAGCTCGCTGATCGCCAGGTTGGTGGCGATGCGATAGATGTAAGTCGAGAACGCGTGCGTCGTCTGATACCGACCGGCCGCGCAAAACACGCGCAAGAACGTTTCCTGCGCCAGGTCCACGGCCGTGTCGTAATCGTTCACAATTCGATAAATGTAGCTCGTAATCTGGTTGCGATAGCGCGCCACCAGTTCAGCGAACGCATCCTCGTCGCCGGCTAACGTCCCCTCCAGCAGAGCGTGATCGGTCGCCGGCTGGACAACCACCGGCGCGGGCGCCGCGGCGGCGAAATCAAATTGGTCTATCGAACTTAACGCCCTCATCGGCAGGCAGGCTCTTCGGGTTTCTGGGATGGCCATCCCGTTTGATGGGGATTGCCTCGCATTACTCGCGAGCAGACATTATACACTGCTGCCTGCGCCGCTCATTGGTGACACGCTGAGGCAGGGTTTAGGTTCCAAAAGGTCGGAAAAGAGGCATTTTCCATTTGTCATTGGACATTTGCCATTTTCCATTCATTCACGGCGGCCTCGCTATCTAATGGAGTTTGTTTTGGCCTTTTCCTGCGACAGCTTCCGGAACTTAGGAACTGTATAGGGCTCACCTAAGTACCTAAATGACAAATGAAAAATGGCAAATGAATGCGGGACGTTCTTGGAAGGGTAACTAGTTAGCTCCGCTGGCTGACTCCGGACTCTTGAACAGCGCGTCTTCCATTTTCACCCCGTAGGTCACCGTCAGAATTCGCGTCTCCACCGTTCGCTTGCCGTCCTCAAGCAAAACCGTGCGGTAAGGAACCAGCGTATTTTGGGCGTAGCGATAGTCGTAGAA
>DASYTZ010000192.1:0-15062 GCA_036001745.1 Pyrinomonadaceae bacterium
AGGCTAGTGCGTCGTCTTTCCGTCGGGAGATTGAGGGTCGGCCTCGTCAGTTGTTTCCTCACCGACGACTTCTTCCTCAGGATTCTGGTATGCAAAGACGACTTCTTCGCCAGCAGACGGCACTAGCGAACCAAATCTCGATAGGAGTGTTTCTAACCGGCCAGGTTCTTCCGTCTCACTGATGGGTTCAACGTTGATCTGATTCTCAAGCTGAACAATTTGCGCAGACGCGCGCCGGCACGAGCCGCATGCAGCAAGATGTGCGAGCACCGGTTGGCTTTCGTCATCGGCCAGGCGCCCCTCGACGAACGCAGCGATGGTGTCTTCGTCGATATGCGGTCCTGCCGGAGCAGACGACAGTTCAGACGCGGATACAGCTTTCAGCCGCTGGTCAATCAATTCGCGGATGCACTCCGTTTCTTTATTCAGTCCCGCCGTCACTTTACGAAGTTCCTTCGACCGCCTTTGCTTTGAAGCCGGAATCGCCGACTGAGATTGATTTCAGGTTCACGCCCTCGCCAAGATCCTCTGTCGCTATCGACATGCAAATCTCGATTTCTTCGGCGCTCAGTCCGTGTTGCTTGCCCAATTCTGATCTAAATCGTTCGGCAACTTTTTCATAAGCTTTCTCGAGCCAGCGCATCACTGTCGATTCGTGCACGCGCCCGGACCGACCCCGGCGTTGAAACCAGCGACGAATCGGCGACATCGGCTCCTGCACGAGGCGCGCGATCTCGCGCAGTTTCAATCCGTCCACGTGGTAATACATCAGCAGAAGCTTCTCGTGATCGTCGAGCGTCGCCAGCGCGTGATCCAGCGCTGCGACAGTCACCGTTCGATACCGTTCGCGTACGACGCTCGCCAACATTGATTCTTCCGCTCGGTGCGCATGCCCTCCACGAGAGTGTCGCAGCCTGACGTCTTCACCAGTCTCCTCTAACTTGTCCAACGAAACTTCATCCTGTCGCCGCCGATAAAAATCGATCACGGCGTGGGAAACAACTGCGCGCAACCAGCCCTGCAGTGTTCCGCGGCCAGTGTACGTTCTGAATTTTGACTGCCGCACGCCGTTAACGATTTTTGTGCCAAACAATTCCGCATAAATGTGATCGATGACTTCGTCAGCGTCGGCACGCGTCTTTAATAAATGCCGCGCGAGTCTCTCAATGAACGATCGATAACGGCGGTCAAACTCCCACCACGCTGTTTCGTTGCCGCGCGCGCATGCCAGCGCGAGATAAACGTCATCAGTCTGAAGCTCGCCGAGGAACCGGCGCAGCTTTCGCACGGACTGGCGGCGGTTGGCTGCGCCGGAGCAGTCGCCGAACTTCTCTACCGCGCCCGCGAGCGCCACGCCGAATTCTTCCTTCGTCACGCCAAACTCCGGATGAGCGTTCGCGCATTGCGCGTAGATGCCGTCCACCTGTTCGGCGCATTTCGCGAGAGCGTCAGGAAGTTTTGTCGCAGATGAATCGATCACGAGGGCACGCAGCAGCCATTAACTCGCGCGTATTATATTGATAAAGACCAGTGGCAAGGCAAGCCTATACTCGTAATCCGTCGCGCCGTGCCATACGTTTCGTGGACGCAGTTAGCCGATGGTTTTGCCGAAGCTAGGTTGTGAGGTGGCACGCGCAGCTTGCGCGTGATTTCACGGGCGGGACGCCCCTGCCACTCAGAATTACGGCGCCAGCCGTTCGAGCAACCAGGTTCCATCGTCCTGCAACGTGTAAAGCAGCCGGTCGTGCAGACGATCTTCGCGGCCTTGCCAAAACTCAATCCTGTCGGGCTTCACGCGATAACCGCCCCAATGCGGAGGACGCGGGACATTGTCCGCAAACTTCCAGCCGAACTCTTCGAATCGGTCTTCAAGTTCGTTGCGACTCTTGATGGTCTGGCTTTGATCAGATGCCCACGCGCCGAGCTTGCTGCCGAGCGGCCGTGAATGAAAGTATTCGTCGGACTCTTCTTCAGAAACTTTCTCGACCGTGCCTTCGATGCGCACCTGCCGCCAGAGCGGTGACCAATAAAACAGTAGGCAGGCGCGAGCGTTCTCAGCTAGTTCCAGTCCCTTTCGGCTGTTGTAGTTGGTGAAAAAGACGAAGCCGCGGTCATCGAAACTCTTCAGCAAAACAATCCGCGCGCACGGCCGCCCGTCACCGTCTGCGGTGGCGAGCGTCATTGAGACCGTGTCCTGTTCGGACATGCCACTCGCGCCGGCTTCCTGGAACCAGAGTTCGAATTGCCGGATCGGATTCGCGTCAACGTTAGCTTTGGTTAAGGCTGAAGACGATTCAGTCATGTTTACGTTGTCGGGGTATTATCAAGCTTCAACTCGCAATGGCCAAATCCAAACAAAGAGAGCTACCACTCGTCGCCATAGTCGGTCGTCCAAACGTGGGCAAGTCGACGCTGTTCAATCGGCTCATCGGCGAGCGGCGCGCGATTGTCGGAGACGAGCCGGGCATCACGCGCGATCGTATTTACGGCGAAGCGGATTGGAACGGCCGACGATTTGCGCTTGTCGACACGGGTGGCATCGTGCCGGACGACGAGGCCGTAATTCCCGCGAACATTTTCAAGCAAGCGGCTGTCGCGATCGACGAGGCCATCGCTTTAATTTGGGTCGCTGATGCGCGCAAAGGAGTCACGTCTTTGGACGAGGAACTGGCAAGGCTGTTGCGCGAGACAGGCAAGCCTGTGTTCGTGGCGGCGAACAAGGTTGACGCTGCGAGTTTGGAGAGCGACGCGAGCGAGTTTCATCGATTTGGATTCAATGATGTGTTTGCGATCTCGGCGGAACACGGAGCTGGAATTGGCGAGATGCTGGACGCGCTCGTCGAAGCAATCAAGACGCGGAGACGCGGAGACGCGGAGACACGAGGCGGTAGCCCGACCGTGAAGGAAGGTCGGTCAGAATCCCGACCCGTCGGGATAGCAGGCGGGCACGAAGAAATTTCAGGCAAAGGCGCAGAGGCGCAAAGGGACGCAAAGTCTGAAACACGCGAGATCAAGCTCGCTATCGTAGGTCGCCCGAATGTCGGCAAGTCATCTTTGCTGAATCGTCTGCTCGGCGAGGAGCGCGCGATTGTCTCGCCCGTGGCCGGCACGACGCGCGACAGTGTTGATACTTTGCTGAAGACTGATGAGCAAACATTTCGCATCATCGATACCGCCGGCATCCGTCGCAAAGGCAAACCGACAGCGATGGCTGAGAAGCTTTCAGTGGTGATGGCGCGCAAGAGTCTGGAGCGCGCCGACGTGGCGATCGTTCTGCTCGATGCCGAAGAGGGACTCACGGCGCTGGACGCAGCAATCGCCGGATACGCAGTCGAGGCTGGTTGTTCAATCATTCTTGCGCTGAACAAGTGGGATTTATTGATGGACAAAGACACGAGCGCCGGTGCGCGATTCGAACGCAAGCTGCGCGAGCACATGAAGTTTCTGAGCTGGGCGCCAATCGCCACCACTTCTGCTTTGACTGGTCAGCGCGTGCAGAAACTTTTGCCGCTGGCAATGCGCGCGCACGCCTCGCGAAGTATCCGCATTGCGACTTCGCGGCTCAACGAATTCTTCGAGCGTGAAGTCAGGCAGAAGTCAGGCGTGACACCGGCAAAGACATTTCGCGGTTCCCGTCTGCACGTGCAATACATAACGCAGACCGGGGTGCGTCCGCCGACATTTGTGGTGTTCACGGCGGGCGGAAAGGCGGGTTTGCATTTTTCATTCCTGCGGCATTTGGAAAATCGCCTTCGTGAACAGTTTGATTTCTTCGGAACACCAATCAGGATTGTCGAACGACACAAGTCAAGACGTGGAAAGAATTGACCGCAGAGGATGCAGAGGTTGACGCAGAGGAAAACAGGTCTCTGCGCTCTCTGCGAAAGCCTCTGCGTCCTCTGCGGTTCAGTCGTGTGATGGAAACAAAACCGATCGATTTCAAAGTCGTTGCCACCGAAGACCGTGCCCGCGCTGGAATCCTCACAACTCGCCGCGGCGAGATTGATACTCCGGTCTTCATGCCGGTCGGAACGGCGGGAACCGTCAAAGGCATTCGCTTTGAATCGTTACAAGCTCCCGATCTCGACGCCCAAATAATCCTCGGCAACACCTATCACCTTTGGCTGCGGCCGGGAATCGAAGTAATTAAAGCGTGCGGCGGACTGCACAACTTCATCGGTTGGGATCGCGCGATGCTGACGGACTCCGGCGGGTTTCAGGTTTGGAGTCTCGCGGAAATTCGGAAAGTCACGGAAGCAGGAACTGAGTTTCGTTCGCACATCGATGGTGCGCTGTGTTTTCTGTCGCCTGAGATTTCGATGGAAGTGCAGGCGGCGCTCGGTGCTGAGATTGCGATGGCTTTCGATGAATGTCCGCCCGGACAAATCGAATACGACGTCGCACGGCAAAGTATGGAACTGACGCTGCGATGGGCGAGAAGGTCGAAAGAAGCTTTTGATGTAGCGCAAGTTGCTAACTTGCGTGCCGTGGGTTCACAAGATTCAGCAGCGCAAATTAACAATTTGCGGTACCGGCAGGCGCTGTTTGGAATCATTCAAGGCGCATCGCATCTCGATCTACGTCGCGAGAGTTTGGAGCGCACCGTTGAAATTGGTTTCGATGGTTATGCGATAGGGGGACTTAGCGTCGGCGAGGAGAAGCCTCTGATGCTCGACATCATCGAAGACCTCGCGCCACGCATGCCGGCTGACAAGCCGCGTTATCTGATGGGCGTCGGAACTCCGGAGGACTTGATCGAATCAGTCGGACGCGGTGTCGATATGTTTGACTGCGTGCTGCCGACGCGCAATGGTCGCAACGGTCAGGCGTTCACTTCGCATGGCAAGCTGAACATCAAAAATGCCCGGTTTGCGACCGACACGCGACCGCTTGATGAAGCGTGTTCGTGTTCGGTTTGTCGGCGGCACGCGCGCGCGTTTATTCGGCATCTGTATCTCGCGGGCGAGATGCTCGCGAGCATTCTTTTGACGCACCACAATCTGGCGTTCTTCCTTGACACCATGAGACGTGTCAGGCAAGCTATCCGGTCTGGCCAATTCGCGAAATTTCGGCGAGAGTTCACTGAGCAACTCAGCTTCGGTTTGGAATAGCGCGCACGGAACCGCGAGCACTAGCGAGCGGGTCAAGAAAGCTCGTTTCGATTGAAAATTATGTTGCTTCTAATTCTGTTTCAAGTGGGCGGCGGCTTCGGATTTCTGGTTCCGATGCTGCTCGTCTTTGGCGTCTTCTATTTATTATTAATCAGGCCGCAGCAGAAGAAGCAGCGGCAACTGCAAGCACAGATTGCTGACTTGAAAGCCGGCGACAAAATCGTTACGACCGGTGGCATCATCGCGACGATTACGGCGGTGAAAGATACGAGCTTCCTCGTGCGCAGCGCCGACAAATCAATTTTGGAAATTGCGCGATCGGCTGTGGCAGGGATCGACACGGAAGAAAAGAAATAGAACAAAGTTCAGAGTTCAGCCTTTAGGTTGCGCGTTCGCAAGAGCAAGCTAAAGCTTGAACTCTGAACCACAGTTGGTTTATGAAGAAACGGAATCTGCTCCAGCGGTCAATCGTCAGCGGCATCGTCACGATCGTTTCGCTGTACATCGTCATCGGACCGCACGGCCGTCGTCCTCACGGCCACGACTTCACCTGGTCAGGGATCAAAGCCAATCTCGCACAGAACATCCATCTCGGTCTCGATCTGAAAGGCGGCTCGCATCTGGTGATGCGCGTGAAGGTTGAGGAGTACCTGAAGCGGCTCGCCGAAGATAGCGCGACGGCGGCGCAAAACGCCGCCAAGGACGCGGGATTTGAAATAAAAGAAGCGCGCGCAGAAACCACAGGTGGCAATTATCGCGTAGTCCTGACTCCTGCAGATCCTGCAAAGGCGAAAGACATCGAGGCTGCCGTCGAGAAGAAAGTTGATTTGGGCGGCAACGCCGGATGGTCATTTTCGCAATCGGGAGCGAATCTGGTTTGGACGCTGACCGGATCGGCGCAGCGCACGCTGGCAGATTCAGCGACTGAGCAGGCGCTGAAGATCATCGACAGTCGCATTAACTCGATTGGCGTGGCTGAACCCACGTTGCAGCGACACGGCGGCTCGTCATCATACGAGATTCTCTTGCAGATGCCGGGCATCCAGGATCCTGAACACGTCAAGCAGATGCTGGGTAATCCGTCACGGCTGGAACTTGTGCATGTGGTTAGTCCGCCCAGTCCGTCGTCGGCGCAAACTTATGCGACAAAAGAAGAGGCTGTTGCTTCGCTCAACAGCGGCGGAAACATTCCGGCGAACCGGCGCGTGCTTCCGTACACTGAACGTGCCGAACTCAATACTGATCAGAACAATGCTAATGCGCCCAAGCCAACGAAATGGGTGGTGGTTGAGTTGCCCGCAATTATTGACGGCAGCGAGTTGCGCAACGCGAATGCGGTGCAGTCGGCGGGCGGCGGCTCGGATGATTTCCAGATCCAGTTTTCGTTGAAGAAGAA
Organism: Pyrinomonadaceae bacterium; assembly: GCA_036001745.1. GTDB lineage: Bacteria > Acidobacteriota > Blastocatellia > Pyrinomonadales > Pyrinomonadaceae > UBA11740. Next base: position 6,508 of record DASYTZ010000192.1, read on the forward strand.
CGGCGCCGACAAATTCGGCGCGTGGACCGGCGCGAACATCAACGAGTACATGGGCGTCGTGCTCAACGACGAAGTGAAATCGATCGCGTTCATTAAATCGCAGATCTACGACACGGGTGAGATCACCGGGAGATTCTCAAAACAGTCAGCGGATGACTTGGTGTTGACGTTGCGTTCCGGCGCGCTTCCAGCAGGAATTCAATACCAGGAAGAGCGTACCGTCGGACCCAGTCTCGGTGCGGATTCGATTCGCTCCGGCGTGCGCGCTTCATTGCTCGGTTTGGCGTTGGTCGTCGTTTTCATGCTGCTTTATTATCGCGGCTCCGGAATCAATGCCGTCGTGGCCTTGTTGCTCAATATGATCTTGATGATCGCCGGCCTGATGCTATTTAACGCGACGCTGACGTTGCCTGGAATCGCCGGAATAATTCTTACCATCGGCATGGCCGTCGATTCTAACGTCCTAATCTTCGAGCGCATTCGCGAGGAATTGCGATCCGGCAAGACGGTGCCCTCAGCGGTTGAACAAGGGTTTGGCCACGCCTTTGTTACGATTATAGACACGCACGTTACGACCATCGTGTCGTCTCTCTTCTTGTACGTGTTCGGCGCCGGAACGCCTGTGCGTGGATTCGCCGTCACGCTGGTTCTCGGACTGCTGATTAACCTGTTCTCGGCGGTCTACGTTTCGCGCACGATCTTTATTTGGCTCCTGACTAGAAAAGGCAGGCGCGCAGAGTCACTTAGCATCTAGTAATGATTCAAATATTTCATGACATCAACGTCGACTGGCTCGGCAAGCGAAAGTTCTTCATCGGCCTGTCTATCGCCCTGATGCTCGCGGGCATGGGCACTGCGCTCTACCGGCACAAGTTCCATCCGCACGGTACTGAAGCTTTCAACCTTGGGGTTGATTTCAAGGGCGGGACAGTTGTTACGGTTCGCTTCAGGCAAGGCCCTCCAGTTGACACGTTGAGATCTGCGATCAATCACGCGGGCATTAGTGACGCCGTGATCCAGCCGGTTCTGGACAAGCCGGGTGAGTTTCTAATCAAAGTTCCACAGCAAGGCACGGCCGAGAACGTCCCCGAAACACAGACCGGAGTTGATGCTGCGCGCGCCAAAGTACGACAGGCACTGAGTACCTTCGGCTCCGAGGCAAAAGCGAGCAGCAACCTCGCTGATGATCCAAACGCCGCATACAAAATTGAGGGTACCGATGCCGTCAGCGCCGTTGCCAGTTCGCAACTTCGTACCAAGGCGATTGCTGTCACCATTGCCGCGCTGATTGGCATGCTGATCTTCATCGCTTTTCGTTTTGAATGGACGTATGGCGCAGCCGCCGTGATCGCGGTGTTTCACACGGTCCTGGTGACGCTGGGACTCTTTTCAATATTCCAACTCGAAATCAATTTGACCGTGATCGCGGCACTACTCACGTTAGTAGGTTTCGACGTGAATGACTCGATCGTGATCTTCGACCGAATCCGCGAAAACCGAAAGCTCCATCGCCGCATGAGCCTGTACGACGTCACCAATCTTTCGATTAATCAAACATTGTCTCGCACGGTCATCACGTCGGGTTTGGTTTTCCTTTCGGTCGTTGCGCTGGTCTTGCTTGGCGGTGAAACGTTGCGGCCGTTTTCGCTCGCGCTGTTGATGGGTATTTTGTTTGGAACGTACGACACGATCGCTGTCGCCGGACCGATTATGGTCTGGTGGGAACGAAAGGTCGAAGCTGCTAACAGGGTGCCCGCGGTAACGGCGCGCGGGAGCGGATTTCAATCGAAATCAGTGGCCGGGTCAAACAAGGGTGTCGGTAAACCGTCTCGCGCCGCGTGAAGCGCCTCGTGGGAACTTCTGCTTGAGCGGCGGTTTCTAATGGGAGTGTTGTTGCGAGTGACGCCTCGTGAGAGTGGTCAACGAACGCGAATTTGCGGCCGTGATTACTCTTGACTTTGCCTGTAATTGCGGCATAGACTGCGAACGTTGCTGGCCAATTAAATACGCTTGTAATCGTGCAATCTAGATCCCGGTGGCAGGAAGCACGACGGCCTAGTACGTTAAGCGGCCAGTTTATTTGTGTCTTCGCGGATTAACTGGCCCGGCAAGTACGGCCTCCTTTCTTTCCGCAGGTTTAATGGAATCGATTACTTGATATTTTGAAATCGCAATTGTTTTGTTGTCGAAATTGCTTCTAATCTGACCCTTTTGGCGCCGCATAGGGAGGACTGAAGATGTTCGAACATTTGGTTGAGTCTGGGTCGCACTCAGAAGATCTCAAGCGAAAGGGCTCGTTCCTGCTCGGTTTTACGGGAATTTATATTGTGCTGCTCACAGTGGCGTTCGTGGCGGGCATCTGGTACGCGACCGCTAATATTGATGCGCAAACTCTCGAGCTGACGGCGTTGATTGCGCCGGTGCCGGTGCAGGCGCAGCAAAAGCAAGAGGCCAAGCCCGAAAAAATCGAAATCACCAAAAACGTTGACGTGCGCAAGGAGCTGATTGCCGACGTCACGCGCGCCGATCTAGTGCCAAAAGAAGTATCAGCAAAGGCGAGTGATATTCCACCGGTTCGCAAAGGCGTTGTGACGATGGTTGGCAGTTCGAACTCGAATGCGATCGCGCCGGTTGCGCCTGGAGCCGGCACAGGCAACATCATCTCCGCTCCGGCCAAGGTTGATGTGGGCGAAGCGCCTCCGCCTCCCCCGCCGAAACCAACGCCGCCAAAAGCTCCGATTTCCGGAGGCGTCCTGAACGGCAAGGCAGTGCGCCTGGTGCAACCGCCATATCCGGCGATCGCTCGTAGCGCTCACGCGTCGGGACAAGTGCGCGTGCAGATTGTGATCGATGAAAACGGCAACGTCATTTCGGCGACGCCGGTTTCCGGTCATCCGCTCCTGCAAGGTGCAGCCACAGCCGCCGCGCGGGCATCGAAGTTCACGCCAACGAAGCTGTCGGGCATGCCCGTGAAGGTTTCCGGCGTCATCATCTACAACTTTGTGGCGCAGTAATAAAAGCGGCCGCTGCCTCTAAGAAGGTTGCGGCCGCTACTTGCTGTAAGAAATTCAATTTGTAACTTACCTTTTTGGAGGATCTACCGTGACTATTCTAACAAGCATCCTCGGAACGAAGGCTCTTAGTTTGCTCTTCGTTCTTTGGCAGGCCAGCCCGTCTCCGTCCGCAGCCGCCGGCGGCAACGAGTTCACCATGACCGAAATGGTCAAGAACATGGGAGCCGTTGCAATCACCGTCGTCATCATTCTTTTGATTATGTCGGTGTATTCGATCGCCATCATGGTCGAGCGTTATTTGACCTACACCGCGGCCAAGAAGCAGTCGCGCGAATTCGCCCCGCGGGTCGCGCAGGCGTTGAAGAACAATCGGATCGAAGAGGCCATCAACATTAGCGACAAGCATCGCAAGTCACACTTGGCGATGGTTGTGAACAGCGGCTTACAGGAATTTCGCGCGCATGAGCAATCTGCCGAAATTTCTGGCGATGAGATCGAGGCCTCTAAGCGCGCATTGCAGCGGGCCATCGCGATCAAGACGGCAGAGTTTCGCCGGGGCTTGTCAGGGTTGGCGACCATCGGTTCGACCGCCCCCTTCGTCGGATTGTTCGGCACGGTGTTCGGAATTATCAACGCGTTCCGCGGCATGAAGAACGCCGAATCGGCTGGTATCGCAGCGGTCGCCGGTGGTATTTCGGAAGCTCTGTTCACGACGGCGTTGGGCCTGGTAGTCGCGGTGCCGGCAGTGTGGTTATTCAACTATTTCACCGGCAAGGTTGACGGTTTCGTCGTGGAGATGGACAACTCAGCATCCGAACTGGTTGACTATTTCATTAAGAACCGCACGAAGCAGCTCAATCCATAGTCCGAAGTTTTGCTGAAGCAGGAATCAGCGCGGCGATGTCCGCGCTGATGGTGCGCCGCGGATTGGCGCGGCGAAAGGAGATTTACCATGGGAATGCAGGCTGGCGGCGGTGGCGGGTTACAGTCCGAAATTAACGTAACCCCCATGGTCGACATCATGTTGGTGCTGTTGATTATCTTCATGGTGGTTACGCCGTTTTTGCAACAGGGCATCACCGTTCCGATTCCGCGTGACATGCGAAACCCGGATGAGGATCAGGCGATCAATAAGGAAACGTCCGTTATCGTGTCGGTTGTTTGCCGGCCGCCGGATGCTCCGCAGTGCACGCCTGAGATGACGGAGTACTATCTGGGCAAGAAGAAGGTCAATCTGGACGAGCTAAAGTCCCAGGTAGAAAAAGCCCTGGCAAACAAGAAAGAGGAAGATAAGATCGTCTACGTGAAGAGCGGCGTCAACGTGAATTACGGCGAAGTAGTAAAGGTAATTAACGCCGTTCGTGAAAAAGGCATCGACAAAATTGGGCTAGTCGCCGATAAGAAGAAGGGCGGCGCCGCGAAAACCTAAAGTCCTGTTCGCGGATCAGAATTCGGTTTAGTTCGAGGGTAAGTTTATGGCAATGACAACTGGAGGCGGGAACCGCGCTGTTCCTTATATCAACGTAACACCGCTGATTGATGTGCTGCTGGTCTTGCTGATCATTTTCATGGTGGTCACACCGTTGAAACCGAGTCGGTTCAAAGCGGACATTCCTACCCAGCGAGATCCGAACGAAGACGTCAGCAAGTTGAAACCGAATCCGCTGACGCTGGTGGTGACTATAAGTCAGGACTTGCAGCTAAAGCTGAATCAGGACCCGATGGGGTCGGTGAACGATCCGAGCCAGTTGGCACAAAAGCTCCAGCAGACATTTCAATTGCGCAAGGAACAGCATGCTTACAAAGTCGGCATGGAGACTTCGAACCTTCCCGAAGATCAGAAAATTGAAAAGACTGTGTTTGTCAAAGCCCCGCGTGCCCTGAAATACGGCGACGTGGTGAAGGTCATTGACGCCATTAAGGGCGCGGGAGCGAGCCCGGTCGGTTTGCAGGTTGACGATCTACCATAATCCGAAACGGAGTTAACCGAAAATGAGATTGTCTCGATCCAGGATCTGCGCTATCGCGATCCTGGCTTTGTTTGTCGGCGTGGGCGCCGGCTGCTCGCTGATCGGCAAAGTGCGAGCCAAAAACGAACTGAACGAAGCGGCCAAGTCTTATAAGGAAGGCCATTTCGAAGACGCCGAACAACATGCCCGCCGCGCCTTGGCGTTGGATCCAAGCAACCTGACAGCGACGATCTTCATTGCGCGCATCGTTCACCAGCAATACAAGCCGGGTGTGGACGCGCCAGACAACATCCAAAAAGCACGCGAGGCAATTGAAGCTTACAAACGCGTATTACAAATGGATCCCAAGAGGGAAGAGGCTTTTCAGGCGATTTCATATTTGTATGCCGCGATTAAGGACGACGACAATTTGCGTCAATGGATTTCGACACGAGCCAATGATCCCAACGAGACAAACGAAAAACGCGCTGACGCTTACGCTATTCTCGCCGGCAAAGATTGGGATTGCTCTTACAAGATCACCGAACTGCCTGAGGTGAAAGTAATCGCCGGGGAAGGCGCCGTAACTTATCAAAAACCGAAAGATCCAAAGGACTTCGAGACCATCCAGCGTTGCGTTACGCGCGGGTTGCAGGAAGCGGAGACGGCCATCAAGTACGATCCCAATAACGAGAAGGCCTGGTCCTACAAAACCAACTTGTTAATGGAGGCCGCGAAAATCGCCAAGATGAACGGCGATGCTGCCAAAGCGGCGGAATACGAAAGACAGGCGCAAGTCGCTCAGAAACGCGACGCGGAACTTGCCGAAGCAGAGCGCAAGCGACAAGAAGAGGCTGAGAAAGCTGCCGGCTCACCAACTCCCTGACGCTTCACTAGCAGATTTGATCTGAATTTTGAGGTGACGTAAGACTCGTTCGAGTCGAGCGTCACCTCTTGCTATAATGGCAGAGGTCAGAAGTCAGAGTTCAGAGGTCAGTCTCTTTTTCTGACCTCCGGCCACCGACCTCTGACCACTGTTTTTTTATGGTTCGCATTGAAGAAATCGTCGAAAAGGTCAAACGGAACCATCCGCAGGCCGACCTGAACCTGTTGCGCCGCGCCTACCTGTTCTCCGCGCGCGAACACAAAGGTCAGAAGCGCGCGTCGGGCGAAGCCTATCTCGTACATCCGCTGGAAGTCGCGAATATTCTTGCGGACATGCGCATGGACGCGGTCTCAGTTTCAACCGGACTGCTTCACGATGTGGTGGAAGACACGCTCGCCGACCCGAAAACCATTCGCGAATATTTCGGCGAAGAAGTAGCTCACCTGGTCGAAGGCCTCACGAAGATTGCGCATATCAGCAACGTTTCGCGTGAAGAGCAGCAGGCGGAAAACGTTCGCAAGATGCTGCTGGCGATGATTGATGACGTGCGGGTCGTGCTGGTTAAGCTGGCTGACCGCCTGCATAACATGCGCACGCTCGAGTACCTCAGTCCGGAAAAGCGGCGGCGCATCGCGCAAGAGACTATGGACATCTACGCACCGATTGCGCATCGACTCGGCATGGGAAAGTTGCGCGGCGAATTGGAGGATCTTGCTTTCCGCAATCTGCATCCGGACGATTACCGCGAAATTAGCGCGCAACTGGAAAAGCGCCGCGCCGCGAACGAAGCGTTTCTGAATGACGTTACGGCTACGATCGAGCAGAACATGCGCGAAGCTGACGTTCCGTTCGTCCGCATCGAAGGACGCGTGAAGCGGATTTACTCAATTTGGCAAAAGTTGCAGACCCAAAGCATCGATCTCGATCAGGTTTACGATCTCGTCGCGGCGCGTGTAATTACGCCGAACGAAATTCGTCACTGCTACGCTGCTCTGGGCGTCATTCACAATGCGTGGAAACCCGTGCCGGGGCGGTTCAAAGATTGGATTGCGACGCCGCGAGATAATCTCTATCAATCGCTGCACACGTCCGTGATTGGATCAAAAGTCCAACCCTTCGAAGTGCAAATTCGCACCGAGCAGATGCACCTGATCGCGGAAGAGGGTGTCGCGGCGCACTGGAAATACAAGGAAGGTAAGCGCGGGCCACGCGACGATGACGAGGCTTTGAAAGTTCTACGCTCGCTGATCGAGTGGACCCAGGAAGTGAAAGACTCGCGCGAGTTCATCGACGCGTTGAAGCTCGACCTGTATCCAAAGGACGTCTACGCATTCACGCCCATGGGCAAAGTCATTCAGTTGCCGCGCGGCGCGACGACGGTCGATTTTGCCTACATGATTCACTCGGAGGTTGGTAATACGTGCACCGGCGCGCGCATTAACACCCGCATGGTGCCGCTGCGGACACAGATTCAAAACGGCGATGTGGTCGAGATTCTGACAAGTCCCAACGCTCATCCGTCGCGTGACTGGCTGAATTTTGTCGTCACCTCTCGCGCCCGCAATCGCGTTCGTCACTGGGTTGCTGACCAGCAGCGCGCGGAGTCCATTGAAATCGGCCGCAAATTGTTTGAGAAGGAAGCCAGTCGCTTCCAAATGCCTATCAAGAAAGTATTGAGCGACAGCAATGGAGATTTGAAGCGCATCGCCGGCGAGTACGGTTATGGGCGGACGGACGATCTGCTGGCGGCGATGGGTTACGGCAAGATTGTGCCGCGCAACATAATCGCGAAGTATCTCGGCCCCGAAAAATTTGCCGCACTCGATCAACAGAAAGAGTCGAAACTGCGCACAGGGGTGCGCGCCGTGCGGCGGCTGCTTGGCGGCGACGACGCGATTGTCGTCCGGGGCGTGGAAGATTTGATGGTAAACCGCGCGCGCTGCTGCAATCCGCTGCACGGCGAGGAAATCATTGGCTACATCACGCGCGGCAAGGGCGTCGCGGTGCATACCAAGCGCTGTAAGAATGTGAAGCAGTTGATGGTGAATCCTGAACGCATTGTCAGCGTTGAATGGGCTTCGCGGCCCGAGAAGACGGCTTACACGGTGAAATTGTTGGCGACGACTGAGAATCGCACGGGAATGATTGCCGGCATTACGGGCGCAATTTCCGACATGAAGACGGGCATCCGTGACGCGCGGGCGTCAATCGGTCCTGATCAGAAAGGTCGCATCGAAGTCACCGTCGAAGTCTTCGACGTCAAGCACCTGGACAAAGTGACAAGTTCAATTAAGAGCGTCCCGGGTGTGCTGGACGTCGAACGGTTGCAAGGCGCAGCGTGAGCGGCGTTGGCAAAGTGCTAAGTGCCAAGAGACAAGAGCGTACGTTCCATTAATCTGCCCTTTGCCCTTACCGCTTTGGCTTTCCCTCCGTATCGTAAATTTCGATTGTCGGTGAATAGTCCCGGATCTGGTTTTCTATTTCGGCCGCATCCCCAACCGCAACTATCGCCGCCTGATCGGGAGTGACATGCTGCTGCGCGACGTGCAGCACATCTTCCGCGGAGATAGCATTAACCCGATCACGATAGGTGTGCAGGTAGTCTGAGGGCAGATCGAACATCCTCACACTCGTCAGTTGATCGATTAGTCCGTCCTGCGTCTCGATGCGAATTGGGAAGACTCCGGTGAGATAAGATTTCGCATT
>DASYTZ010000193.1:0-12153 GCA_036001745.1 Pyrinomonadaceae bacterium
AGAGATGGTGATGCCTGGCGACAATGTGACGATGGACATCGAGTTGATCGCGCCGATCGCCATGGAGAAAGGTTTGCGCTTCGCGATTCGTGAAGGCGGCCGCACCGTCGGCGCCGGCACGGTCGCCGAAGTCGTGGAGTAGAAAAAGGATTTGTGTTATGCCGCGTGACAACATTGTGTTGCAGTGCAGTGATTGCAAGAGCCGCAATTACGTAACGACGAAGAACAAGAAAACGACGACTGAGCGTTTGGAGTTCAGCAAGTTCTGCCGGCGCTGCCGTAAGCACACATCGCACAAGGAAACTAAGTAAGGCATTGCCGATTAGCGATTGCCGATTGCCGATTGAAATGTCTGCGAAAGGTATTCAGAAATCGGCAATCGCAAATCGGAAATCGACAATGGGCACAGGGGTATAGTGTCAACGGTTAGCACGTCGGTCTCCAAAACCGAAAGTCCGGGTTCGAATCCTGGTACCCCTGCCAGTTGAAGCGCGAAACCAGAGTGGCGAAGAAGTTCGGAAAAATTACTGTGAGCGACGACGTAATCGAACCCGAGGCGGAAGCCCTAGAAGAGACGTCCGATGTGCCGTCCGGCGCGCCGCCCGCGAAAGTGACGACAGGTGCGCGCCCATCATCGGGTGGCGGCGGCGAACGCCGTCCAAAGAAAACCGCGGCGGAAGCAGGTTTATTCGCGCGCATCCGTCAGTTTCTTCATGACACGCGCGCAGAGATGCGCCGCGTTTCGTGGCCGGGCATGAACATGGTGCGTAACACCACCATCATCACGCTGGTGGCGGTTGTTTTCTTCGCACTTTACCTGTTTGCGGTGGATCGCGTGTGGGCATTCTTGATTGATCACTTGCGCACCTTGTTGGGAGGCTGAAAACAATTCTATGAAGCAGTGGTTCATTCTTCATACGTATTCGGGACACGAGAAGAAGGTTTGCGAAAGCCTGAAAGCTCGTGTGGCGGGTACGCCGCTCGAAGATGCGATCAGCCAGGTGCTAGTGCCGACTGAGACTGTGGTCGAAATGCGTGGCAACAAGCGCATCGAGTCGTCGCGCATGTTTTATCCGGGTTACGTTCTGGTCGAGATCGACTGTGACGAGCGCGGTCATATTCCAGACGACGTGTTTCACACGATCCGTTCGACGCCGAAGGTCACCGGGTTTGTTGGAGGTCAGCATCCGACGCCGCTGACCGCGGAGGAAGTTGATCAGATCGTGAATCAGCAGGCGGCGGCTGCTGAGAAGCCGAAGCCGAAGTTCTCGTACGCGGCCGGCGAAACTGTGCGCATTAAGTCCGGGCCGTTCCAGAGCTTCACCGGCAAAGTTGAAGAAGTTAACGAAGAGAAGTCGACGCTTAAAGTGACCGTGACGATCTTCGGTCGCTCGACGCCGGTCGAATTGAATTTTCTCGACGTTGAAAAAGTTACGTTTACGGAAGAAGAGTAATGGCAAAGAAGATTTCAAGTTACATCAAGCTGCAAGTGCCGGCGGGCAAAGCCAATCCGGCGCCGCCGATTGGGCCGGCGTTGGGCCAGCACGGCGTCAACATCATGGAATTCTGCAAGGCCTTCAACGCAAAGACCGCGCAGCTGGATCCGGACATGAAGATTCCGGTGGTGATCACCGTCTATGCCGATCGCTCCTTCACTTTTGAAACAAAGACGCCGCCGGCTGCGGACTTGTTGAAGAAAGCAGCAGGAATCGCAAAGGGCGCAGGAAATCCCAAGAAGGAAAAAGTTGGAACGATTTCGCGCGCGAAAGTTGAAGAGATCGCGAAGACGAAAATGCCCGATCTGAACACGACGAACCTCGAAAGCGCGATTCGCACGATCGAGGGCACGGCGCGGCAGATGGGACTAACGGTGGAATAATTGCCGATTGTCGATTGCCAATTGCCAATTTGACGAGCGGGCGAACGATGTTCGGTTTTGAGAGGGAGGAATTGAAATTCAGTTGGGTTGCCAAAATCGGCAATCGGCAATTGGAAATCGGCAATTCCGTTTGCACCTCGGAGTTAAGAAATGAAAAAGCACGGAAAGAAATATCGCGGCGCCCTGGAGAAGATCGAGGAAGGGCGCAAATACACCTTGGATGACGCGGTCAAAAAGCTGAAGGAGATCGCGTTTGCGAAATTCGACGAGACGGTTGAGCTGACGATGTGGCTCGGAGTAGATCCGCGCAAAGCCGATCAGCTTGTGCGCGGCACGATTGTTCTGCCGCACGGTCTCGGCAAGTCGAAGAAGGTTTTGGTGATCGCCCAAGGCGACAAGGTGAAAGAAGCCGAAGAAGCCGGCGCGGATCTTGTGGGCGGCCAGGATATGGTCGACAAGATCAAGGGCGGCTGGCTGGAATTTGACGCGGTGATCGCCACGCCAGACATGATGCGGCTAGTTGGCGGACTGGGAAAGGTGCTTGGCCCGCGCGGGCTGATGCCGAATCCGAAAACGGGCACGGTTACGTTTGATGTGAAAACCGCTGTCAAAGAAACAAAGGCCGGCAAAGTCGAGTATCGCGTCGACAAGACTGGCGTTATCCACACGGCGGTCGGCAAAGTTTCCTTTGACGAAAACAAGATCGTCGAGAACACGCGCGCTTTGATCGATGCGGTGGCGAAAGCAAAGCCTTCAACGGCCAAAGGCAAGTACATGAAAAAAGTGAACCTTGCTTCGACTATGAGCCCGGGCATCCTGCTGGATGAGACCGCGTTTGCGAGATAAGGAGTTGTAATGAAGACCAGAAAAGAAAAGCAAAAGGATCTCGAAGCGCTGGCCGAGCAATTCAAAAACGCGAATGCGGCGATGCTGGTCAGTTTCAAGAACATGACTGTCGCCAAAGACCAGGAACTGCGGCGGCAACTGCGCGAAGCGGGCGTGAGCTATTCGGTCGTCAAGAACACTCTGGCGCGGAAGGCAGCAGCGGGGACGCCGCTTGAGCCGTTGGCCGACGAATTCAAGGGCGTGACCGCGGTCGCACTGAGCACAACCGATCCCGTCGGTTTATCGAAAGCGATTTCAAAGTTTACGAAAGCGAACACGGAGATTTTCAGCTTCAAAGTCGGCCTTGTCGAAGGCAAGGTCGTCGAGCTGAAGGAAGTTGAAGCGATCGCGAATCTGCCGGCGCGCGAGGAATTGATCTCGAAGATGCTGTTCCTGATCAACGCGCAGGCGCAGAGACTGGTAACAGTGATTCAGGCAGTGCCGCGCAATCTCGCGGTGGTGATGGATCAGGTGCGTGCGCAGAAGGAAGCTGCCGGCGCGTAAAGAAATTCGAAACTCGAATTGCGAAATTCGAAATGATTTTGCGGTCGTCTGTCAGTGGACGGCCAGGGGACGGCAAAAGTCGCGGAGATGCAAGCCGCAACCGCTGCCATACAAATGGCGACCTCTTACAGATTTCGGATCTGAAATCTCAAGTCTGAGAGCTTGCGCCAAAGCGATACAGGAGAACGTGAATAATCATGGCTGACATTCAAGCAATAGTGGATCAAATCAAGGAGCTTTCGTTGCTGGAAGCTTCGCAGCTCGTCAAGCTGATGGAAGAAACCTTCGGCGTGTCGGCTGCGGCGGCAGTTGCGGCCGCTCCGGCGGCGGGGGGCGCGACGGCGGGCGGCGGTGAAGCGGCGGCTCCGGCGGAAGAGAAGAGCGAGTTTGACGTCATTCTTCAATCCGTTGGTGGCAACAAGATCAACGTCATCAAAGTCGTTCGCGAAGTGACTGCGCTCGGATTAAAGGAAGCGAAAGACTTGGTTGAAGCTGCGCCGAAAGCCGTTAAAGAAGGCGTGTCCAAGGAAGAGGCCGAGACTATTCGGCAGAAACTCGCGGACGTGGGCGCAACTGTTGAAGTGAAATAATTGACGAAAACGGTCTTAGGTCTTTGTGCTTTGATCTTTGTTCGCTAAACAAAGGTTCGGGCTCTGACAAAGATCAAAGACCAAAGTACAAAGACCGCCAGAGGTCAAGCTGGCTTGACCTTTGGCATTCGAGCAGTTAACTTAAGGGAGTATTGAGGGGCTGGCGTTACTCCCGAAAAACTTTCAGAGATGCAAGCGCGTTTCACTTTTTGAAGCGGCTAGGGAATTGTGCGCCCTAGCCGCGAATACGTGTCTTTAGGCGTAAGCGAACGCGAACTCCTCAAACTTGTAATTCGTCGCACATCGAAATCAGGAGCATTCATGTCTGCAAATCTTCTCGAAACAGTGAACACAGGATTGGGACGGCGCACGAGTCAGGCGCCCGAGCGGCAGGATTTTTCGAAGATCAAAACCGCGGTGCCGATTCCGAACCTGATTGAAATTCAGCGCGATTCATACAACCGTTTTCTGCAGATGGATCTGCTGCCGGAAGAGCGCGTGAACACTGGACTGCAATCTGTATTTCAATCCGTTTTTCCGATTTCGGATTTTCGCGAGACGGCGACGCTGGATTTCGTCGAGTATCAAATTGGCAACTGGCAGTGCAAGTGCGGCAACCTCGAAGGTCTCCAGTACCTGCGCGCGGCTTGTAAAAATTGCGGCGCGAAGATCAAGGTGGATCCGCTGCGCCCGGGCGAGACGCTCTGTCACATTTGCGGCACGTTCAATTCGGTTCGTCCGGAATTGTGCCCGAACTGCGGCGAGCCCGTTGGCCTGAAGCACAAGCACGATCAGCAAGAATGTCAGGAACGCGGCATGAGTTACAGCGTGCCGCTGAAGGTCAAAATCCGTCTGACCGTTTACGACAAAGATCCCGACACGAACATCAAGTCGATTCGCGACATCAAAGAAGAGGAAGTTTTCTTCGGCGAAATTCCTTTGATGACCGACAACGGCACGTTCATCATCAATGGAACTGAGCGCGTGATCGTTTCGCAGTTGCACCGTTCACCCGGTGTGTTCTTCAAGCGCGGCGCGATGTTCGTTGCGAAGATCATTCCGTATCGCGGCTCTTGGGTTGAGTTCGAATACGATCAGAAAAACCTGCTTTACGTCCGCGTGGGTAAGCGCAAGTTTCTGGCGACGATTTTCCTGCGCGCGCTGGGCGTGTGGTTGGGCGAGCCATTCAAGAACAGAGGGTTCGGCGGTGATTCTCAGCTGGAAGACGCCGTCAAGAACGCGACGTTCTCTGACGAAGATATTCTGCGCGCGTTCTATGTCGTCGATGAGGTGCGGGTCGAAGATGGCCGCTTGATGGTGCAAGTACCGGAAGCCGGACGCACAAACCTGGTCGGCATGAAAGTCGACTTTGAGATCAAAGGTCGTGGCGGTGATCCGATTGTCCGCAAGGGAAAGGAAGTCACGCGTACGTCACTCGAGGGCCTGCGCAAGGCCAACATCGGTGAGGTTGAAATCGAGCCGTCGCAGTTCGAAGGCGCCTACGCTGCAGCCGACATCGTCAACACCGAAACTGGCGAAGTCATCCTCGAAGCTAACAACGAAATCACCGCGGCCAAGCTGCAAGAGATCGTCGAGAGCGGCGTGCAAAGTTTCGCGATCTTCTTCCCGGAACGCGATGACGTTGGCGTCGTTGTTTCTCAGACGCTGAAGAAAGATACGATCACCAAGCCGGTCGATGCGCTCCTCGAAATCTATCGCAAGATGCGCCCCGGCGATCCGCCAACAGTGCAGACTGCTTATCGCCTGCTCGAAGGCATGTTCTTCGATCCGCGCAAGTTCGACTTTTCGCGCGTCGGCCGCCTGAAATTCAACATCAAGATGGGCAAGCCCGAGAGGGAGCGCATCGAGGATCCATTGCTGCAGGCCAGCGATTTCTTCGAAGTCGTCAATTACGTCCTGAAGATGCGCAAGAATCCAGTCGATGACGAAAAGAAGCCGATCTATAAAGCTGACGACATCGATCACCTGGGTAATCGACGCGTGCGCGCCGTGGGCGAGCTGCTGGAAAATCAGTTTCGCATCGGCCTCGAACGCATGGAGCGCGCGATCAAAGAAAAGATGTCGATCCATCAGGAAATGCAGACGACGATGCCGCGCGACCTCATTAACGCGAAGCCGGTTACGGCGGCGGTGCGCGAGTTCTTCGGCTCGTCACAGTTGTCGCAGTTCATGGATCAGACGAACCCGCTGTCGGAAATCACGCATAAGCGTCGTCTCTCGGCGCTGGGACCGGGTGGGTTGAGCCGCGAGCGCGCGGGGTTCGAAGTGCGCGACGTTCACCCGACGCACTACGGCCGCATCTGTCCGATCGAGACGCCTGAAGGTCCGAACATCGGCTTGATTTCGTCTCTGTCGTGCTACGCGCGCATCAACGAATTCGGCTTCATCGAGTCGCCGTACCGCAAGGTAAACAGCGGCGTCGTGGTTGAATACGTGCGCGTCGTCAACGGCGGTGACACTAAGTTCAAGCCGAACGATCACGTGCCGCAAGAGGATGTCGAGAAGGCGAACAAGCGAGTTGGTGCGGACGGAAAGGCGAGTTACGAGCCTTTCCCGTTTTATCTGACGGCGTGGGAAGAGGACAAGCACGTCGTCGGACAGGCGAACATCGAGCTCGACGAGAACGGTTATATCGTTAACGAGCGCAATGCCGCGCGAAAGGCGGGCGAGTTCATTCTCGCGCATCGCGACGACATTGAATTCGTCGATGTGTCGCCTAAGCAGCTCGTTTCCGTCGCTGCTTCGCTAATTCCTTTTCTCGAGAACGACGACGCGAACCGCGCGTTGATGGGCTCAAACATGCAGCGCCAGTCGGTGCCTCTGCTGCGCGCTGAAGCTCCGTACATCGGCACCGGCATGGAAGACGTGACGGCGCGTGACTCGGGCGCGGTGGTCATTGCGCGCCGCGACGGCGTCGTCGATTACGTCGATTCGGAACGCATCATCGTCAAAGCCGATC
The DNA here is from genome assembly GCA_036001745.1 of Pyrinomonadaceae bacterium. Classification (GTDB taxonomy): domain Bacteria; phylum Acidobacteriota; class Blastocatellia; order Pyrinomonadales; family Pyrinomonadaceae; genus UBA11740. The sequence goes on from DASYTZ010000193.1 coordinate 6,839, forward strand.
ACAACGTTGACGGCACGATTTCGCGCGAAGTGACAGCGGACATCTACACGCTGATCAAATTCAAGCGATCGAACCAGAACACCTGCATCAATCAGCGTCCGATCGTTCACGTCGGTGAGCGCATGGCGAAAGGTCAGGTCATCGCCGACGGTCCGTGCACGGATCGGGGCGAGCTGGCGCTGGGTCGCAACATTCTGGTCGCGTTTATGCCGTGGCGCGGCTACAACTTTGAAGACGCGATTCTGGTTTCCGAGCGGCTGGTGAAAGAGGACTACTACACCTCGATTCACATCGAAGAGCTGGAGATCGAAGCGCGCGACACGAAGCTGGGACCGGAAGAAATTACCCGCGACATTCCCAACGTCGGCGAGAACATGCTGCGCGACCTCGACGAAAGCGGCATCATTCGCATCGGCGCGCAGGTCAAACCGGGCTCGATCCTGGTTGGTAAAGTCACGCCGAAGGGCGAGACGCAACTGACGGCGGAAGAGAAACTCTTGCGCGCAATCTTTGGTGAGAAGGCTGCGGACGTGAAAGACGCTTCGCTCGTTTCGCCTCCAGGCATCGACGGTACGGTCGTTGACGTTCAGGTCTTCACGCGCAAAGGCCAGGAGAAGGATCAGCGCTCGCTGTCGATCGAAACGACTGAAGAAGAGCGTCTGCGTCGCGACCTTGAAGACGAAATTCGAATTCTTCACGAGCAGCGCAACGAACGAATTTACGAGCTGTTCGAAGGTCGCAAGCTTTCGGCCGACTTAACTGTCAATCGCGAAGTCGTCATCCCAAAAGGCGAGACGATTACTCGCGAAATGCTCGAAGGGATCGAGCCGAAAACTCTGCGCAAGGCTTCGATTGCCGGTTCGCGCGTTGACGCGGCGACTGAAGTCAAGTCTTACGAGGATCGCACTGAGCGGCAGGTCAAGATTCTCTCGGACATCTACGAAGAGAAAATCGCCAAGCTGCGTCAGGGCGATGAGCTTTCGCCGGGTGTCATCAAGATGGTGAAGGTCTTCATCGCGATGAAGCGCAAGCTTTCGGTCGGCGACAAGATGGCCGGCCGGCACGGAAACAAAGGCGTCATCGCGCGAATTCTCCCGGAAGAAGACATGCCTTACCTGCCGGACGGAACGCCGGTCGAGATCGTTTTGAATCCGCTGGGCGTGCCGTCGCGCATGAACGTTGGCCAGATTCTCGAGACGCACCTCGGCTGGGCCGCGCGCGTGCTTGGTCTGTACTTCGCGACGCCCGTGTTCGATGGCGCGACAGAAAAAGAGATCAAGAAGAAGCTGGAAGAGGCAGGCGCGCGTGCGAATGAACTCAATCTTCCTGAAATCGTGAACGCTTCGGGCAAAGCGGTGCTGTATGACGGGCTCACTGGCGACGCTTTCGAACAGAAGGTGACGGTTGGTTACATCTACATGCTGAAGCTCTCGCACCTGGTGGACGACAAGATTCACGCGCGCTCGATTGGGCCGTACTCGCTGATTACGCAACAGCCACTGGGCGGCAAGGCGCAATTTGGCGGCCAGCGTTTCGGCGAAATGGAAGTGTGGGCGCTGGAAGCTTACGGCGCGGCGCACATTCTTCAGGAACTGCTGACGGCGAAGTCCGACGACGTCGCCGGCCGGTCCAAGATTTACGAAGCGATCGTCAAGGGCGAAGCCGATTTCGATCCAGGCTTGCCCGAAAGCTTCAACGTGCTCGTGCGCGAACTGCAATCGCTCTGCCTCGACGTCGAGCTGGTGAAGAAGGACGGCGCGCCGGACGAGACGATTGCTGAACCATTGATTACGTCAGGGATTTAGGGTTACGTCGTAAAGGCGCGTGCTTTGTACTTAGTGCTTTGTACTTTGCACGCGACTCGATCGGATCACGTTACGTCGGACATTGATGCGCAACAACGCATAGACGACAAAGACCCAAGTACGAAGACCAAAGCACATTTAAGAGGCGACAGGGTAAGCAAGACACAACGGAGAAACTAAAGTGTTTCGATTTCATCAAGAGAAAACGCAACTCGCGCCTGATTTCGAGGCGATTCGCATCTCGCTCGCTTCACCGGAAAAGATCCGTCAGTGGTCGCACGGTGAAGTAACCAAACCAGAGACGATCAATTACCGCACGTTCAAGCCGGAGCGCGACGGACTTTTCTGCGCGCGCATCTTCGGGCCTGTCGCGGACTGGGAATGTCTGTGCGGCAAATACAAGCGCATGAAGCATCGCGGCGTGATCTGCGACAAGTGCGGCGTCGAAGTTACTCAAGCGAAAGTGCGCCGCGAGCGGCTCGGGCACATCGATCTCGCGAGCCCGTGTTCGCACGTCTGGTTCTTCAAAGGTCTGCCGTCGCGCATCGGCCACCTGCTGGATATTCCGCTGCGCGAACTCGAGAAAGTTCTTTACTTTGAATCCTACATCGTCATCGACGCCGGTGACTTGAAGGAAATCAAAGAGCGTGAGCTGCTCACCGACGAGCGTTATCGCGAATTGACGCGCGATTATCCCGGCCAGTTCGTTGCCAAGATGGGCGCCGAAGCGATCAAGGAACTGCTCTCGATGGTGAACATCGAAGAGCTGGCGGTCGAACTTCGTCGGCGCATGCGCGAAGAGACTTCGCAGCAGAAGAAACTGAAGTTCTCGAAGCGTCTGAAAGTCGCGACTTCGTTCCTGAAGTCCGGCAATCATCCGGACTGGATGATTCTCGACGTGATTCCGGTCATTCCGCCTGAGTTGCGTCCGCTGGTGCCGCTCGATGGTGGCCGTTTTGCGACTTCAGATTTGAACGATCTCTATCGTCGCGTCATCAACCGCAACAACCGTCTGAAAAAGCTAATGGAGTTGCGTGCGCCGGAAGTCATCGTGCGTAACGAGAAGCGCATGCTGCAGGAAGCTGTCGACGCGCTGTTCGACAACGGCCGCCGCGGTCGCGTGCTGCGCGGCGTGAACAATCGGCCGCTGAAATCTTTGTCTGGAACTTTGAAAGGGAAGCAGGGACGTTTTCGTCAGAACCTGCTCGGCAAACGCGTCGACTACTCCGGCCGTTCAGTGATCGTCGTTGGTCCCGAATTGAAGCTGCACCAATGCGGTCTGCCAAAGAAGATGGCCCTCGAGCTGTTCAAGCCGTTCATTTACAACCAACTGGAGAAGCAGCAGCACGCGGCGACCATCAAGCAAGCGCGCGAAATGGTCGAGCGGCAGGAACCCGTTGTTTGGGACATCCTCGAGGAAGTAATTCGCGAGCATCCGGTGCTGCTGAACCGAGCGCCGACCCTGCACCGTCTCGGCATTCAGGCGTTCGAGCCGGTGCTGGTCGAAGGCAAGGCAATCAAGATTCATCCGCTCGTCTGTACGGCTTTCAACGCGGACTTCGACGGCGACCAGATGGCTGTGCACATTCCGCTTTCACCGGACGCGCAGATTGAAGCGGCCGTGCTGATGCTGTCTTCGAACAACATTCTTAGTCCCGCGAGCGGCCAACCAATCGCGGTGCCGTCGCAGGACATCGTGCTCGGCATTTATTACCTGACGCGCGAGAAGGAAGGCGCGAAAGGTGAGGGGCGCGTGTTTGCATCCAAAGAGGAGGTTTTCCTCGCGCTCGACTCAAAGGATGTGACGACGCAGACGCCGATCAAACTTCGTGTTATCGGCGACCTGATTGATCTCACACAGGAACACGACAACCAGGATATTCTGCGCGCGGTAGTGCAGGAAGACGTCCGGCGCGTCATCAACACGACTGTTGGCCGCGTGATTTTCAACGATGCAATTCCGGCGGGGTTGCCGTACATCAACGGCACGCTGCGCAAGAAGGGCTTGCAGTCACTCGTCAACTATTCGCACATTCGTCTCGGTCACGAGATGACCGTGAAAATGCTGGACGATCTCAAGAACCTTGGCTTTCTGTACGCGACGAAGGCAGGCATCTCGATCGGCATTGACGATCTCGTAACACCGCCTTCCAAGCCGGAGATTGTAGGCAAGGCTGAGAAGGACGTGATCACCGTCGAGCAACAGTATCGCGATGGCGTGATCACAAACGGCGAGCGCTACAACAAGGTGATCGCGATTTGGTCGGAAGCGACCGACAAGGTCGCGAAGGAAATGTTCAAGGCGATGGACGATCGGGAAAAAGCATCGAACGAAATGAACCCGATCCTGATCATGTCTGATTCGGGCGCGCGAGGTTCCGCGCAACAAATTCGGCAGCTCGCCGGCATGCGCGGATTGATGGCACGACCCTCGGGAGAAATTATCGAGACGCCGATTCAATCAAACTTCCGCGAAGGCCTGAACGTGTTGCAGTACTTCATCTCGACGCACGGGGCGCGCAAGGGTTTGGCGGACACGGCGCTGAAAACCGCCGACTCCGGTTACCTGACGCGTCGGCTGGTTGACGTGGCGCAGGACGTAATCATCAGCGAGCAGGATTGCGGCACGCTCAAGGGAATCTCAGCCAGCGCCATTGTTGAAGGCGGAGAAGAGATCGAGAGCTTGCGCGATCGTATCGTGGGCCGCACGGCGCTTGACGATGTGATCGATCCGGTTGAAGGAACTGTCATCGTCGAGAGTAATCAGGAAATCGACGAAGACCTTGCCGCCGAGATTCAACGCTCAGGCGTGCAGCGCGTCCGCATTCGTTCGGTGCTGACCTGCGAATCGCGACGCGGATGCTGTATCAAGTGTTACGGCCGCAACCTGGCGACTGGCCGGCCAGTGGACATCGGCGAGGCCGTGGGTGTCATTGCTGCTCAATCGATTGGCGAACCCGGCACGCAGCTGACGATGCGTACCTTCCACATCGGCGGCACCGCGCGTCTTGAAGAGTCTTCGAAGCACGAAGCGCGCGTCGAAGGCAAGATCAAATACATCGATCTGCAAACCGTTCAGAGCCGCAAGGGCGAACGCGTGGCCATGAATCGCAACGGCGCGCTGACGATCATCGATGAGCGCGGCCGCGAAGTCGCACGTTATCAGATCGTTTACGGCGCGCACATCCTGATCGGAGACGGCGAGCAGGTGGCGCAGGATCAATTGCTGGCGACCTGGGACCCGTTCACCTTCGCCATCCTGACCGAAGTTGCGGGTCACGTGAAATTCCAGGACCTGAAGGAAGGCGTTACGTTTGAAGAGGAAACCGATCAGGTTACGGGACTGTCGCACATGGTGGTCAAGGATTCGCCTGACGAAAAGAAACAGCCGCGTCTGGAAATTCGCAGCAGTGCGAACAAGGTCCTGAAGACTTACCAGATGCCGGTGCGCGCGAACCTGATGGTAAACGACGGCGAAAATGTGGAGCCGGGCGATGTCATCGCGAAGAT
>DASYTZ010000194.1:0-7830 GCA_036001745.1 Pyrinomonadaceae bacterium
AGCAACTGTCAGGAATCCTGAAGTCTAAAGAAATTCCGCACACTTTGGATTTGTGGGGCCCGGACGTGAATCACGACTGGCCCTGGTGGCGAAAAATGCTGCCGCATGTTTTAGGAAAGATAATTCAAGGATGAAGGATGAAATAACCCCCGGCCCTAGGAGGACTCTCACTATGGAACGTGATCTCAAGCAACGAACAAAGTCGTTCGCGCTGCGAATAATCAAGTTGTATTCAGCATTGCCGCGCCGAGGTGAAGCAAAAGTGCTCAGCAATCAAGTATTGAAATCGGGAACTTCAGTAGGTGCTCATTATCGCGAAGCCTGCCGCGCGAAGTCCCATGCTGATTTCGTCAGCAAAGTCGAGGGAGCATTACAAGAGTTTGATGAGACCGCCTATTGGTTAGAACTAATCGGCGAAGCCGAGATTCTGCCCATGAACCGGTTGCAACCATTACATGACGAGGCGGAGGAATTGATAGCGATTTTTGTCACCATCGTGACCAAAGTGAAGCGGAAGAGCGTAAGGAATCGCTAACTCAAGACTTTCATCCTTCATCCTTCCGCCTTCATCCTTTAGTTCGGCGGTCCATCCGGTTCGCCCTTCTTTCCCTTTTTCTTCGCCGGTTCAGCTTCGCGGGGACGAGTTTCCTGCCGTGGAGGGGTCTCCACCGGCGCGGCCTGAGGCTTCGGAGTCTCCGTGCTTGGCTCGCGCGGTTGATCAACCTTAGGCGCCGGCGGCAGGGTCGTGTCTTCGAGTTTCGGCGTGGTGATCGCGCTCGGTGTTGTGTTCTCGTCACCGGGTGAAGGCGATGCTTCGGGCTCCATCTGCGCGCGCTCGAGCGCCAATTCACGCTGGCGCTGCTTGAACATTTCGCGCATGTCCTCGGGCATCGACGGCGCTTTCGGAAAATCTTCCTTTGGCTTGTCCTTCAGAAAATCTTTCATATAGTCGATGAAGAACGGCAGCGCTCCGTGGGCGCCCGTCATTTCGTTGCCGAGGTTTTTCTTCCTGCCCGGATAACCCATCCAAACGCCCGTGACGTATGTCGGCGTGTAGCCGAGAAACCAGACATCCGTGTGATCGTTGACCGTTCCGGTCTTTCCCGCGAGCGGCACACCCAACACCCCCGCGGCTGAAGCCGTGCCGCCCTGAACCACTCCACGCATCATCGAAACCATAGTCAGCGCGACGTATTCGTTCACGACTTTGTAAGTCGTCTTCTCCCATTCCTCCATCACCGCGCCGTCGCGATCGACGACTTTGCGCACCATGTGCGGCTCAACGCGCACGCCCTTGTTCGGGAAAGCCGAATAGGCCGAGACCATCTGATCGAGCGGCACTTCAGTCGCACCGAGCGCCGACGGCAGATAAGGCGCCATCGGCACCTTGATGCCGAACCGGCGTACCATCTGCGCGCCCGTTTGAATGCCGACAGTTTGCAGCAAGTGCACGGCGGGAATATTCATCGATTGCGCCAGCGCCGTCTTCAGAGGCATGTCGCCGCAACTGAGCGAGCCGTCGTAGTTGTGTGGTGTCCAACCGCCGATGCTGATGGGCGCGCCGCTAACGATTGAATCCGGCGTCATGCCCCATTCGATCGCCGCGGTATAGATGAAAGGTTTGAATGCGGAACCCGTCTGGCGATAGGCCTGCACGGCGTTGTTGAATTTGTTGCTGAGAAAATCATAGCCACCTTGCATCGCCATGATCTCGCCAGTGTGTGCATTCAGGGTCATCAGCGCGCCTTCAACCGCGGGAATCGGCTGCAACTCAACTCGCAGGCGATGGTTCTTCTTGTCCACTTCCCTGATGATAAATTCAGCGAGATAGCCGGCTTTGAATTCCCCGCGCGGTGAACGCTTGCCGCCCATGTCGCCGGCGTTCACCGTGGCCGTGTAGTTGCCGAAGCGCACCGTCGCTTCGTCACGCGCCGAATCAACTTTCATCACCAGGCCTTTCAAATAGCGACCCGGAACGTAATCGTTTCGATACCAATCGGGATACTTGTAACCGGCGAGCTCCTGTTGTGTCGGCGTGCCGCTGTTCGACGACGTCGCAATCGCTTCGTAAGACGTGTGCCAAGCGCTATGGCCGGCGGCGTACCGGCGCAACCCCGCGCGCACAACTTCGTAAGCCTTGCGCTGCGCCGCGATGTTGATGGTTGAGTAAACCGACAGGCCGGTTTGCGCGACGCGCGTCGTGAATTTGTCTTCCAAGTCCTGGCGAATGTATTCGACCGGATAGTCGAAGGCGGGCTCCGTGGCTTGCGGCGGCTGGTAGTAAGCCGAGTCGGCAAGCTGAATTGGCTTCGCCTTCGCGGCCGCGACTTCCGCTTCCGAAGCAAACCCGTTCTTGGCCATTAGGTCGAGCACCAGGTCGCGTCTTTCCTTTGCCTTCGCCGGATTTGCCGTGGGCGAATATTCACCCGGGGCTTTCGGGATCGCCGCCAACAACGCCGCTTCTTCGAGCGTCAGATCCTTCGCTTGTTTTCCAAAGTAGGTTTCAGCGCCGGCTTCGACTCCGTACGCGTTTGCGCCCACGAAAATGTGGTTCGCGTACAGCTCCATGATTTGGTTCTTCGTGTAGTAACGCTCGATTTGCAGCGCCAGCAGCCACTCGTTCATCTTGCGCTTGTAAGTTTGCTCGCGCGTGAGAAAAAGATTCTTTGCGAGTTGCTGCGTCAGCGTTGAGCCGCCTTCGACTCGATCGCTGGTCAAGTTTTTCCACGCCGCGCCGATGATGCGAATCGGATCGATGCCCATGTGATCGTAGAAGCGCGCGTCTTCAACCGCGAGGATCGCGTTCTTCACGTTCGGCGGAATCTCTTCGTACTTCAGCGGGATGCGTTTCTCGAGCGCGAACTCGCCAATCACAGTCTTGCCGTCGTCGGCATAGATGCGCGTGACGACGCTCGGCCGGTAAGTCGCGAGCGCGGCGACTTCATTTGCCGCTTGCGAATAGTTGAGCTGATACGCCGCGATGATGCCCGTCAGGCCGCCCGCCGCCAGCGCTAAAAGCAACACCGCCGGAAACCAGAAGCGACGCAGAATGTGCTTTCGCTCGCCCGGCGGCGCGTTCACGATGGCGGTCGGTCGGTACGCTCTTAATCGATCAAAAGGTGGTTTCGCGGCCATTTCAGTAAATCTCTCTTATTGCGGTGTTCGAGCAGAATTCCTCTTAGGACGATGCTTTAGATGCGCAGTTTCGACAACGTGGATTCCCACAGTTAGCGATTTTCCGGCGTAAACGCAAGGAGGATTATAGCCGTTTCAATGCGCGGGCTGAAAGCAACGCCGTTAGCGAGTAAAGACTTAATTTCGGTGTTTCCTCTGTTCCCTCTGCGAAAACCTCGGCGCTCCTCTGCGGTTTAGAGACCTCTGAAAGCTTAACCGCAGAGGAAAAGCCGAGGTAGGCGCAGAGACCGCCGAGGATGAGTTGAGAGTTTCAAATTAGGATACTACTAGCGCTAATTTGACATAGGATGTTGTTCGTGACCGTTAGAATACTGCCTGCAACTTGTCGCTCTCACGCCCGTCCTTGGTTGTGAACGAGACGCTGTAAATCGCGCCCGTCGTTCCTTGCAGGTTGTCGTATGAGTCGGTGAAGGTCATCACTCCGGTCTTCGCGCCGGCAGTGCGTCCGTCCGGTTTGAATAGGAAACCGGAGCCAATTCCGCCCACGAAATGGCCGGCAAAGACGAGCGTAGTATCACGATTGAGCCCTTCGGATGATGCCGCGCCCGTCGGATCCGTGTAGTTCAGTGTGACTCGAAAGGTGAGCGTTCCGTTGTTATTCGCCACGTTATCAATCTTGAGATTCGAAATTCTGAAGGTGGTGATGTTCAGTTCGCCAGCGCTCTGATTCGAGTTTCCGCCAGGTGAAGTAACGACAAAAGATCGTTTGCCGAGGACTGCTTCTTGAGAAATTGTAAGCAGGGCGTGGACCGTTTCCTTTGTCGCCTCAATCTTGCTGACTTCGATTCCTTCGGGCGGCTGGAACTGAATGCCTGACGCGTTCACCAAGTCTGAACCGGCTACCCAGAAGTCCACCTGCTCGCCCGGCGATACTGTGACTGAGCCGAGACAGCCTGCTCCTGGGCAGCGGAGTGCCGCCTCGCGAGTGGGCCCCGGGTAACGAACCTTCGGTTTAGGCGCTGATGCTATGGCGAAGCAAAACGCAATCATCAAGAGCACTGCACTTGCAAAACTTTTCATGCTGGTTCTCCCTTCTTCACGCGCTGTAGCGCACTTAACGTCTGAGTTTTATTCCCCTTTTGCCCTTTGCCCTTGCCCCTTAGCTCAGTTGCTCCTGCCGCTTCCGTCCAACGATTGTTTCGGCACGTCCGATGTTTATTACAACCTGCGATTCCATTTTTTCAACGAACGATCCTGACGACACTGTGACAACGGCCGACCACGTGCAGATTTGATCTCGATGACTTCATGCGTTTGCTTGTTGACGCGGAGTTGTAGGCAAGCGCAACCATAGCCGTGGTCGCCAGCGTTGGTTACGACCCATTGACCCCGCTTGAATTTCGGCCACGGCCAATCACCAGATACCTGATAACCACCTTGCACTCCGATCGTCCATTCAGCATCGCGATCGTAGAGCCAGATGTTTGCCGACGTGGGATTACTGAACCAACCGCAGCGTGTTTCGTAGTCTGAGCGGGTTTCCTTAATCGGTAGTGGTCGGCCAGTTGCGAACAACATCGCGAAACAAATTAGAGCGGCGGAAATAGCTAGTTTAGATTTCATCAGTCCAAGTGCCGAACGGTTGAGTTGACACGGCGGCGCGAATCAAATCGACAATCGGCAATTGGAAATCGGCAATGACTTCACGCTCCCGCCGCTCGCGTCCAACGATTTGTTCGACCCGCCCGCAAGATCAGTTTGAAAATACAATTCACACAGATTCGCGCGCCCTGGCAAATGCATCACGGAGATAATCAGGAATCCGATCGTTGAGAATCTCGCCGTCTAGATAGATTAGGGCCGTTTCCTTGGTAAACTCACTCCCAAAAACTTGAACAGCGGCTTGCTCGCCCCGGCAGTAAGCCAATTGGATGTCTGCGGGGTTGTACGCCGATCGGTAGCAAACAATCCGGTCAATAAATTCACCATTTTCTCGGCGACCCTGGACGATGCCGCGGAAGAGATCTTCAAGAGTTAGATCGCTCACGGGCTTGCCCGCCATGTTACTGGCAGTTTTGCCATAAACGGATAAAGCCGCCTGAACGCTCACTGATGACATAAGGTTGTCCTCCTTAAGAAAGTCTAGGGTCGAACGGTTGAGTTGACGCGGCGGCGCTGAAAGGCAAGGCGGAAGGATGAATCATGAAGGATGAACGCCTACGTCGCGTCGAAATTCATCCTTCATCCTTCTGACTTCATCCTTGCAGTTCACCCCCCGCCGCTCGCGTCCAACGATTTGTTTGGGCGTGGCCAGCAGATTACACACGACCCATCGCGTCGCCGCAATTGTAACCCACAATTCGAACGCGTCCCTTGAGCTTCACATCTTCCGCGCGGACCGTCGGCGTCGCGACTGGAACGGGTGCGCCAGGTTTAGAAAGCCACAGTTCGCCCATGAGCGTCTCACGAAAACCACCATCAACAGTGACGACGCGCTTCCGATCCATTCCGCGGCTGCGCACCAGATAATAGTACATGCGAGCCGCGCGCGCTTTTGCTTCGTTACGCCGGCCGGTGCGTCCGCCGTAAATGATGACGTACCCAATCAAGTTCGGCTGGTTTTGCAGTTCGATAGCGAAGGCATCCAACCGCGCCAATTCATCTTCGCAGTTAATGTTGCCGAACTCGTCGAATTTACGGGGCCACTCGCCATTTCCGGCCGGGCGAGTCAAGCCGTGGCTGAGCAATGCCAACAAAATTACTGCGCTGAAGATTGGTTTCATGAATGTGGAACTGCCACGCCCAACGTCTGAGTTGACGCGGTGGCGCGAATCAAAGCATCCTCCGCCGAACCAGTCAAGTTACAAAACGTCCCGATGCATCGGGACTCGCGTCCAACGATTTGTTAGACGTGCGCGGAACCACGTCGCAAATCATAAAACGCGTTTACCAGCGCGTGGTCACAGTCAGACAGGTCAAGTTTCGCCAGCGCCTTCTTGCCGACGCGACGGTCAACGATCGCGAAAGCGCGTACGATGGGGTTCGACGATTTCAAAGCCTCGCTAATAGGCATGTCCAGATAAGCGCGCATGGCTGAGCCAAAGTGTTGTGGTGAGTGAATGCCAACATCCGCCAAGGCAGACGTTATTTCCTTACCGCGAAGGCCGCTGAAGAAAGCGGCAGCGACCCAGCGTTCCTCCACATAGTGTTTGCAAGCGAAAACACGCTTGCCGTCAATTGTGACCCACATCTTGTCGGCGCCGTCATGAGACTCGCGATAGCTGGTCAAATGGAAGTCGATGCGGTCGCGCAACTCAGGAGCGATGAGTGACTTGATTCGCGACTTGAGTTTTGACCATTGCATCGAGTTTCGTTATCGCACGTCTAACGGCGGAGTTGACGCGGCGGCGCGAATTCAAATCTACAATCGGCAATTGGAAATCGGCAATGACTTCACGCTACCGCCGCTCGCGTCCAACGATTTGTTAGGCGGCAGTTGCTGTGACTCGTTCGACTGGCGCGTTCGGCAGCAACCTCATGGCGTTTGTCGCCGTACTGGTGCGGCCACGCCTTTGATGAGCAGCCACAGCGAGAACGCTAGTTCGAACACCAACATTGGTAACGACATGAGCCAGGTGACCGATGACGACCAATTCACGGTGCCGCCGAACAGCCCAGCGCGCTGGAGGAGAAGCATCACGACGAGTAGGACCCCCGCAAGCACGCCGAGCCACGCCAATGCGACGGGAATCATCCGGCCGCGGAGGAGGAGCCAGGCGAAGAGCGTGCTGCCCACGGCGAAGTAGATCATGCCCTCGCCAGGGATGCCTTCGACGACGCGACAGATCAGGCCAAGCATTGCAAGGTCGGGATCCTGCTCGCGTGTGATGGCATAGAGCGTCACGCCCAGCACCAGGGCCGAGAAGGAAGTGAGCACAGAGAGCACGGTCTGTCGCGTGCGCCCGGCCGGCCAGGGCCATACTGGCGATTCCGGCTGCGAGATAGACGAGGTATGTGACGCCCGCGAGCCTTGCGTTCCTCGTGCGTGTCATGTGTACTCCCTTCAGGTCATTTGGAAATAGCCAGCTTCTTGGGAAGACCTGCGTAGGTGGTGCGCGAACGTTGCCATATGCCGCCCAACTTAGTATTAGGCCCAACCGTTGGGTATAAGCCTCTAATGCGGGCGATTATACCTCGTCTCGCGCCAACAGCGTCCATTTCTAGACTTAACGACTCCTGCACCGTACGGATGTCGTAGCCTTCTCTAAACGAAGGGTAGCAAAACTCATCGATTTACTATTCACAATTCACGATTTACGATGCGGGTGTGGAAGCCCGGAAAACGAAGCCCTCCCTTACGGTCGGGCTACCGCCCCGATCAATCATCGTTGGCACGGCGGGTCACATCGATCACGGTAAGACGGCGCTGGTGAAAGCTTTGACCGGCATCGATGCCGATCGTCTGCCCGAAGAAAAGCGGCGCGGCATCACGATTGACATTGGTTTTGCCGATCTCGATTTGGGCGACGTGCGCGTCGGCTTTGTCGATGTGCCCGGGCATGAAAAGTTTGTGAAGAATATGCTTGCCGGAGCGCATGGCATCGACGTTGTTGCGCTGGTAATTGCTGCCGATGAAAGCGTCATGCCGCAGACGCGCGAGCACTTCGAAATTTGCCGGCTGCTTGGCGTGGAGCA
>DASYTZ010000195.1:0-13606 GCA_036001745.1 Pyrinomonadaceae bacterium
CTCCGCATTTGGTGTTATTCTCCGAAGCAAGAACGAATCATCCATGGCCCAGCAGAACTCATTCGACATTGTGTCTCAGGTAGACCGCGCGGAGATCACAAACGCTATTAATCAAACCATGAAGGAAGTCCATCAGCGCTTTGACTTCAAAGGCAGCCGCGCGAACGTGGCGCTCGAAGACAAGGAACTGGTGCTCTCAGCCGAGGACGAAACGAAGCTGCGGAACATGAACGACATCTTGCAGCAGAAGCTGGTGCGCCGCGGTGTGCCATTGAAGGCGCTCAGCTATGGGAAAGTTGAGCCGGCGGCCGGCGGCACCGTTCGCCAGCACGTACAAATTCAGCAAGGCATTCCGCAGGAGAAAGCCAAAGACATCGTAAAGACGATCAAAGATTCGAAAGCGAAAGTGCAGGCGTCGATTCAGGGCGACGCGGTACGCGTCTCAGGCCGTGACCGAGACACTTTGCAGCAGGTGATTGCGAGTCTGAAGGCGAAAGATTTTGGAATCAACATGCAGTTCACCAATTATCGAAACAACTAGTGAATCGTAAATCGTGAATCGTGAATAGAAATGCAAGCGACGACGCAAACAGCTTTTCTTGACGACGTTCAACTGACGGCGAAGCGGATCTTCGATCTCATCTCGCCGGAGCTGCGACTTGTCGAAGAAGAATTCGAGCGCCAGGCGCGCTCGAACATTCAGGTCATCGCTTACATTGGCGAGTACCTGCGTCGTTCGGGCGGCAAACGCGTGCGGCCCGCGCTGACCATTCTTTCCAATTACGCCGTTGGTGGAAACGGATCCAATCAGAGTTCGATCCGCATGGCCACCGTGATGGAGTTTCTGCACACCGCGACGCTCGTGCATGACGACGTGATCGACAAAGCCGAAACGCGTCGCAACCGTCCATCGATCAATTCTGAATTTGGCAATCAGACTGCGGTATTGATGGGCGACTGGCTTTATATGTCGGCATTCGAAACCAGTCTCGCCGAACGGTCGCTCGTGATCCTCGACATCTTGACCGCGGTGACTCGAAAGATGACGGAAGGTGAGCTGCTGCAACTGACGCTGCTCGGCCGCACAGACATTTCCGAAGAGCAGTATTTTGATGTCATCGCGCGCAAGACGGCTTATCTGTTCAGCGCGTGCTGCGAAATCGGCGCGGTGCTTGGCGCCGCTGATGCTGATACGCAATCGCGACTGCGCGATTACGGAATGAACCTGGGCACGGCTTTTCAGCTTGTGGACGACTTGCTGGATTTCACCGGCACCGAAGAAGTGCTCGGGAAAGCCGCGGGCGCCGACTTGATCGAAGGCAAAGTCTCGTTACCGCTCATTTTTCTTCTTCAGCGCCACCCCGAGATGCGAGCCGATGTCCAAACCGTGATTGCCGAGGAAGGCTACGCGACCGTTCCGCGCGCGCGTTTGCTCGACGCTCTTGAACAAACCGGCGCCCTTGCATTGGCGAAGGAACGAGCGGTTGAGTATGCCGAAGCCGCGCGTGAGTCGCTAAACGGGCTCAACCACTCACCGCACGCTCAGGCCCTGTCGACAATTCCCAATTACATCGTCGAGAGAGATCGGTAACGCATTGCCGATTTCCAATTGGTGATTGCCAATTTGAGAAATTTATTGCCAATCGGCAATCGCCAATCTAAAATCTCCAATCTCTGATGGCTAACGAAACGCTCATCGCCCGACTCGAACAAAGCCTGCGGCAATCGCGCGCGGCGCGGACCCGACTTTCGGCGCGACTTGCCGAGCTTGAATCGGAAGCCGAGATCATCCGTGCGGAATTGGCCGAGATGGACACCCTCGCCGGCCAGACTGAAGCTGCAATCTTCCGGCTGTTGTCGAATGTGATGACCGGTCCGGCGACTCAGGTGGGCACGAGGTCGGTGGGCGAACTGGAAGTCGAGTTACAGCGTCGCCTCGCGCAGGCAGAACTTGCCGAGCACCCGTCGGCGCCGGTCCGCCACAACGTACCGGCAATCAAATCGAACATTACCCCCATCGACGATCGTTTTTACGACCGCACAATTCCGCAAGCCGCGACGATGATCCTGCGCGAAGCCGGCGGGGCGCTGCACGTGAATGAAATTTACAATCGTTTGATGGAAGGTGGATTCAGCTTCACCGGCAACAACCCCACCATTAGCATCGCCGTCTCGCTCAATCGCAACAGCCGCTTTCGCAAAGTAGCGCCGGGAACTTTTGATCTGGTGATTCGCGACGCGGCGAAGGCGAGCTAAGATCTATAGCCACAAAAAGGCACAAAAAGCACAAAAGGGAAATACTTGAATAGCGCACTTCGTGCTTTTCATTTACCGTTTATTTTCCTGATCCGCGGTTATTTGCGTGAAATCAATGGTGAATTGCTTTTGTGCTTTTGTGCCTTTTTGTGGCTAAATCAATTTCTTTCGCATCTCTTCAAGCAGCACCTTCGCTTCGGCATCGCTCATCCTCTCAACATCAGCGCCGCGTAATTCCTCGACGACTTTCTGATTGGCCAGATCGAATAGCGAACTTTGCGCGGCGAGCCGGCGGCGTCCAGCGCGCGTTGCGGCTTTGTTCAGTGCCTGCTCTTCGATCGCGGATGAACCGGCCGATGCCGCCGCCACGCGCTGTGACTCAGCAAGGTTTTCTTCTTCCGCGAACACGTCCAGCTCGTATCGCTCCAGTCGTTGCAACACTTCGCGCGCTCGCGCCAGCGCTGCCGGAGGCATGCCTGCTAGCCGCGCGACCTCTATACCGTAGGACTTCGAAGCCCGTCCGCGCTCGAGCCGATGCAGGAAAACAACTTCGCCTTCGCGCTCGGTCGCCGTGATCTGGTAGTTCTGCGCGCCCGGCAATCTTTCAGCTAACTCAGTCAACTCGTGATAGTGCGTCGCGAATAAAGTCTTAGCAGCGTGCTCCGCTGAATCGTGCAGATATTCTGCAACGGCCCACGCGATCGACAATCCGTCGAATGTCGCGGTGCCACGGCCAATTTCATCGAGCAGAATCAACGAACGAGGCGTGGCATTGTGAAGAATTGCCGCAGTCTCAGTCATCTCGACCATGAACGTAGAGCGCCCGCGCGCGAGGTCGTCCGACGCTCCGACGCGTGTCCATACGCGATCGACCAAAGGCAGCTTCGCTTTCTCAGCCGGCACGAACCCACCCATCTGCGCGAGAATGGAAATGATCGCCGTCTGTCGCAGCACGGTGCTCTTGCCGCCCATGTTCGGTCCGGTAATGATCAGCAAACGATCCGTGGAGTTGTTGAGATAGATGCTGTTCGGCACGAACGGCTCTTCGTTGAAAACTTCAATTACGGGATGGCGCCCGTTAATGATTTCAATCTCGTCGGCGTCATGCATCGTTGGCCGAACATAGCGCCGTCGCACAGCAGTCTCAGCCAAACACGCTACCGCGTCGAGACACGCCAGCGCGCGCGCGGTCGTTTGAATGCGCCCAGTTTCAGCCGCGACCTGCCGGCAAACGAGCGAGAAAATCTCGGATTCCATTTGCAGGATTCGTTCTTCCGCGCCCAGTACTTTGCTCTCATACTCTTTCAACCCGGCAGTCGTGAAGCGCTCGGCGTTCGCCAGGGTCTGTCGTCGCTCGTAATCGTCGGGCACGCGCGCGGCGTTCGCTTTCGACATTTCAATGAAATAGCCGAACACGTTGTTGAAGCGAATGCGTAAGCTTCCGATGCCGGTGCGCGCGCGTTCCTCGGCTTCCATTGCCGCGATCATTTGCTTTGCATCGCGGCTCAACGAACGCAGCTCGTCGAGCTCAGTCGAATGGCCGGCGCGAATCACACCGCCGTCAATGACTTTCGGCGGCGGATCGTCTTCGATTGCATTTGCAATCAGAGCGCGCACGTCCGCAAGTTCATCCGCGGCGTCGTTCAAGACCTGAAGGAGGGAAGCCTGGGCATTCGCGAGCACTTCGCGGATCGCCGGCACTTGATCGAGCGAGCGTCGCAGCGCCACCAAATCGCGCGGCGTCGCGGAACCAAGGTTCAAGCGACCTGTCAGACGCTCAACATCCGCAACTTCCTTCAAAAGCGCACGCAGACTGTCACGTTTCATATGCGAAGCGTGCAACTCTGCGACAGCGCCGTGACGAGCCTCGATCTCTCCGCGTCGAATCGAGGGACGCAGCAGCCACGAACGCAGCAGCCGCGCACCCATGCCCGTCACAGTCTCGTCAATCACATCGAGGAGCGACCGCGATGCGCCGCCCATCGCTTGGACCAGCTCTAGATTCCGGACAGTAATCTGGTCGAGCACGAGTTGATCCTGCGGCTCGAAGTAAACGATGTCGCCAATGTGAGCCGCCGCGGCGCGCTGTGTTTCTTGCGCGTAGCGCAGGCACGCGCCCGCCGCGCGCACCGCTTCGTGCTTGTTCGTGAGGCCGTAACCATCGAGTGAACGCACGCCAAACTGCCGAATAAGGAGCGCCGCGCAGTCTTCTGTTTGCCAGAGCCAATCGTCTAACGGTGTGAGCGTTGCATTGACACCGTTGGAGTCGGGAGCTGGGGAACGGGAGCCGGTCTGTTCAGCCTGAAGGGCTGAGAGTGAATAGCCGGGGGTTGAGCGCAGCGATACCCCCGGATTGTCCGCGTTTAGATTTTCCGACCCTGAAGGGGTCGAAGAATTCAACACGCTCGTGTTCGACCCTTTCAGGGTCGGCTCATTATTTTGTTCGCGCGATCCGTGGGCGTTGCCCACGGCTATTACATCCGACGCCTTCAGCGTCGTGCTGCCCTCTGCCTCCTGCCGTCTGCCTCCCGATTCCAGCGGCAGCCGCTCCGTCCTTTGCTCACTTCGAAACCCTGCTCGCACCAAAGCACCCAACGCTTGCGGAAAGATCAATTCGCGTGGCGCGTAGGATTCGATGTCGGCCACGATGCGCTCCCATGCATCGCGACCGCCAGCTTGCGTCGCGCGAAACTCTCCCGTCGAAATGTCGAGGAAGGCAGCGCCAACCGTTTCGCCTTGCGCGCACACGGCCGCGAGATAAACCGACTCACGCGGCTCCAGCAATTGCGGATCGATGGGCGTACCGGGCGTGACGATGCGCACGACTTCGCGGCGGACCAGCTTTTTGGCCTTCGAAGGACTTTCGGTCTGCTCGCAGATCGCGACGCGATAACCTTTGCGCACCAGCTTCGCGATATAGTTTGCCGCCGAGTGATGCGGCACGCCGCACATCGGAATCGGATCGCCACGCTCTTTGTGGCGCGCCGTCAGAGTAATTTGCAGCTCGCGCGCGCCGGTGACCGCATCGTCGAAAAACAATTCGTAAAAGTCTCCGAGACGAAAGAACAGAAGGGTGCCCGGATGCTGCGCCTTCAGCTCCTGATATTGGCGAACCATTGGCGTGGCGTTGGACATGTCAGTGAGCCGTGAGCAGTGAGCGGTGCGCAGTCAAAACTATCTCGCGAGCCGGGCATGATACAACAGGACGATATTAGTGGGCAGTGAGCAGCACAAATGAGAAGACTCTCGCCGCTGAATCATCCGAAAAATACTTCCGCAACCCGATAAATCTCTTCATCCAGCCGCTTCAGTTCGCCCACGGCTTCATCCAGGGAAGCTGAAACAATACGGTTGCCGCGTAGTGCCGTCATCCTGCCGAACTCGCCCGCGCGAATCATTTCGTAAGCCTTAATCCCAAAGCGCGTCGCCAGAATCCGATCGAACGGTGTCGGCGAGCCGCCGCGTTGGACGTATCCAAGCTTGGTCACGCGCGTTTGGATGCCGGTGCAGCGCTCGATTTCCGCGGCCAGCGCCTCGCCGATACCGCCCAACCTGTCGTGACGATAGATCGCGGCGTATTGCTCTTCAGTGAGAAATACTTCATCCGGATGTGGATGAGCGTCTTCGGCGACGACCACGATCGAGAATGCGCGGCCATCTTTCTTGCGGTGCGCCAGCAGTTCGCATACTCGCGAGATGCGAAACGGATGCTCAGGCACGAGCACGACATCGGCGCCGCCGGCAATGCCGCCATAAGCAGCAATCCAACCGGTGTGGCGTCCCATCACTTCAACTACCATCACGCGGTGATGTGACTCAGCCGTCGAGTGCAGGCGATCAATAGCGTCGGTGACAATGCTAACCGCGGTGTCGAAGCCGAATGTGAAATCGGTTCCATTGATGTCGTTGTCGATTGTCTTGGGGATTCCGACGACTCGTATCTCGTGTTGACGCCACAGGTCACGCGCGGCTGAAAGCGACCCTTCTCCGCCGACAACGACCAGCCCGTCGAGCCCATGCATCGCGAAGTTTTCTTTCAGCGTGTTTGTGCACGTTTTGTCCTTGAGAGGGTTGAAGCGAGAAGTACCGAGAATGGTTCCGCCGCGCGGTAGAATTCCGATTACGGAAGCCCGCGTCAGTTCCGTGGCATCATTTTCAACCAGGCCACGAAAACCATTGCGGATGCCCAGCACGAACACGCCGTCATCGGATGCACATCTCACAATCGCGCGGATCGCGGCGTTCAGCCCCGGACAGTCTCCTCCACCCGTTAGTACACCTATTCGCATTCCGTAAAGACGAAGCGGCAAGCGATTGCGCCCGCCGCAATTGTGTGGTTTAAGATCATTGCGCTCGCGGATTCCTGATGTCAAACGAGGGAACCGACATCTCGCATAGTCAACGAATGGAAGAAACGGATCCGATCATTCTCGCGATTGAAAGCGCGACACGCGCCGGCAGTGTGGCCGTCGCACGTGGCGAGAAGATTCTGGCCTCGACCACGGGAAATCCATCTTGGTCGCATTCGACTGACTTGATCGAGAATATTGATCGTGTACTGCGCGAGGCTGATCTTGAATTGAGGGCGGTCGATGTGTTCGCCGCGGCGGTTGGACCCGGCAGTTTCACTGGATTGCGAATCGGGCTTGCAACTGTGAAATCTCTAGCCGTGGCGTTGAACAAGAAATGCGTGGGGGTCTCGACGCTGGCGGCGATCGCGCAGGCGGCGGGCGAATCTGAACTTACAGTTGCGATGCTGCCCGCCGGCCGGGGTGAATTGTTTGCACAAATGTTTTCGGTCCATGCCGGCGACGTCACGCCGCTCGACGAAGCCGTGCATATCAGCCCAAAAATGCTGCTGTCGAAATACGGTAACTATCCGCGGCTGACATGGGCCGGCGAAGGAGCACATGCGCAAATTGAAACGCTGCGCGCTGAAGCCGACCGGCGTCACATTCCGTTTGCCTCCGCGACGATGGCGGACAAAAATGGATGGCTGGTTGCTCCGCAAAACGAAAGGATCGCCGAGGCCGTCGCCAGGCTCTCGCTGCGCGAGTACCACGCCGGCAATCTGATCGAACCGGACAATCTGCGCGCAAATTACGTCCGGCCTTCTGATGTTGAGATTAAAGCCCATGCCTGAAGCCGCCATCGCCAACGGCACCGCCACCGTGGTCATCGGACGCATGACTGAACACGATCTGCTCGAGGTCGTTGAGATTGAGGAAAGCGCGAACCTTAGTCCGTGGGGCTGGGATGCCTATCACACCGAGTTGCTGGCGGGCGCGAATTCGCTGATGCTGGTTGCGCGAAGGTCCCATCGGAAGCCCGAAGAGGGCGGCGTAGCTGGTTTTATTGTTGCTCGCCAGTTGGCTGACGAGATACACATTAATAATGTTGCTGTCAGACCTGAATTCCGGCGGCTCGGTATCGGTCAACAGCTTCTCCGGTCCGCGCTGTCATGGGGCAAGGAAAAGAACGCGACGCAGGGCGTGCTTGAGGTGCGCGCGGGGAATACGGCCGCGCAGCAGCTTTACCGGGCGTGTGGGTTCGAACCAGTCGGCCGGCGCCGGCGGTACTACAAAGCGCCTGTGGAAGATGCTCTGCTAATGGCCGTTTCTTTGAGGTGAACGAGACAGTCGCGGCCAAGCTCACCCGCGCGCCCGTACCGTTCGGTTTGTAACAGAATTAGAAGAAGCGGTCTATTGACAAGGTTTTTGCTACGAGCGTAATCTGCGGCCATTCATAGAGCCAACTTTGAGCCTAGGGCAGTTTGCAAAGTCATAGGCAAGTTCAGTCTCTAGTTCTTCGGTAACTTTCCCAACCCCTTAATCGCGATTCTCCAAAGAAGACGCGGTTCTTCCGAGAGATCGCCCGACAGAAATCGCTTTTCGTTTGGCTATGACCAAACGAGGGGGAGGCCCGCAGTGTCAACTCACAAATTTCAACTCTCTGAAACCTTCAGACGAAAGACCGTTGTCGCGCCAACTCTGATTGCGCTCACTTTGATTGGACTGGCGAGCTTGGTATTCGTATCGGCTCGCTCAAAGTCCGGGCGCGTAAAATCGAGAGACGCCGCGAGTTCACAAATTCCGAATCGAAGGCTCTACGTCCGTGCGGGCGGCCTCTGGCCCCAGCTTCGTTGGAACCTGAAGGCGTTGGGTGATCGGCTCGAACGTCCCGGCAAAGAGCAAATCATCATCACCGGCACTTTGACTCGCGCAGGCGTTACCGCGCCGGTGGTTTTGAATATCGAGGCGCCCAACCGAATGACGCTAACGCAGCAGACGGGCCTACAGACCCAAGTGATCAATTTCGACGGAACAGAGTCCTCCTGGATAGCGCTTGCCGCAGCCGATCGAGACTTGGTGGAAACGCTTTTCTTCGACACGGCTGAGAACTTCTTTTTCGGCCAGATGAAAGGTACTGCGACTCGTTGTTTGGGCTTTCGATTTCGGCCTGATACACAAAACACTGCCGGTCCGTTCCACGACCTTTACGCGGTCGGCCCGGTGCCCGATCTGCCGTCGAGCAGTCAAACGCCCAAATTGTTTCACTTCAATTCCGATACGCGGCTCTTGGATCTAATCACCTATCAGACGGCGGTACGCGTCGAGGTCAAACTGAGTGACTGGCAAGAAACAAACGGCCAGAGAGTCGCACGCAGAATTGAGCGCCTTGAAAACGGCGCCACCAGAATGTTGCTGACGATCGAGAATGTCGCATTCGCTCCCGGACCGCCAACAGTGCCGAGATAATTTCTGCTGAACCTGGAGAGACTCTCATGAAAATTCCGACCACCCACGAAATCGCAATGTTCCGGAATCGAAGGCTCAACATGACTGCTGCGGCAATCCTATTAGTCATCGGCATCACTGCAGCCGCTAACGCGCAAGAGGACGGCCCCAAACGCGGATTCAATCCGGGAAACTCGTTTGCGTTGAGTGATATCGAGAGCATCAACATGACGAATGGCAATATGATGGTGCACTTTCCGTTGGGCTCGCTTCCCGCGGGACGCGGCAGTCTATCAGCCGCCATAAATCTCATTTACAACAATAAGTATTACAACAGCCGCACTAGTTGGTTTGAGGACAATGGCAGATTCAATTGCGGGCTTCAACCTTGTTACTACCAAAAGACGGAACTGGGTTACACAACTGACGGTGGTTGGCGTTACGGGCTCGGATATTCCTGGGAGCTAATCGACAAGTTCAGTGATGGCTCACTCCACCCGGGCCAGCAGTGCACGATAGATGATGCCTATTTGGATATGACTTACCGTTACAAACTGAAGCTCACCCTTCCGGACGGTAGCAGCCATGAGATGCGCCCAAACGGCTTCACTGATAATAACGGAAATGATCCTGCGGGTGACTACTACAACGTGACACCGGACGGTTGGATATCGGATTGCTTGGGCAATGGTCACTGGAACAGCAACCCGACAATGTTCTACTACAGCACGGACGGTAGCTATCTTAAGCTGGAAATCCCGCGAAGCGGTGGCTGGACGCTTTATTTTCCGGACGGGATGAGAGTTGTGTCACCGTTGAATGAACCGCAGCGGATTTATGACCGTAACAACAATTATGTCGAACTCAATAATGTGGAGAACTATCAAGGAACGGGGCAGCCGGCCACTGTCCTCACTGACCAACTTGGTCGAACTGTTGCATTAACCGTTGACTGGACTAACGGCGAGGACGCGATTCACGTTCAAGGTTTTGGGCAGGAACTAATTTGGCGCGTCCACTGGAGCACAATTTCAGTTTGGAAGACCTATTGGCCTTGCGCTGAAGGAGCACTTAACTGCCAGACCGGCGACACCGGTACAAGTCAGTATCAAACCCCACAACCTTTCTACCAGACCTTTTATGTGGTCGATCGGATTACGTTGCCCTCGCAAGCGGGGAATCTCTCCTACGTATTCACCTACAACGCGCCTTATTACACTGGCACTTGGCCGCCACCCGCATCGACAGGCTGGGGCGAATTGAGCGGCACTACACTACCTTCAGGTGCTCAGGCAAGTTATCAATTTCAGCTCGACGGCCCGACGGATCCTCCCATTACTGCCGACATCTTGCGAAACGCTCCCAGCCGGAAAGACCTTACCTACGCACAGGAGTACGACGGCACGAGCCATCAGGTGACGGATACCTGGGTCTATGGATTCGGCCTTGGAGGCGGCAGCGTCACGAGCCCCGACGGTGGAACGTCGGCGCAAAGTTCTGTCTACAGCAGCAATTGCTGGTTCTGGAACTGCGGTTTGACGTACCTGTTGGTTCAGCCTGACGGGACGAAGATAGAGAAACTCTGGGCCAAAAACAACTTGCTTGATTATGCGAATACGTTTGGCCGTGGCGATAATCCGTACGTCAAGACGGAATTCACCTCGATCAAAAATGCAACAGGCACGTACGCTAAAACCAGTATCAAGGATTACAACTACGATAAGAATGGAAATGTGACCCGCGTCGCGGAATATGATTGGCTCGACTACGCCAGCGTGCCACGCGATTCACAGGGCAACCCGACGGGCATTCCTGCGGGAGCAACTCCGACGAGGGTAACGACAAACACTTACTACGCGCCAACTGCTGACGCGAGTCAGCCAGTCACTAATGGTAATGTTTATTGGTTTCAGTCGGCCCCGCTGTGGAAAAACGCAGTTGCTTCGAGTGAAGTTAGTAACGGAGGCGGAAACATTCTTTCCCACGCCGAATTGGCTTACGACAACCCTTTGACCACCGGAAATCTCACGCAAAAGACCAGTTGGGATTCGAGCAAAGGCGGCTATAGTAATCCGCTCAGTACGGGCAACTCAGTCTCAGTCGCTAGCCAGTATGACACTTGGAGCAACGGAAATACGGGCAAGCTGATCCAGACGACGGACGCTCGCGGGACGCAGACCGTTCTCACTTACGGCAGCGTGGGCGGCTTCGATATTTATCCCACGCAAATCGTTACCGCATCGGGAACCTCAATCGCGCGCACCGAAGCGCGCGCCTACGATTTTTCTACTGGCCTAGTCACCAGCGCTACCGATGCCGACAACAACGTGACGACTTCGACGACTTACGATGTCTTTGGCCGTCCGACGCTTGTGCAATCCGCCGTTGGGAAGCCGGAAGAGACGCGCACTGCAACCGAATATTCTGACACCGCACGACGTGTGATTGTCCGTTCTGATCTTAACAACGTGGGCGACGGGATGCTCGTCACGATCCAGCATTACGATCAACTCGGAAGGGTTCGCCTCGCGCGGCAACTGGAAGACGCCACGACGCAAAGTGCAACCGATGAAACCACAGGCATCAAAGTCCAGACGCGCTACGTGAGTTGTTCGTCCACCAGTAGCCCGCAGTGCCCGAACAGCAACGCGACTACAGCGGGCTCTTATCAAGTCGCCTCGAACCCTTACCGCGCCGCGACCTCAACAGCCGCCAGTGGTGAGAACACGATGGGCTGGACGCGGAGCACGCAGGACCCAAGCGGCCGCATGGTCGAAGTGCAAACGTTTGGGGGCGCATCGATGCCATGGCCATCGGGCTCCAGCTCGACAAGCACTGGGGCCGTGACTACGGCCTACGACGCTAACTTCGTGACTGTGACCGATCAAGCAGGCAAAATGCGGCGCAGCATGACGAACGGTCTCGGCCAATTAATTAGAGTTGACGAACCGGGCGATCCAAATGTGAACAACAGCCTGGGAACAACTGATAATCCCAGCCAGCCAACAAACTATTCCTACGACACCTTGGGAAATCTTGTCGCTGTGAATCAAGGATCGCAGAACCGAAGCTTCGCTTACAGTTCATTGTCGCGTCTAACCTCCGCCACGAACCCGGAAAGCGGGACGGTCAGTTATCAGTACGACGCCAATGGAAACCTGACACAGAAGACTGACGCGCGATCGATTGCCACAACCTTTACTTACGATGCATTGAATCGGCCGCTCACGCGCAGCTACTCGGATGGGACGCCCGGCGTTAGTTACGTTTACGACTCGACGACTATCGCAAACGGCAAAGGCCGCTTAGGTTCGGTGAGTTCGACCGTCTCGACTTCGAGTTACAGTGGATATGACCCGTTGGGGCGTGCGGTCGGCGGAAGTGAAACGATTGGCGCGCAAACATACTCGATGAGTTACACGTACGATTTGGCCGGACACGTGAAGACAATGACTTATCCGTCGGGCCATTCAGTCACGAACACATTCGACGGTGGCGGTCGATTGAACAGTTTTAGCGGCAATCTTGGTGACGGCACGCAAAGGACATACGCGAATAACATCAGCTATTCATCGTTTGGCGGGATGACGATTGAGCAGTTCGGAACGCAAACGCCGCTTTATCACAAGCTGCAATACAACGTGCGCGGACAGCTCTGGGATGTGCGCGTATCAACTGCTCCCGACGTAAACGGCTCATGGAATCGCGGGTGTCTGCAATTCTTTTATGACAACTCTGGCGGCTTCGGCACCAGCGGGCCGGAGAACAACGGCAACGTGCTCAAGAGCTGGCATTACATTCCGCTGGATGAACAGACGAGCACCTGGGCCATTCAGCGTGACAGTTACACCTACGACTCTTTGAACCGAATCACGTCGGTGAGCGAGAATTACATTTCGAACGCCGAAGCGGAAAACCAGAAGTTCGCGCAAGTGTACAGTTATGATCGCTACGGCAATCGCACGATCAATCAAGCGAATACGTGGGGGACGGGCGTTCCCAAACCCAACTTCGGCATGGACGCAAATACAAATCGCTTGAGTGCACCTGCTGGCTACGCGATGAGTTACGACGCGGCCGGGAACTTAACGAACGATACTTACATGGGTGAGGGCACGCGGACTTACGACGCGGAGAACCGGATGAAGCAGGCGTGGGCGAATAATCAATGGCAGTCGTATTCGTACGATGGCGACGGCCGACGCATCAAACGAAATGTGAACGGCGCAGAGACCTGGCAGGTGTACGGTCTTGGTGGTGAGTTGCTGGCTGAGTATTCCGCGAACGCCGCGGCGACATCTCCGCAGAAAGAGTACGGCTATCGCAATGGCGAGTTGTTGATTACCGCGGATGCTCCGACCGGTGGCGCGCGTAGTAACTTTGCGCTCGCCTCGAATGGTTCGACGGCGACGGCTTCGTCAACTTACCCCGGTTATGGCTTCACTCCAGCGGCGGCAATCGACGGTGAACACAAAGGCCTGAATTGGTTAAGTGGCGGTGGCTGGCACGGAGGAAACAATTCATTTCCACAGTGGCTGCAAGTCGATTTCAATGGCAGCAAAACGATTGATGAGGTCGATGTCTATACACTTCAGGATGACTATGCCAATCCG
>DASYTZ010000196.1:0-2265 GCA_036001745.1 Pyrinomonadaceae bacterium
TACAAAGTCCGATCGAGCCGAAACACATTGAGCTGCTTGTCATATTCGTATTTGTTCGTGGTGCCACGCGGGATTTCAATGACGGCGTTTACTTCGTCGGGCGCGCCGTCGCCGGTTGGCAGCGAAAGGTAGTTCGTCATGTTCAGAGTTCAATCTTCAGATTGTTGGCAAGCTAAAGCTTGAACTCTGAACGCGAGGTCACAACGTCGGTCGCGCAAGACCTCGTTGGTTCTCGATGGCCTCCTGACAAGCCGCGTCGTAACGCGCGGTCGGCAACGCTTCGAGACGGCGCTCCTCGATTGATTTGTTGCACCTAACGCACCGTCCGTATGACCCTTCCTTGATCCGCAGCAACGCCTGATCGATGTCGGCAATCATCTGCGACTCACGCTCGCCAAGCTTCAAACCTAACTCGCTGATAACGTCGCGCAGTGAAAGGTCGGCGCTCTCTTTCGCGCCGTCGCCGGCCATGTCGATGGCATTCGCTTGTTCGTCGCTTACTTGTCGCGCGTGCCGGCGCAATTCTGCGAGCAAGAGTTTTTTGAAATGTTCCAGCCTGGCCGCTTCCATAGTGAAAGTTCGGGTGGACGTTCGATTCGATCGCTTTCGGGGGAACTCGGATTATATATCCCGCGGCAGTGACGCGGCAAAAGCGTTCGCTCGTTGTTAGTTCCTAATTTGAAATTCTCGGCTTATCCTCTGCGATCTCTGCGCCTGCCTCGGCCCCTTTCTCTGCGGTAAATGCTTTTCGACGTCGGCTAACCGCAGAGGAACGCCGAGGTTTTCGCAGAGAGACGCAGAGGAAAGTGGAATATGGACACTACCGGCTCGTTTGCGGGCGTTCGCCTATTATGCTTTGATGCTGACTTCGTTTTTTGATCGGAATGACGCTCATTGTCACGTTGCTGATCGCGGCCCTGATTTTTGTCGTCGCCGTGCTCTATTCGACGGTCGGCCATGCCGGCGCATCAGGATACCTCGCGGCCATGGCGCTATTTGGCATGGCGCCGGCCGTAATGAAACCGACGGCGCTCACGCTGAACATCATTGTGGCCGCCGTGGGGACATTCAGGTTCATTCGCGCCGGCTTCTTTTCGTGGCGCACGTTTTGGCCATTTGCAGCAGCTTCCATTCCCGCGGCATTCGTCGGCGGTTGGCTGACGTTGCCCGCGTCGGTTTACAAAGCAATCGTCGGAGTAGTTCTGTTGTATAGCGCAGTCCGGATCTTCTTCAGCGCGAAGACAGCGGATGACCACGAGACGCGAAGTGCTCCGGTCGGTGCGGGACTGGTGTGGGGCGCGGCGATTGGTCTGCTTTCGGGTCTGACTGGCGTCGGCGGTGGAATCTTTCTGAGCCCGCTGCTGCTGCTGATGCGTTGGGCAAAGACCAAAGAAACGTCAGGCGTGTCGGTGACTTTTATTCTGGTGAATTCGCTAGCCGGGCTTCTCGGTCATGGCCTGGTTGCGCATTTCGCCGCCGTTTCGACTTTGCCGCGCGCAGCATTTGTTTGGGCTCCGGCAGCGCTGGTCGGCGGCTTTATCGGCACGGAACTGGGGACGCGGCGACTGCCGATAGCCGGCATCCGGCGCTGGTTGTCTCTGGTGTTGGTGATCGCGGGGTTGAAACTGTTGAGCGAAGTTATCCTTGAACTTCTCCACAGATAAGCTCTGCGGCCAGAAGCGGAATCGTCAATTCGTGGTGGCCCGTAATCGCGTAACCCTGACCTGCACCATCAGCCGTCGGCCGCCGCACCACGTTCGTGAGCGGGCGATACGATTGAATGAAATCGAAGTTGGCAGTCGTGATGTCGCGCAACTCGTGACCCAGATTGCGCACGAGCGTCACGCATTTCAAGAAAACTTCCGGCAGTGTCACAGCGGAGCCGACGTTCAGGTAAACACCGCCGCCATTCATCTGCCGAACAATTTCCGCCAACAAGCGAAAGTCGGTGTGCGAAGTTGCCCCCAGTGCGCCGCCGTCTGCCGTGGGATGAAAGTGGGCAATGTCACCGCCAACGGTGATGAAAGCGGTGAATGGAACTTTTGATTTGTAAGCTGCGCAGAGCAGCGAATATTGCCGGTGCTGTGGATTCATCGCGGCTAACGCGCGGCCGACCGCTTCGCCCAATCCGATGCCTTCATTCGCGCCGGTTCTCGCTGCATCGTTCAAAAGCTTTCCCGTCTCGTCCGCGCCGCCAAAAATTCCTTCACCAAGCGTAGCGTCCACGTCTTCCGAAGTTGAACCGACCATCGCGATCTCAGCATC
>DASYTZ010000197.1:0-10363 GCA_036001745.1 Pyrinomonadaceae bacterium
CGCACTTTGAAACCGAACTCGTCCGCGATGTTAATCAGCATGAGAATTTCGTCAGCGCGATAGCAATGCGAGTGCACGAACCGTTTGCCTTCGAGAATCTCGACGAGAGGTTCGAGCTCCAAGTCGCGACGCGGCGGCATCAGGTTCTTCTCGCCACGCGACACCGCCGTTCGGTAATCGTCCCAGTCACGTTTGTAGTCCCGGGCGCGCGTGAACGCGTCACGAATCGTTTCTTCGACGCCCATGCGCGTTGCCGGATAGCGCGGCTGTAATCCAGGGATATTGAAGTTCGTGCGCTTCGGGTTTTCGCCAAGCGCGAACTTGATTCCGGGTGTCGCGCCGGGAAAGACGAAATCAGCGGCCGGATGTCCCCACTTGAATTTCACCGTGGTGCTAAGTCCGCCAATCGCATTGCACGATCCGTGGAGCAAGAGCGCCGCAGTCGTCCCGCCGGCCAGCTCGCGATAGATGCCGATCGCGTTCGGGTTCAGGATGTCCTGCGTACGCGCCATCGACGTCACCGATTTCGTGCACTCATTGACTGAACCATCCATCATCGTGTGCGAGTGCGCGTCGATAATTCCCGGCAGCACGAACTTGCCTGTCGCGTCGATCACGCGCGCGCCCTCGGGCGCTTTCAGGTTCTGTCCGACGGCGGCAATCTTTCCGTTGCGCAGCAGCACGTCAGTGTTTGTGAGCGTGCCGTGCGACACGGTCAAAACGGTCGCGTTCTTTATCAAAGTTGTTTGCGTCGCGTCGCGCGTTTGCGCCACAACGTTGAGTAAAAGCAGACCGACGACGCCGGCGATTGCGAACAATCTTTTCATCTCAAGAACTCCACGCGATGGAATTGCTTCGAAAGCATGTTCGAGCGATTTTGGATTGGCAGATTCTGCCAGATAACTCGGATGACCACAAACAAATCTGCGGCGACGGGCGTCGGCGCAGCTCGAGCGGCTCAGTTGCGCTCATCGAAACTTCGGTGTTATCAAATCACGGCTTCAGCCGAGAACATCACATGACTAAACTCAATTATTTATGCAGACACGCCGCTCTGATGGCGTTGGTTCTGCTAACAACCTTCGTCTCAACGGCGGCCCAGGAGCAGCCGCTCAAAATGGACTATCGGCTTGCAATGTCTCAGCCGAGTTCGCACTTATTCGAAGTCAAAATCGAGGTCGAGGTTCCGCAATCATGGACTTCTGAATCGCTCGATTTTCAAATGCCCAAATGGGCGCCCGGGCGATACGCAGTTTTCGATTTCGCCAAGAACGTTCAGGAATTTCATGCGTTCGGCGGCATTTGCCCACGCGTGAACGTACCCTGCACACTGCCGGATTTTCCGGTGCGGCGCGTCGACGACCAGACCTGGCGCGTAACGATGAGAAATACGCACAGCGCCACGATCACTTACAAAGTCTTTGGCAACGATCTGTCCGGAACATTCTCGCAACTCGACTGGCGGCATGCGAACTTCAACGGCGGCAATCTGTTCATGTACGTCGTCAATCACAAGCAGGATCCGGTGAGTCTATCGATCGCACCGCCGAACGGGTGGCGCATCGTTAACGGGCGAACAGAGACGCGAGATCAGCGCGAATGGCACTTCCCCAACTGGGACATCATGATCGATACGCCGACTGAGATCGCGCCGGATTGGACCGAAGATAGCTTCACAGTTGACGGCAAGCAGTACCACGTCATCGTCCACTCTTTCGGGAAAGAAGGTGGGAAGCGCCCCGAACTTGTCCGGGGAATCGAAAAGATTGTGCGGGCGGAAACGGCGATGTGGGGCCCGCCGGAATTTGATTCGTACACTTTCCTGATCCACTTCGCGAACGACGGCCACTCCGGCGATGGCATGGAGCACCTGACTTCGACGCAAATCATTTTGCCGGGCGCGCTCGGTGATTCGGACGAACCGGAAGAAGCGCTCAGCACCGCGGCGCACGAATTTTTTCACGTCTGGAACGTGAAGCGTCTGCGGCCGATTGAGCTTGGGCCGTGGGACTTCACGCGTCCAGCGAACACGCGCGCGCTTTGGATCGCCGAAGGCATCACCAATTATTACGGTCATCTAATGCAGCGGCGCGCTGGGTTGTGGAACGACGTAAAATTTTTCAAAGCCCTCACCGATCAAATTAGCGAAGTCGATAATTCGCCCGGCAGCAAATTGATGAGCGCGGAACAGAGTTCGCTTTCCGCGCCGTTTATCGACGATGCGCCGCACGCGCAGGAGACGAATCTCGAGAACACTTCGATCAGTTATTACCCGAAAGGCGAAATCATCGGCGTCGTGCTCGACCTGCTGATTCGGGGAAAGACACACGGCAAAGCCTCGCTCGATGATGTCATGCGGCGGATGTATGACGAGTTTTATCTCAAGAGTCCGAACGCGACTTATTATCTTCGCGGTCGCGGATACACGCCGGAAGATTTCGCGCGCGTGGTGTCGGAAGTAGCCGGCGAAGACATGAGCGACTTTTTCACGCGTTACGTGCACGGCGTCGAAACGCCGCCTTACGAAGACGCATTCGCGCAAGTTGGCCTGCGATTTGTGCGTGATCCGCGCGGTCCGGTCACTGTCGGTATCGCCGCCGATGAAAGTGAGAAGACCAATTTCAAAATCGCCAGTGTGCGGCCGAACTCGCCGGCGGCGGCTGCGGGTTTGGAGGACGGTGACGTCATCACGCTGTTTGGCGGGACAAGGCTCACGCCGGGGAATCTGCTGAAAACCGTCGGCCGCTACAAACCCGGCGATCGCGTGCCGGTGGTTGTGCAACGCGACGGCAAGCCGATGCGCTTGACGATCACCATGGGCCCGCCGCAGCTTTTTGATTATCGAATTGAAGAGAACCCGAGCGCGTCAGCAGAAGCGAAGGCAATGCGAATGGCGTGGTTAGGTGGAAAGTGATTGTCCGCAGATTACACAGAAAGTATAGCCACAAAAAGGCACAAAAGGCTCAAAAGAAAGATTGGGGGGGAAAGCACGAACGGGCAAGATACGAACGCGTCGTAAGGTTGTTGCTTTCCTCTTTTGTGCCTTTTGTGCCTTTTCGTGGCTAAGTCTTGTTTGGTAGTTCTAATCTGTGGAATCTGCGGACTATCTCTGCTGAAGCCTGGCCGCGATTACTTTCGCCGCTGTCGCTCCTGCCCCAACCGCCCCGGCAATCGTGGGCGCCAGAGGAGTCGCGACGTCGCCGATTGCAAACACATTCGCAACGCTTGTTTCTTGTTGCGAGCCCACGATGACGTAGCCTCTCTCGTCCGATTCCACCTGACCACGAACGAAATCGGTGTTCGGTTCCCAGCCAATCCTGATCAGCACGCCTTGCACCGCCATCTGAAACGGCTTGATTGCGCCGCCGCGCTCGATCTCGACCGCTTCGACAAGATCGCTGCCAATGATGCGACGCACAATCGATTCAGGAAAGACGGTGATGCAGCGATTTGTGTGAAGCTGTTCCGTGAACTCGCGCCGCGCCCGCATCTTTCTGCCACGATGGACAAGCGTCACGGTGGGACAGACTTCCGCGAGCAGCAGAGCGTTTTCCGCCGCCGCATCCCCGCTGCCGATCACGCAGACGTCTTTGCCCGCTAGTTGATCGCGATCGCGCGTGGCCGATTCGATGATGCCGCGTCCCTGGAATTCAGTTTCGCCCGGAACGCCGAGCCTGCGACGACGCAAACCAGTGGCGAGGATGATGGCGATCGATTGCAGTTCTTCGCCGCTTTGAAGCTGAATGCGTTTCGCTTTCAAGTCCACGCTTTCAATTTCGACTTGAGTCCAAAGATCGAAATCACAGTCTTTCGTTTGCTCCACAAACAAATCGCGTAAGGCGCGTCCGTTCTCAGCCCGCACGCCGAGATAGTTTTCGACAGGATTGTAAACGGAAAGTAGCTGCCCGCCGACTTCTGCCTGCTGTTCCAGAACGAGCGTGTCGAGACCGAGTTCATCGCACCAACGCGCGGCGGATAATCCAGCGGGCCCAGCGCCAATAATCAAAACGTCGTGCATCAATTGAATTGCCGTTGACAATATCATAACGCGATGCGACGCTGAATCGCTTCAACCAACAATCTGCGAAGGGAGAAATCACTATGCGTCTGACTGAGATGGTTTCGTGCTCTGGTTGAGCGGCGAAGCTCGCGCCTAGCGTCCTCGCTCAAGTATTGAGCGGGCTTGAGAGACAACCTTTCGATCCGAATCTGCTGGTCGGTTTCGACAAAGCGGACGACGCCGGAGTGTACAGACTGCGCGACGATCTGGCGCTGGTGCAGACGCTCGATTTCTTCACGCCGATTGTTGACGACCCGTTCGATTATGGCCGTATTGCCGCACTAAATTCTATCAACGACGTGTGGGCGATGGGCGGGACACCGGTGACCGCGATGGCCATTACTTGCTTTCCCAAGAAGGGCGTGGACTTTGCGATTCTCGGCGAGATCATGCGCGGCGGTTTGTCCGTTTTGACTGAGAACAAAGTCGCCTTGGTGGGCGGGCACAGCGTCGATAACGAACAGATCATGTTTGGCTATTCCGTCACCGGTGTGATCGATCCGAATCATGTCGCGACCAACGCCGGCGCGCGGCCAGGTGATGTGATTATCCTGACGAAACCCATCGGCACCGGCGTGATCTCGACAGGAATCAAGCGAGCGAAGGTTTCATCAGAGGTCGTCGAGGAATCAATCGCGACGATGTTGACGCCGGGGAAGTACGCTGCGGAGGCGATCGCCAAATTCGACGTGAAAGCCGCGACCGACGTCACCGGATTCGCTCTGCTGGGTCACGCGTGGGAAGTGGCCTGCGCGAGTAACGTCACAATTGAAATTGAATCGGCGCGCGTGCCCCTGATTAGTGGCGCGCTGGAATTGGCCGCCTCAGGATGTTTGACGGGCGCGGACAAAACGAATCGTGAATATGTCGGCGAGGATGTCTCGCTTGACGAAGGCATCGAGCCGAATTTGGTCAAGCTGCTTTATGATCCGCAGACGGCAGGTGGGTTGTTGCTGGCGATCTCGGAAGATAAAGCTGATGATTTGTTGAGTGAATTGCGTTGGAACTATCCGCGCGCCGAGATTATCGGTCGAGCAAAGAATCGCGGCGAACGCCGAATCGTCGTGACATGAACAAAATCATGGTGGCCCGAATTCAAACTGCGCCGGACTCTCAAATTCAATCCATTACCGAGTTGTATCAATCTGTCCGCGCACGAACGCTCGAAATCGTCGCGCCGCTGGAGATCGAAGACTATGTGATTCAAACCGCCGAGTTCATGAGTCCACCGCGCTGGCACATCGGCCACACGTCCTGGTTCTTTGAAACTGTCCTGCAAAAATATCAGCCCGGTTACAAGACCTACTCGGAAGACTTCCTGTTCTTCTTCAACTCGTATTACGAAGGATTCGGCCCGCGCATTGAGCGGCCAAAGCGGGGCACGCGTTCGCGTCCCACGGTCGCGGAAACAAAAAAATATCGCGCGCACATCGATGAGCAGATGATGCGGTTTATTGAAAGCGTTTCGAAACGCGATGATGCGCACGAAATCCTTTCGATTATTCGCCTCGGCCTCGAGCACGAGATGCAGCATCAGGAGCTGCTCGTTTACGACATAAAGCATTTGCTGTGCGATCAGTTTGATGCGCCGATGAGAGCCGCGACACGATCGATTGAAAGCGTGAGCGGGATGGTTGAGATTGAAGGTGGGTTGTTCGAGCTGGGATACGCAGAGCGGGGCAGTAGCCCGACCGTTAGGGAGAGCGCAAGTGAAAGCGGCGTCAAGCCGCCGCACTCCAAAAATTTTGCCTGGGACAACGAGAAGCCCGCGCACAGAGTCTGGCTCGAAGATTTTCAGATCGAGCGCGCGCTCGTCAGCAACGGCGACTATCTTGAATTCATTAACGCCGGTGGCTACCAGGATTTTCGCTGGTGGCATTCAACCGGATGGGAAAAGGTCAACACCGAAAATTGGCAAGCGCCGCTTTACTGGGAACAGCACGATGGTGACTGGATGATTCGCGATTTTTCAGGCCTGCATCCAGTCAAGGACAAACTCAACGAACCGGTTTCGCACGTCAGCTTTCTCGAAGCATCGGCCTATGCGAAATGGGCGGGCAAGCGTCTGCCGACTGAAGCCGAATGGGAAAAGGCCGCAACCGTCTCAACCGCGGCGAACGCGAAGCAAGAATTCCCGTGGGGAGATTCAGCGCCTGATGAATCAAAAGGAAATCTATTCGAGAACGGCTTGTGGAGCGTCGCGCCGATCGGATCATTTCCGAACGGACAAACTGCTAAAGGTTGTCATCAGATGATTGGCGATGTTTGGGAGTGGACTACTTCAGATTATGTCCCTTATCCGGGTTTCAAATCCGAGTTCGACGAGTACAACGACAAGTGGTTCGTTGGCCAGAAGGTCCTGCGCGGCGGTTCGTACGCCACGCCGCAGATTCACATTCGCTCAACCTATCGAAACTTTTTCTATCCGCACGAGCGTTGGATGATTGCCGGGTTCAGATGCGCGTTGTAACCAACGACTGCGCTTCGTCATCCCACCGCCAAGCGGCTTCTCTTTCTCGTAGGTGCACGCCGCCCAGCCATAAATCGATCCCGTTTAGAGCGACAAAATCCGTCGCTCCAGACAACACGGCTTCACCTGCTTCTGTGATTTCAAACGCAGAACGGTGAACAGATTCGGAATCAAGCGTCGATCGATCGCCATTGTTGCCCCTCAACAATGGTCGACGCGCATCCGACATTCGCCGCAGGACCAGATGAAACTGCGCATCGCCAAAACCGTAATCGCGCTCGCGTCCGATGAACGCGGGAAAGAGGGATTTGAATTCACGGTAACCGCGTGCGATCAGATCGAGTGCCGCGTTTTCGATTCTACCGAGGCCGTTTCGCGTGGATGGAAATCGTTGCAGATGTTTGCTGATTGCAGTCTTGAGAAAGGGCAGAGCTGAAGTGTCTGAATCGCGCAGTGTGATGAGGTCAGCTGCCTCTGCCGAGGAGTATGCTTGCCACGCTCTCGCTCCCAGGCTCAATTGCTCCGCCGTGATTGCCTGGCGGTGCGGAAACAACGAACTCAGTTGCTCCTCGTTCAATTGGCCAAGTCCATGAAACTGCACACCCGGAAACTCGCCGACGCAGATCAGACTCAGTTTTGTCTTCCCGATTTCGCGGCGCGAAAACCAGTTCAGCAAGTAAATCAATTGCACTTGGCAGAAAAGATCGTGCTCGAACCAAAGGACTACTTCTTCATGATCGAAAAAGCGCGCCACTGCATCATGCTGCTCGCGCAACTCGGCGAGGCACTTCTCGACATCGACGTCGTACGCACTCGAAAGATGTTGTGCGCGGACACTCAGGAATTCTTGTTCGGGCAGGCCACCCGGCGCAGGCCCACAAACAAGCGCCTCGCGCCAGGCAAAGTGTTCGCCGGGAAGATTGGCCTTGCGGGCAGTCATCGCTGAGGAGTCGCCGTTGTGAACGTGAAGCATTGGTTTGTCGTTCATTCTAACAGCGAAATCGAATACAATCCCGGCGGCTCGAACCATGACGGTAGAACTCCTCGTCAACTTCAACGAATTCTGGTCGCGCTTGCGCGAAGACATCTCTGCCGCGGAGCAGTCGGTCTTTCTTCAGACATTTGCTTTCGAAGGCGACTCGATCGGCAAACAACTTGCGGAAGCGCTGCTTTCGTCCCCGGCTGCGGATAAGAGAATTCTGGTTGACTCGTTTACGCGCGTGGTCCTGAATGATCGGTTTCGCTATTCACCGACAAATTTGTTTGACCGAGATTTGAGCCATGAGGCGCGCGAGACTCTCGCAATGAATTCGCGTTTGAAATCCGCGGGCGTAGAAATAAAGTTCACAAATCCCTACGCGGCATCGCCGCGCAAGCTCCTGAGCCGTAATCACAAGAAGCTAATCGTCATCGATAACTCAGTCGCCTATATCGGCGGCATCAACTTCAGCGAGCACAATGCTGCGTGGCACGACATGATGCTGCGCCTTACTGATTTTGAGGCAGTCGCTTTCCTGAGACAGGATTTTCGATCGACGTGGCACGGTGTTGACGGAACGGTTCGCAAAGAATTCGACGGCGCAGAGTTAGCAATACTCGATGGTCGCGACAACCGCCGCGCGTTTCAGCGCGTGCTGGACATAATTGACGGTGCGCGTGAAACGGTCTTCGTGGAGAGCCCCTACATCACGTTTCCCTTTTACGAACACTTGCGCGCAGCGGCCCGGCGTGGGGTTGATGTGAAGATCGTGACGCCAGCGAGAAATAACTGGAGCTACTTTGCCAACTATGCGCGACTCGAATCGGCCCGCTCGACAATTGATTTGCGTCTTTATCAAGGCGGGATGAGTCACCTGAAAGCGATGTTGATTGACGATGAATACTTAATCGCCGGCTCGTCGAATTTTGATTATCTGAGTTACCGCTTGTACCAGGAGATTATTGCCATCTTCACCGATGCCGAACTGATTGCCGATTTTCGCGAACGCGTGCTGCTCCCCGACCTCGCCCACAGCATCGCCGTCGATTGCCGTGCGAGCGCTTTCAGCAAACATTGGTTGAGTTGGCAAACTAAACTGATCGATGTGGCGGTTAGCGCGCTGACGTGAAGATACTCAGAAATTATTGCCCGATCCTTTCGCTCACCAACTTAATATCGCTCGCTGTCCAGGACTGCTGGTTGAAGACGTAGACGCGTCGGTCAGGTTTGAACTTCAAATCGAGCGGTTCATCGACGGCTATGCCGTAGCTCTTTTGGCAGAGCGGCTCGTGGAAGTCTTCGCCGTTGGCGAGGAGATTCTTGATGGTTCTCTCGTCAGCGCCCATGCGGAAAATCATCGGCACGGCTTCATCGACCGGCAAATCATCAAGCCAACGATCACCCACGCAAAACGAAGCCAGCGCGGTCATCGACAGTGGCACGTTGTCGGGAAGTTTTGCGCGCAGGTCCTGCAGCAGCGCGCGATAGAATTCGCGTTCCGACGCCACCGCGTCGAAATCGATTTGGATTGCTGACACATTGCTGAGCTCCAGTGTCTTCAGAATCAGCGTCACCGCCTTTTGTCGTTGTGTCTCACTCAAAGCCGCGCGCTGTCCCGTTGTCTTCTGTGACTCGATGCGCGTGACGGCCATCAGCCTCGTTTCCGGCGCCAAGTCGAGTGGTTGATGCCGCGGATCGAAGATGACCTCATCGCCTTTCAAGACCAGCGTCTGTGCGAGAAACGCCACCGCAAAACGGTTTGCATCCAGCGCCTTCAGGTCTTCAGGACGTTCCCACGCCCAGAGAACAATGCGCGGAAAATGGTTTTCATCGAGACGATTTCGCGGCGGTTTGGGTTTGCAGGAAACGGCGAGTAGCAAAGAGAAGCCGATTGCCAGAACTCGCAGTTTTTTCATTTACGACGCTTGCTCGCGCGCGTGATAGGACGAGCGAGTGAGCGGACTGGATTGCACGTGCTTAAATCCCATTTCCATTCCCACGTCACGCCAGCGGTCGAATTCTTCAGGAGTGACGTAACGCTCAACGGGCAAGCGACGCGCATGTGGTTGCAGATACTGGCCGATTGTCATGATGTCGCATGAGACGGCGCGCAGATCTTTCATCAGCTCGACAACTTCATCGAACTCTTCGCCGAGGCCGACCATGATGCCGCTCTTGGTCAGCATCTCAGGCTGCTCGCGATCACGCCGCTCAGCCGCGCGCCTTAGTAAAGTTAGCGACTGCTGGTAATCGGCATCAGGTCGCACACGCCGATACAGTCGCGCGATCGTTTCCGTGTTGTGATTCAGCACGTCAGGTTCGGCATCGAGCACGGTGTTTAGGGCGTTTTCGTCGCCGTTGAAATCAGGAATCAGCACTTCGACTTTGCATTCGGGATTTACGCGGCGCACCTCGCGAATCGTTTCCGCCCAATGCGCCGCGCCACCGTCCGGCAGGTCGTCGCGGTTCACTGAAGTGATCACCGTGTGCGCGAGATTCAAGTGCTTCACGGCTTCGGCTACGTGGCGCGGTTCCTCTCTGTCCAAAGCTTCGGGTGCGCCTTTGCCAACGGCGCAGAAACCGCAGTGGCGTGTGCAGATGTCGCCACCGAGCATGAAAGTTGCAGTCCTGTTAGCCCAGCACTCAAAGATGTTCGGGCACCGTGCTTCCTGACACACGGTGTGCAGATTCAATCCCTGAATCAGCTTCAGCAGATGATTCTGATTCGTCGGATCGCCGATACGAATCCGCAGCCAATCAGGCTTCGGCGCGCGCGGTTTGGTATTTAGGACTCGAAGTTCGCGGGACAATCAATGATGACCTCAGCTTTGCAAAACATTCTAGCATCCGCGTC
>DASYTZ010000198.1:0-4943 GCA_036001745.1 Pyrinomonadaceae bacterium
ATGATCGACATACCCAAAACTTACGACCCGAAAGAAGCCGAAGCTTCTCATTATGCGCGTTGGGAGGAGCGCGGCTACTTCGCGCCCGAGATCAACATGGACAGAGCCGCGCCCGTGTTCTCGATCGCGATTCCGCCGCCGAACGTGACGGGCTCGCTGCACATGGGTCACGCGCTTCAGCACACGATGATGGACGTGTTGACGCGACACAAACGCATGCTGGGTTATCGTACGCTTTGGCTGCCGGGAATGGATCACGCAGGCATCTCGACGCAGTTGATGGTAACGCGCGAGCTGAAGAAAGAAGGCCTGACTCGTCACGATCTCGGCCGCGAGAAATTCGTCGAGCGTGTATGGAAATGGAAAGAAGAGTACGGCGGGCAGATACTCAATCAGTTGCGACGTGAAGGCGCGTCGGTCGATTGGTCGCGGTTCAAATTCACGATGGACGAAGATCTTTCGCGCGTGGTGCGCGAAGTTTTCGTGCGGCTCTACGACGAAGGATTGATTTATCGGGGGAATCGGATCGTGAACTGGTGTCCGAACGATCAGACGGTGCTTTCGGATCTCGAAGTCCAGCGCGATCCGCAAAACGGAAAGCTTTACTACCTGCGCTATCCGTTCAAGGACCGAGATGGGGCAATCACGGTTGCGACGACTCGGCCTGAGACAATGCTCGGCGATACAGCGGTGGCGGTGAATCCGAATGACGAACGATACAGTTCGCTAGCGGGCGAAACGCTGATCTTGCCAATCGTTAATCGTGAAATCCCGGTCATTGCTGACGAATTTGTCGAATCCGAATTCGGCACCGGCGCCGTGAAAGTCACGCCGGCGCACGATCCAAACGATTACGAAATGGGGATTCGCCACAATCTCGAGCAGGTGAACGTCATCGATCGCTTCGCTCGGATGACTGAAGAAGCGGGCCCGGACTTCGTGGGGCTCGATCGTTACAAAGCGCGCGAGCTCGTGATCGAAAAGCTTGAAGCATCGGACTTGCTTGAGAAAGTCGTCGATTATGAATTCTCAATTTCGAAATGCGAACGCTGCAAGACCGTAATCGAGCCGCTGATTTCGACCCAATGGTTCTTGCGTATGGATCCGTTGCGCGATCTCGCGCTCGCTAAACTGCGCGAGGATGGCAAGCCGCGTTTCGTACCGCAGGTGCCGTACGAAAAAGTTTATGCCGATTGGCTCGAGAACCTTCGCGACTGGACGATCTCGCGTCAGCTTTGGTGGGGCCATCAGATTCCCGCGTGGTACACCAACGACGGCGACATAATCGTCGCGCGTTCGCGCGGAGAAGCCGAAGCGAAAGCCGGTACGAACGAGCTGACTCAGGATGAAGACGTACTCGACACCTGGTTCTCGTCGGCGCTGTGGCCGTTCTCGACGCTCGGCTGGCCGGACGAGACTGAAGACCTCAAGACTTTTTATCCGACGTCAGTGCTGGTGACTGCGCGCGACATCATTTTCCTTTGGGTGTCGCGCATGATGATGATGGGCCTCAAGTTCATGGGCGCGGAACCGTTCCACGATGTTTACGTCACCGGCACGATTCTCGATAAACACGGCCAGCGCATGTCAAAGACGAAAGGTAACGGCGTCGATCCGTTGGAGGTCTTCGCTAGGTATGGAGTTGACGCAACGCGGTTAACGTTGGCGCAGGTGGGTTCAACAGACACGCGCTGGAACGAAAAGCAGGTCGAATCGTATCGCAACTTCGCGAATAAAATTTGGAACGCCGCGCGGTTCTGTTTGATGAATGCTGAAGGCGCGGACAAAGTTGAAAGTGCTTTTGGCGATCCCGCGAATCTTCCGTTGCACGATCGCTGGATCCTCTCGCGGCTGAACAAAACGGCCGCGGCGGTGAATCAGCAACTCGACAATTATGATTTTCACGCGGCCGTTCAGGAGTTGTATCACTTTTTCTGGGATGACTTTTGCGATTGGTACATTGAGCTTTCGAAAACCAGCGTGACAACTGAAAATGATTCACCAGAGCGTGATTTTGCGCGGGCGCGCTTGGTCTCTATTCTCGAACAGGCGCTGCGGCTGTTGCATCCCTTCATGCCGTATTTGACTGAGGAGCTTTGGCAGAAGCTGCCGATTAAGCATTCTCAGCAGATTCATCCGGCTTACGCGCGTGCCGAGCTGACCATCATGCTTGCGTCGTTTCCTGTGGCTGATGCGTCGTTGATTGACGAGCGCGCAGAGTCCGAAATGCGGGCGGTCATCGATCTGATCTCGCGCGTGCGAAACATTCGTTCGGAGATGAACATCAAACCGGCAGATCGCATTCAACTGATGATTGCGGCGAAACCGAACCTGCAATCGGTCTTTTCGGCTAGCACGGATCAAATTGCGCGCCTGACACGGGCGAAAGAGATTTCGATCAACGGAACTTCAGAAATGCCGAAAGCTGCGGCACGGGCGGTTCTCGCAGGAGGCGCAGAAGTCGCCGTGCCGCTCGAAGGCCTGATCGATTTTGCGCAGGAACGGGCGCGGCTGACTCGCGAGAAAGAGAAGTTGCAAAAGGAGGCGGCGAAGCTCGAGGCGCAGCTCGGGAATGCGGATTTTGTGCAGCGCGCGCCAGCGGAAAAGGTCGATGAGTTGCGCGCGCGAGTCGCGGACATAGCGCAACGGAACGCCGCGCTTGAGCAAATGCTGGAGGCGTTATCGTGAACTGGCTTGACGAAGGAGCGCTGTACTCCAGCATTGGTCTGTTTCTGCGTGAAGACCTCGGCCGCGGCGACATTACGACGCAAACCGTCCTGTCGCGCAATGTGCGCGCGAAGGGAAGATTCGTCGCGGGCGAGAAGATGGTCGTCGCCGGTCTCGAAGCGGCGGAAGAGGTTTTCATCACGCTCGATCCGCAGCAGCAGATTGAAGCATTTGTTGCTGATGGCGAAGAAGTCGAAGCCGGAAAAGTCATCGGGCGCACCAGCGGTTTTGCGGATGTGTTGCTCGCTGGTGAGCGCGTTGCGTTGAATCTGCTGCAACATCTTTCAGGCGTCGCAACACGCACGCGTGAGTTCGTTAAAGCCGTCGAGGGGACGCAAGCGAAGATCGCCGACACGCGCAAAACAACGCCGGGGCTGCGCATGCTTGAAAAATACGCGGTGCTGCTCGGCGGTGGCGTCAACGGGCGTTACGGATTGGACGATGGCGTGTTCATCAAAGCGAATCACGCCGCGCTGGCGGGAGGAGTTGGAACCACGGTGAAATCGACGCGTGAAAAGATTGGCCACTTGCACAAGATTGAAGTAGAGGTAACGAGCGAACGTGATGTACAGGATGCTGCTGACAACAGTGCGGACGCCATGTCAATCGAGGCAAACGATGTCGCAGCGGCTATGGAAT
Source organism: Pyrinomonadaceae bacterium (assembly GCA_036001745.1). GTDB lineage: Bacteria > Acidobacteriota > Blastocatellia > Pyrinomonadales > Pyrinomonadaceae > UBA11740. The sequence goes on from DASYTZ010000198.1 coordinate 3,367, forward strand.
TGATTAGAAAAGCTCGGGAGCTTTCGCCAACGGCTTCGATTCTGGTTTCTGGCGCGGTGACAATCGGGAATGTGCGTGCGTTTGCGGAAGCCGGCGCGGACTTGATTCGCGTCGACTTGTTGACACAATCGGTGCGGGCGATGGACATTAGTTTTCAGATTCAACCTGGGTAGTGTCAGAACCCGGAGCGGTAGCGACTGGATCATAGACTCAGGTTGGGACATGATCGGGTCGCTACCGCTCGCCGTTCTGACGCGAGGCAGCGCGATTCGCAGCGGCGGCATCATTGTTTTCAAGGGAGTTAGTCATGGGATCAAAATCAATTCGTCGGTTCGTTATCTTATTTGTCTCTGTGTGCCTGATTGGTCTGATTCTCGTCGACTCAAGTGCGCAACGGCGACGGCGCAGGCACCGGACGCGACGTCCCAGCGCGCCGCGAATTACTAATCCGACAATTTACCAACCGTCGTCAGACGAGACGAACGCCAACTCAAATACTTCGACAGAAGAAACCAGCGCGACACCAACAACCGCCGACGATCCCGAAGCGATGAAAAAGACGATTCGCGATCTCTCGACGCAGGTTAATCAGCTCACGGGCAAGATAAACTCGATGGAGCAGTCGCAGCGGACACTTGTCGATCTCGAACGTTTGTCGCGAGCAGAGCAGCGTTCGGCTGATTTGTGGAAACAGTTGCGCGAGGTGGAAGCGCAGCAGGCCGATTTGCAGTCACGCGCGGAAGAGATTGATTACGCATTGAAGCCCGAGAATATCGACCGTGCAGTCGCAGGATACGGTTCGACGCATCCTGAAGAGGTGCGCGAACAGCGACGGAAACAGCTCGAAAACGAAAAGCTGCGCATTCAAAAACAACTGGATCAGCTCGCGGCCAACCATGCACGGCTGGAAACGGCGATTGCCGGCGCAGATGCGGAGGTCGAGCGGCTGAAGAAGCGTCTGGACGCTGCGGACCAGGCAGCTCTCGAAAACGCGAAGACCGCGACCCAGTCTGCAGGCGCAGCACCGGCGCCGACGCCTTCGCCGACTCCGTATCAGTAGAAGTTCATGGCGACGATCGCTCAACGAGATCTTTACCGCTTGATTGGTGACGCAAATGCGCGCGGCGAGCGCGTCGTCGTCGCGACCGTGGCGGATACTCGTGGCTCGACGCCGCAACGACGCGGCGCCAAGATGCTCTTCTTTCAAAACGGAGAAACCGCTGGGACCGTCGGAGGCGGCTGTGTCGAAGCTGAAGTTTGGGCCGAAGCTCGCGCAGCAATGCGCTCCGGGCAATCCAAGCTGCATCACTTCACGCTGACGGCCGACGAAGCGAGCGAAGAGGGCATGGTCTGCGGCGGCACGATGGATATCTTTATCGACGTGATGGGAATAGAAGGAACACAAGTAAATCGTGAATCGTAAATCGTAAATCGTAAATAGACGAGCGCGGTTCTATTCACGATTTACGATTTACCATTTACGGCATTTCTATGGAATCCTTCATCGAGAACTACAAAGCCAAGCATCAGCATCCGCTGAACAAACTTTGCCATGCGATTGGTATTCCGATGATTAC
>DASYTZ010000199.1:0-34843 GCA_036001745.1 Pyrinomonadaceae bacterium
CCGTGTTCTTGAAAGAGGCGGTTCGCGCAATACAGCCGGTCGGTCGGACGCGAGTGCTGAACGCGCGCTTTGAAGACCTGCCCTCACCCGATGCCCAGTTCATCACTTGCCGCGCGCTCGACAAATTCAGCGAACTTCTACAAGTTATGATCGAGTGGGCGCCGGCCGATGCGACGCTGGCCCTGTTTTGCGGCGAAGCCATCATGAAAAGCCTCGGAGCCGTGCTGTCGGAAATGACAGTCGAACTTATTCCGCGGTCCGAAAAACGCTTCCTCGTAATCGGCCGCGCGCATAGGCGCTAATCCTCTCGATCCAACAGACAAGCGCTCTCTCAACCTGAGCTCCTTTTCTGGAAGGGCATTTCGATTGGCAGTTTTCTTTTCTACAACGTCTATTATCGAGATCCGGCTAGTGCCCCGGTCGGATCTCGCGAAAAGATGAGCTGCAAAACAAGGCGGGATTAGCACCGATGCGACTTAATACCAAAGCGTGGATTGGTTTGGCGGTACTGATGTTTGGGATGGCCTTTGTCCCGGCGGCAAAAGCCGACCCACTCTCGATTCAGACGGGCGGATTTACGCTTAACAACCTCGGCAACGACGGCTCAGTGCCGAACGGCCTGGACACGCTCATCGGCGCCTCGTCTTCATCGACGGACGGCTTCAATACGCCAGGCACGTTCATCGCAACGCTCAACGATCTGACGTTCGCGATGGGCTTTACCGGGGTCAACTCGCCCGGGACTTACAATTTCAACTTCTCACAACTCCTGACGATTAACGGTCAAACTCAGACGCTGAACATGATTGGCCAGATCGATATCGGAATTGTTACCGACACTGTGCGTCTACTGTCTTCCGATCCGCTTCGGTTCACTTTCGACACGTTCACGGTAGATGTGACGATGTTACCGGTCGAGATTTCCGGAACCGATTTTGGCGAGTTCTCCAACGTTCTGAAGGCCCAGGTGACCGTGATGACCAACGACTGCAATCCTGTGCCTGAGCCGGCGACGCTAACGCTCCTTGGCCTGGGACTCGCGGGAACCGCAGCGAAACTTCGCCAGCGCCGGAAAGCACGCCTCAACAACGCCTGAACCCGAGCTAATTATCTAACTGTAACGGTGATTGTCTGCTGACCGCTGATGACGTACTCGGCGGGCGCCAGCTCTCGCTCGTAGACCAGCGACACCGCCAACGGAGAGTATCCGCCCGAGGCACGATCGCTGTTAAGTGTGGCGACGGTTGATGGCGGCAGATTGGGAAGTTCGCTCGTCCCGATCACAACACCCGGTGTTGGGCGTTGTAAGCGGAGATAGAGCCGATCATTCTTCTTGACCTTGTTAATCGCGCCGACTAACTGGCTCAGGTTCACGGGCACAAATGATTTCGCGGCCGAAGACTCCTGCAAAGTCGCCCCATCCCCAACCGTAATCATCAATGGGCCAGAAATAGCCTCAGCCGGAATCTGCACCGGGATTCGCCGCACGAATAGCTTGCCTGCGTCGGTGCGGATGTAAGCCTGAACTTCGACCGTGTCGCCGCTGCTGACCTCAGTTCGATCCAGCGAGATGCGCTCGAGCGTGGCGTTCTGCGATTCTTCGCTCGCCGAAATATCGAGATTGATGCCACGGATCGTGACATCGTCGAACCCGCTGCCGAGCAGGTCCGAAATTGGGCCCGCAACTGCTCCGGCCGCCAACAATGACGCATTTGCTGCCGAAAAGCGGCGCTCCAATTCGATCGGTGTCTGGCCATCAACCGCGATCGATCCCCGCAAGGATACCGTGGATTCGCCCAGCGAACGCTCGCGAGCGTTGATGCTGTTGAAGATTGTGATCGTCATCAAAAGCGGCGTCAGAAATTCGTCGTTGACAACTTCAAATGAAAACTTCTCGTCGCGGTTCCGACTAGTGTGAAGATTCAACGTGACGGGAATCATTTTCGCCGCGCGGCCCAACTGTCCAAAGATGCCGGTCGCGCGATCCTGTGAAATCGTTCCCACCATGTTTCCCGGATTGGCCAGCTTGAATGAATTGAATGCGTTGGGAATGACGGTAATGACTGAGCTTTCCGTCATCGGCATGTCCGCGCCTCCCAAGCCGAGGAATGGATGGCCAAACGCATAGATGCGCTCGCCGTCGCGGAAAGTGACTGTCCCTGACGCGGCGATGGAGTAGTCGCCCCGCACCAACTGCACGCTGACTGAAGTTCCGGGCGCAAGCGTCTTGTCATCGAACGAAGCCAGCGGCGTGATAGCCGCCGCGCCTCCGACTCCCGACACCGGCAATAACCCGGCTTTCGTTAATTCGTTTGAAAATAGCGAAAGGCTATCCTGACTGATGCCTGTGAAAACAACTGGCGTCGCAATGGGCTGTATTTGCAGGCCCATGTAGGGCGCGAGCGGCGAGCCGGCCGTTATCGAAGCAATCAAAGGTCCACCCGAAACGGTTTGTTTCGGCAGCACAGGCTTCCATTCGGCGCGTGCCAGGTCATTCATCGAAACGGCGCGCGGCTGGCGCGCGACTCTCGGGGCGGCCGACTCGAAGATGTCGATCATCTGTTCGATGGGGGTGATGCCGCAAATCGGTTCCTTCGCAAACGGAAAGCTGTAAGCAATCGCGCCGACCAAGCGGCCATCGATGAAGACGGGCGAGCCAGACATGCCGGCGAACACGCCGGTGCGGTCAACGTTCTTGCCGCTGAGCTTTGCGATGATCGTCGATTGCCGGGGGCCCGTGAAGCCTGGCAGCACGCCAATAATCTCAATGCCAAACTCTTCGGGCGCGCTGCCGGCAAAGACCGTCCGCGCGACGCCTTTCATCCCCGGCCTGATGTCATCGACTGAGAGAATCGTGCTTCCGCCGAGCGTGCGTGCGGTGACGACACTTGCTTTCTCCTGGGCCTGGGCGCAAAGGGGCGCGACAAAGAGTGCGAAACAGGTGAGGGAAACGGTTGCTATCAGTTGTTTCGTTAGTCTCATACTTCTTTCGTCGGGCCCTGGCGAACCCATATTAGCTTAATTCCACCCGAAAATAATACTATCGGCACTGTGTTCGATGTCGAGGGCTTCATTCTGGTTGGCGGCGCATCGCGTCGAATGGGCCGAGACAAGGCGCAACTCGTCTTTGATGGCCAGACTTTCATCGAGCGCATCGCTGGTGAACTGTCCGCCGTTGCGTCTTCAGTTAGTCTCGTCGGCGCGCGGCAACCGTATGGTTCGTTAAGGAATATTCCTGATTTGCATATGCAATGGGGCGCGCTCGGCGGCATTCACGCCGCGTTATCAGCGACGAAAACAGACTGGGCTTGGGTCGTCGCCTGCGACCTGCCCTTTGTCACGCGCGAACTGTTCGAACGCTTGCAGAGTTTTGCCGGCGACGCGCTGGATGCCGTCGTTCCCGTTCAAAGCGACGGTCGTCCCCAGCCCGTCTGCGCTTTTTATCGACGCGAGAGTTGTCTGCGGCAAATCGAAGAACTAATCAGTGCAGGCGAACATACCCCGCGCGCGCTGCTCGCCAAAGTACGCCCGCGCTACGTTGAATCCTCCGAACTCGGCGACTTGCCGAACGCCGAGAACTTCTTTTTCAACGTCAACACGCCTGAGGATTTTGAGGCGGCAGCGCGCCGACTGAATTCTGATTTCTGACTGCTTCTTCTGGACTCTGCTGCTAATGCGGTGGGCGGATTTTGAGGCCAGGTTAGCGACGCCTCTCCTTCGTAGGCCGTACCGAAGAATCGGAATATCGCAAGCCTGGCCCCTTTTTCGTTTTCCTTTTTTGTAAGAATAGTTCCAGCCCATCGCTCCCGGCACATCCCAACGCGTCAGCAATCGGTTCGTCTTTGGCTGCCGCAATGATCCTTATCTCCTTGAGTGTTGCCCACCGGGGTTATTTAATAGTTTTGGGTTTAGCCACGCTTAGCCACGCTATCGGAGTAGTAATTCTATTCCTCGTGCGCAACCTTTGATAGATGCTCGCGCCAGCGCTTGCTTATTGCACGCGAAAGAACACCGAATCCCAAAGCCGTAAGTGCAATCGCGATTGAGAAGACCCATCCGAGGTCGCTCGATATCGAAGCGAATGCTTGGTTAACTTTGTCAACCTGTTCGCTAGCCACATTCGCTGTATAGAGCGAATCTCGTAGCCCGTTGGCAATTGCGTTTATCCGCCGTGTAAAGATGTAATCAAATATGAATATAGCAGCGCATTGCAGAACCGTTGCGCCAATTAAGTAGCGAAGAAATTTCTTGAGTTCAGACATGTGGCCTGCTTCCAAAGCTCCTTATTCTTTTTAAGCGCACTAAGCGTCGCTACGGGTGAGGCGGCTTTGCGCCGCATGTTTTTCTAACTTCCGCGTGGTAATCGGAAATTAATTTGTTAACTGCCTCTCTCTCTCTACGAATAACATTGGCGGTTATCAGAACCGAACTAAGAATGCCGATTACCGGACCGCCTCCGAGTGGAAGCGGATCGTATTCTGAGGCTACGCCCGCACCAAAGCCTGCGGTAAAAACCCCAAACCCCGCGCCTACTTCCCATGAGAATGCTGTTCCACCGATTCGATGAAATTCATTAAGTTGGCCGTTGTACTTGTTCATGATCGGCGTATTACAGTTCACCCACGCTTGCCATTTATCCCACGCCTGCCCTTCGGCAATACGTCTGGCCACGTCCCTGTCATGCAAGGACCGCAGCGGGCCGACGTTAGGTTCAGGGGCACGAAGAGGTTGAAACATCCATGAAAGATCAAGCGACTTGCTATAGTCAGCCTTGAACTGATCCCAAAACGGATCTGGAGGCAAACTGTTGACGGTGACAACTGGTCCGGCGTGACACTTGCCGTCGTTCCCGATCACGCCACCTGGACACAGGTCGCCAGGCTTTCCATCAAGCCCAGTTGGATCTGTAAAATTCACCGGGTCGTTTTGCACATACGCATAGCGATTGAAACTCTGCGGATCGGTCACTACATAACTGCCGTCCCACGGATCAGGTTGCGAGAATCTTGCCCAGTAGTTTCCGTACCGACGCATCATCGCATCATCACCGCCGTCAGCATTGGAATCGCAAATCGCAGGCCTGGCCCCTTTTTTCGTTTCTGTTCTGAGGCGACTGATGTCCCGTGGCGTCGTAGGTCAACGCCTTCGTAAGCGAGCCCAAATAGATGGGGGAATAAGCCAAACGTGTTTCTCAAATTTGACACGAAACAGGATCAATAGAATGGTGGCGATCAGCAAGGCTAAGAGGCTTTGATCGTAGCCGGACATAATAAAGGTATAGATCGGCAACAGCATGCTAAAGAAAATACCCTTGATTGCGTCAGAGGGCATTGCGAAGCCGCCGCCGTAGGGCGTTGCACCTATCATCATGAAGAGCGGCCCTAATTCCCACAGACCGATCAGCATGAAAAGTGCGACCGATGGGCCAGATGCACGATTCATCCATACTACAAAAACAACCCAATAGCAGATCGCTAGGCTCAACGGAAGCAGTGGGGTCAAGATTCGAATATCATCAATCTTCCAAAGGTGTAGCAACGCGTCTGGAAGCCAAAAGGTCAGACCTCCCAACGCTATCGAAACTGTGATTCTCAAAGTATTATTCATTTGGGATTGTGCTTTGCTCACTAAAACAGGACCGAGAGACAAGCAAGATGTGTTCCCGGGCCATAGGATGGAACCGCTAACCCCCCACTAAGGCCATTGAGCGGGTCAAACTCGAAATACTGACCCCGTTTTTGTTGTCCGCTTGGGCCGTAAAAGTTCGACTGCAGGCACTGCCTGTAAGGGTTCGTCCGAGGGCCATCCCCAAAGAGTCGGCAAAGCAGAGCGAGATCAGGTCTGCCGGCCTTTGTATAAATATCGCATGTTTTCACATCTGCTCCGGCGTTAGTTTGTTGCGTCGGATTCTGCTGTGGCGTATGACGATCTACAGGGCTTATCGTCGGTGTAATAACATTTGGATCTCCTTGGAGCAAACCAATTACCATCGGTGAATGCCCACTCATTGACGCGGGCAGATAATAATTCCCAAGCAATGAGTCGATCGTAGATATGCGGACAGCACCTGACACCGAACCGGGATTATCCTTTTGCCACTGCTCATCTTCATCGGAACACGGAAATGTATTGCCGTGCGAGTCATGGCAAGTTCCAAGCCCGGTCGGATCAGTGAGGTTAATAGGATCATTTTGTGTGTAAGCGTAACGATTCAGAGTTTGAGGATCATTTGGTTCGTAACTGCCATCCCACGGATCAGGTTGCGAGAATCTTGCCCAGTAGTTTCCGTACCGACGCATCATCGCATCATCACCGCCGTCAGCATCGCGCGTGTAGGTTGTGTAGCGATGCGGTTGGAATGCTGCGTTCGAGGATCGCGAAGTGTCACCGCCCCACGGATCGAGATCAACTGTGCTGGTGACTGTGCCTGAGCTGTTCGTGATTCGTTGCGACTTGGTTACCGGGTCTTGATGCACCCAACTGACGGAGTTGTTGTTTTGAATGGCGATCATCTGGCCGCCCGCATAAACGTAACCGCGAGAGAAACCGCCGCTGCCATCCAACTCCGCTACCACCTGTCCACTCAGGACAGTCGATCGCAAGTAGTAAGTGGTCGTGCCTCCTTCGATCTTCTTTACGCGCAACCGATCGCCGTCGTAACTTTGCGTCGGGCCTCCAGAGTAAGAGATCTGCTGTCCCGTAGCGTCATAAGTGACGGTCGAATTTCCGAATAAGTTTCCGGCCGCGTCATAAGACAAGCCATTCCGCTGGTTATTGGTATAACTGGGATTCTCTTCCAGCCATGAGCCAAACGAACCGCCCCAGCCGACGCGATACCACATGTTCCCAAATTGATCGTAACGATAGGAATGCGAGTATGACCCGTCCTGCGTTCCACCGGTGCCAACCAAAGCGCCGCGCGCTTCGGAACCGGTGTGCGCTTCAAGCAAACGTCCGACGTGGTCATAATCATACGAACGATCCAGCGTCGCGTCATAAAGGTTCTGGGCGTAAGTAACGCGCCCGCTGTTCTCGTTAAAATAGTTGTAAGCGTAGCTCCAGCCCATCACTCCGGGTACATCCCAACGCGTCGCGCGCAGGCGGTTGTCGTATTGCATTGAGAGCGTGCGGCCATTGCTGTAGCTGACTTGCTTGGCCGCGCCAAACGCTCGATACGCAATGCTGTTCACATAGCTGCTTACGCCCGCGTAATTCGCCCCGCTCATGGAAGTTGCCCTTCCGGTTTTATCGTAAGAGTAACCCACTTGCGCATTCCACGGATTGGTAATGTTGGTAAGCTCTCCAGAAAGATTATACGCATACGACAGCGTGAACGAGCCAATGCCCGTGAACGTCCGTGTCTCGGAGGTCATCTGTGAAAGCGCGTTGTAGCTGTAGGTCGCCGAACCCTGACCATCAGTCATCGAGGTGCGATTGCCCGCTTCGTCGTAAGCAAATGCGACGTTCGGCGTGGTCGCAGTCCGTCCCGTCGGGTCGCCGGTCACGTTATAAGTAATGCTGGTCGGCAAATGGCGATTGTTGTAAGCAAACGTCGTGGTCGCGCCGCGCGCATCCGTCACCGTTTGTGTCGTATCGTCGGCAAAGTAGCTCAAGGTGGATGTGCCTTGCTCGGGCGTAGTGCGCGTCTGCAACCGGCCAAAACCATCATAGACAAAACTTCTGATTTGCCCCGCTTGATTGCTTTGCGTGATCTGATCGCGCGCGTTGTAGCTATAGGTCGTGGTCGAATAGACGCTCTGGTCCCAATTTAACTCGTCGACCTGCTTTAACCGGCCGAGGACATCCTTGGTGAATTTGCGGCGGCGTCCGCGCTCGTCTCTAACCGTGGTAACTTCACCTCCCGCACAACCACAGCCGCCATACGTGTCTTCGCGCGTCGCGCCGTCGGGAAGGGTGGTAACCGTGGGTCGTCCCTTCCAGTCATAATTCTGATAAGTCCAAACCCATCCCGCGGCGTCATCGCCTGACGGCGCCCAACTACTATTCATTTCGGCGGGATTACTTTGTTGCGAGAGACGGCCCATGTTGTCGTAAATCCAGAACTGGCCGCGATAGCCACCGCTGCTATTCGGCAAATCGCCGCCCGAAGCGCGCAACCGGCCGGCCCCGTCGAAATAAGTAACGCCGAACACCTCGCCCGCGCCATCGTTGATCGTCGAAAAACTGTCTATGTCGCCATAGGGATTGTAAACGTAGCGTGTGTAAGCGCCGTTATTAGTGAGCGTGACTCTGTCGGTCCGTCCGGCAGCGTCATAGGTCATCGTTTGAATGGCGCCCTTTGGATCTTGCGTTCGCGTCACTGCGCCGATGTCAAAGTTGTATTGCGCGCTCGAGACGAAGTTGTCTTCGTCAGTGAGGCTCGTCGGATAGGCGAATGTGTTGCGGTTCACACTATCGGAAAACGAGTCCGTATAGCTGATCGTTTTGCCATGCCAATACGTGTCATAGCTGGCGATGAGCGAGCCAGTGTTGTTGTATTTGAAATAAGCGCGGGTTGATTTGTCGAAGTTGTTCACGTCGGAAACATCCCAACGTCCGATCCAGCAGAGATTTCCACGACCAGTATAGTCAGTACTGTTCTCGTGCTGGACTGCATTCTGCGGCGTTGCCGCCCAGTAATCATTGCCCCAGTCGTAGTCGTACCACAATTTGGATACAGGTTGATTGTTTTCGTCATAGACAATTGTTTCACGCAGCAGACCGAGCACGCGGCGATCGATGTACGGCTGCGAGATGAAATAAGTATTAGTTGTCTTTCGCAGTATGGTTGTCGCATCTGCCGCATACTCTCGGATTTCAGTCGGCAACGAGATGGCATTCGGCCAATAGTAAGTCGTGTAAACAATCTCGGAGCGGCGTCGATTGCCGGCTTCGTCGTAAATGCTTGTGTCATACGCTCGCGGGTTCTTCGCATAGCTGAGGCTGGTATCGTCCTGAGTCCAACTCGTCGCAGTCCATTTCTTCTTCACGCCGCCCGACCAAACCTCTGTGCTTGTCGTCAACCCGTTTTGCCATCCGGAGATTGCGAAAAACTCTTTGTAGATTGTGCTGTCAGGCGTCGTTTCCTGCGTCCATGAACCGTCAGCGGCCACGCTGTAGTACGTGATGGCTTCATTATTGTTGTTCCAGTTTTCCGCCCAATCGTGGCGCTCCGTAAATCGCGGACAATCGGTCTGTCCGGCGCTACTGTCTACGTTGTAGGAAGTGTATTCGCGCAGGTGACCGTCAGCCGCATAGTGATTGATGCGATTCAACTGACCGAACGCGGCGTTGTAGTTGAACGTGTAGTAAGTGCCGTCGTGCAGATTCACTTGCGTGAGCACGGTAACGTAATTGTTGTTTGGCCCGTTTACTAACAGGCCACCGCCAAAGCTCGGCGCCACGTACACTTGGCCGTAGTAGAACGTCGCCCAATCGTGGGCGACGCCATTCCACGTCTGACGGATCGCTTGTACGTTTCCGTTCCCGTCGTAGACGAACGTAATGCCGCGGCCTAGAGTGTCTGTGATCACTGTCGAATGCCCATTGCCGTCGTAGCTCGCTGAGATATAGTTGCCATTACGATCCTTTACCTGAATGCAGCGATACTCATTGTTGACTGATGCCGCAAACGTCATCTGCGTTCCATCGGTCGTGCGCAGCACTGGCGCGCTCGCGTTTGTGACATCAAGTTGTGCGTATGTTGAATCTGCCGATTCATAAATATTGGCCGTGGCCGTCGGGCGGAGTTCGATACGGCCACCAGAGGACGTAACCAGCTCGTATGACCATTGTCCTGTTTGCGAATCGTAAAAGCCCTGCTGAAGAACCGGCAGTCCCAGATGGAAGCCTGGCGCTGGCCAGCCATGATCGGCGTTGTACTTAATGTAACCGCCGTCCTTTGTCCAGACCAGCGAATTGGCAAACAGCGTTAGGTCGAGATCAAGTCCGGCGCGTCCGGCCAAGTGCAGCAGGTTGACGCCCCAATTGAAATTGCGTGAACCCAAGTCCACGCCGTTTTGTCCCGTCTCGTTTGTTGGACGCAGCCTGGCTGTTGAGAAATTCGGGTCGTTGCTGGGGTAATACGAACCGCCACCGCCGCCGCTAAGTGGATCGCAGTCCGCGCACATCAAGTTTGATTGAATCGGAGCCTTGGCCTTCGGCGGTTCAGGTTTCGCGTTGCGGACCTGGTCAAGGTTTTGCAAGTCCGAAGCCGGGGCGCCAGTCGTAACCGGCGGTGGCGTTGTATTAAAGCTACCGCCGGGACCCGTTCCTCCGCTGCCATACCGTTGTGCTGGTAGCTGTCGGCGATTGTTGCGATCCTCCAAACCTGGCAACCCACGAATCGCTTTGACAGCATCCACGACTCCGCTGCTTGCAACTCTCCCGGCAAGGGATGCAGTCTGACGTGCTGAATCGATAATTGCTTTTTTCGCTTGTCTGGCGTTGACTGCCGGGCGCAAGGTTTTCATTAAACCCAGCACTCCGGAAACCAGAGGAGCTGCTGCCGACGTTCCGCTCACATTCCAATAAGAGCCGCCCATCTGAGTGGTCAGAATATTCTCGCCGGGCGCTGCTACGGCGATGCGTGTTCCGCCGAAGTTCGACCACGAGGCAAGCTGATCGCGATTATCAGTGCCAGCCACGGAGATCAAGTCGGGCGAATCGAATGACGCCGGATAGTAAGCTGATGAGATCTCATCAAGGTTGCGTCCGCTGTTACCAGCGGAACAAACGACTATCACTCCGCGGCGAAGCGCGCGATCAATTGCATCCTTGAGGGCAATTGAATATGCCTCAGTTCCCCACGATAGATTGATGATTTGCGCGCCATGCGCCGCTGCGTAATCGATTGCCTCAACCGCGTTGGCGACGTCACCTGTGCCGGTCTCGTCCAGCACGCGCAGGCTCATCAAACTCGCGCGCCACATAACTCCTGACACACCCACGCCATTGTTTCCTTGGGCGGCAATGATGCCCGCAACGCCGGTTCCGTGGCCTTGTTCGTCTTTAATAGTTCCGTCATCGGTGACGAAGTCCCAGCCGTGTAGATCGCCGTTCGTCGCTGTTGGATTCGTCCATTGATTGTTAAGCAGATCCGGATGGTTGAAATCGATACCGCTGTCGATCACGGCAACGACAGTCGTGGTTGAGCCCTGCGTTCGTTGCCACGCGCTCACAGCATTGATATCGGAACCATACTGACCACCATTTTGGCCGACGTTGTTCAAGGCCCACTGTTCTGAAAGTCTCGGATCGTTAGAGCTACTCTCGAGCTGATCGCTTTTGACAACGAAGTTAGGCTCCGCAAATTCAACGGACGGGTTTTGCATCAGTTGCAGAGCAACGGTCAACGGATCGCTCGCAGCTCTTACCTCAAACGCCTCAATTCCGGATTCGCCTTTGAGTTTTTTCTTCGGATGCACACCCGCCGAAACGGCGGCTATGTCTTTGTCTGCTTGCGAAGCGCCGGTACGGAATCGGACTAGAATTTCGTTTGCTCGGTGTGGCGGAGCCTGCGCAGGAGCGGTTGCCGAATGGCGAAAGTGCAACTGGTTCGCAGAAGCGGCGTTAACTCGCCCGAATGGCAAAACTAGTAGTAGTGCGAACGAAGACAGAACACAAACGGCGGCTGCCTTTGTCAATCGTGAGCGAACAGAAAACAACATGAGGAAATCTCCCTAAAGACTGAAACTAACACTGCGCAAACATACACGCACAGGAAAAACAACTAAGCGCTGTTTCGCAAAATCAGTTGTCGTAATACGTGAGGTTTGGGAAAGCTAAGACTTTGCCAGAACCCGTGACGCGAGTTGTAAGCGCGTCAGATGCGCCCAGTCAGCGCGTTGGTTGCTTAGAAAGAAGCTAGCCACTTCTTACCTTAATGCGTAACGCTCGAAGCGATGCTCGCTTTCATCTTTCACCTGGCAGACACCAGCGAAAAGCAGTTTGCCGCGCGCCAAAAGTTTTTGGTTGCAATTCCGGCTTCTTCCCGCATAATTGCCGAGAGATGGCCCCGCACCGCCGATTACTCAAGCGCATCCTGCGCACGTTTCTGCCGATTGTTCTGGTTGTCGCCATCGCCCTCGTTTCAGTGGGCGCGTGGATTGTTTTCAGCATCACTCGTCCGCCGCGCGCTCGTTATCTGATCACGCCGCAGACATTTCCCAGTGGCCCAATCGCCAAAGCCAGCGACGTCACCTGGTCGAATCATGACGGCACACAGGCGCGGGGCTGGTTGATCAAAGGTGACGAAGGAGCGCCAGCCGTCATCCTGCTGCATCGTTACGGCGCCGATCGATCATGGTTGCTGAATCTGGCGGTCAAGCTCAACGAGAGTACGGGCTTCACGGTACTGTGGCCTGACTTGCGCGGACACGGCGAGAAGCCGCCGGTGAACTGGACGCTTTTCGGCGCGATTGAAGGCGACGACGTTACCGCCGCCATCGATTATCTTCGCACGTTGAAAACCGCAACCGGGAAATCGCAGATTGGGTTAGTCGGCGCCTACGGTGTTGAGCTCGGCGCTTATGCGGCGCTTGACGCAGCGAAGCGCTATCCCGAAGTGCGCGCGCTGGCACTCGACTCCGCTCCCGCGTCGCCGGACGATCTGGTTCGCGCGGCCACCAGCCGGCAGACGGCGATGAACAATTCGTTGTTGCAGGCGCTGGGACGATGGGGAATGAGAATTTATGGCTTTAGAAAGTATCACAACACGCCTTCGTGTGAGTTGGCGCAAGCAACCCGCAACGAAAAAGTTTTACTGCTGACTGGAGCACAGAGCGATCCATGGCGTGCTTCGACTCTGGGGCTGGCGAGCTGCTTCACCGGCGGCAATGTCGAAGTCAAAAAAGATCTGCCGATAAGCGGCGAAAGTCTTGATGCCGCGACCGGCGAACAGGAAGAGGCCTACGATCGGCCGATCATCGAGTTTTTCAAGACCGCGCTGAAGCAATAGTCCAGGTTTGCAAAAGAAGAGCGGTGAGTTTCTCATTCACGCCCGGCTTGAGCCGGGTGATCTAAAGCGCGAAGGAGAGGAAACCGTTTAAACGGTTTCCAGTCTTATCCTGTCGCAGTTCACCTGGCTAAAGCCAGGTGTGAATCAGATCGGATTAGTTCCTAGAATTTTTGGTACAAAGCCTGACAGTCCATAGCCGATGTGACCCGCCGGAATGACGCTGCCAAAATCGCGCAAGTCACGCCACGTCACCCCTGACCAAGAGAGCAGTGCGAATGGTTCACGTGCGACCTTGCGCAACTTAACTCTTCTCGTCTTTGCTGCTGCGTTTCTCGCCTACGTGCTCCTGCTCACGAAGAACTACTACTGGGACGGAATCTTTTTCGCGCAAGTGATTGAAGATGCGCCACGGGTCAATGCGTCTCTGATTCACCCGAGCCACCTCCTCGATTTGGTTTTCGAGTACGCCGCTTATCGCGCGACGCGGATGTTGGGTTTTCATCCACGAGCGCTGACGGTACTGCAAATCAGCAATTGCTTTTTAGCGGCAACAGCAGTGGCACTCTTTTTCCGCATCTGCATCGATTGTTTTCGGTCGCGGTACGTTTCGCTCGTGCTCACCGCACTGTTTGCGTTTTCTGCAACCTGGTGGAAGTTTGCGACCGATGCTGACACTTACATCGTCGCGGTGTTGTTGTTACTCATCACGTTTTATCAAGTGCTGCCTGGACGCAGGTCGAGACCGTACGCGGTCGCTGTCACGCACTCGCTGGCGATGCTGCTTCATCAGTTGTCCGTGTTCTTCTTTCCCGTCGCGATCGCGGGGTTGATTTTCCAGGCGAAGAACAACCGGCCGAATCAGGGCAGGGCAAACGCTGTAAAGTACACGTTAACTGTCATCGCATTGACCGTCGGCGTTTACTACTACACGTTCCACGTTGTCACCGGTACATGGTCATTCGGGCGGTTCGTCTCGTGGATTACTTACTTTTCGCCCGAGAACGGATTCACCTTCAGTCTCTGGAACAACTTCGTCTACTCGGTTCGCTCGCAGTGGCGTACGTTCCTCGGCGGTCGGGTAGCTTTCATTCGCGATTTGTGGGGGCCGGCGATTCTGGTGCTGGCTTCGCTGACGATTGCGACAGCGGCAGCATTCTTATTCATGTTGCTGCGGCATTGGAAGGAATTAAAGTCTTCAGAAGTCTTCGCGCTGCGGAATAGCGGCAGATTCAAGCCGCTCACAATCCTTTGCGTGCTCTGGATCGTTCCCTATCTGGTCTTCCTTTTCTTTTTTATTCCGCAGAATACTTTTTATCGTCTGTTCTATTTGCCGGCGATCTTTCTTTTGGCGGGGATAATTATCGCCGCGGCCGAATCATCGCCAAACCACGTCCACCGGTATCGCGCCGCGGTCTTTGCCGCAGTCGTCTTCTTTGCGAACCTTAGCTTCTCGCAGTACCCGTACACGCAACCGCGCGCGAATCCGCCGCTGGAACTTGCGCTGAAGCTGAATCAAATTTGGACGACGGGAACCACGGTGTATTTCGCATCCCCTAACACTGACGATTCATTGATTCGGTACTTCAATCCGGGCACGGTCTGGGTGCAGGCCGCTCCGGACGTAATCACCAGGCAGTTTGAGGAATTATCGCCAAGTGCGCGCGCCGGTTGGTTGGACACGACACTGGTCGATCAATTTAAAGCAACCGCGGAGGGAAGAGTCTGGCTGGAAGCGCATACCGTACACCGTCCAGAGTGCGAACTCGTCAACAAGAAGTTTCGCATTCGATTCCGTCAGTTGAAGCCAGATTCTTTTGGACGTCCGCCAAACTAACGTACGCGAACTGCGAAGAGAGTTACGCGTCCGTTGTCCGCAATCTTCTCAGTCTGCACGGCTTGATAATCGGTGAGTTGCTTTTCCCAACGGCTTTCGATCAGCACCAGGCCCACGCCGCCTTTTTGATGAATTGCCGCGGCGACATCCTGTGCGCCTTCGAACCTGGCAGGCTCGCCCGTCGGCTCGTACATAAGACGGCCGCCCGCATAGAACTCCGCCGTTCGGTCATCGCACAAAAGATAAAACACTGGTGTAGAAGTGTAGCCTCGCGCATTGGCGGCTTGAACCAAATCACGCACTGAATCTTGATTGGCCACTGATAGAGCAGGCCGCAGCGCACAGACTCCGATCAGGAACGGCATTGCGGCAAACAGCAAGAACGAAATGCGGCGATGTTGAGGCGTGATAATCGCGAAAGCTGCGGCCAAAGTAGCCGATAGTGCGACGACAATCACGAGCGATGTTGGCGCTCCGATTTGACGAACTGAGTACCAGACGCCGACGGCCGCCCCAATCAAAAGCAGCAAGCCCGTCCATCGTATTACTCGATCCCCACGCTGCGCTCGCAAAAAGCACGAGACGCGCTCGCCAATCAAGAGTGAAGCAGCCGGTAGGATCGGCAGCACATAACCCGGAATCTTCGATTTCGAGAACGAGAAGAAGACAAGTGGAACAGCGAGCCACACCAGAGCGAAGACCAACATTCGATTGCGAGCGCCATCGCCGCGCCAATTCCATCGCCGCAATGCAACTAAGGAAGCGATCCACACGATGGTCCAGGGCAGAAGCATTAACAGCGCCACCGGCAGATAAAAGTAGAACGGCTGTGGATGGTGGTACTTGTTCGAGAGAAATCGCGCGAAGTGATGTTGAATAATAAATTGATTGACAAAAGTCCATCCGTGTCGGTGAAACATGGGGCCATACCAAGACGCCGCGACAATTACAGCAATCGGAAGCCCCCATGTCAGGCTAAACACGAAGCGCCTGTTCGGCCATTCGCGACGAATCAGAAAGTACGCGGCGATCACTCCGAAAGGAAGAACGATGCCGACCAGGCCCTTGGCGAGGAGCGAAAGCCCGATGAAAACATAGAACGCGCACAGTAACCGTAGCGGTGCTTTCGTGCCGTCTCTATCCCTGATAACCCAAACGAAAAAGCAGGAGAGCGCACCGCTCAGTGTCATCGTCAGCACGACGTCAAAGCTCGCTGAACGCGAGAAGGCGATCGCGCCGAGGCTCGACAAGAAAACGAGCGCGCTCCATTCGCCGAGATTCGTTCTAGCTTCGGATTCTGCTGCAGGCGTGGCCCGTTCGATGGTTCTCCCCAGCCACAAGACGAACGCTGCGGTCACCAGTCCACAGAGCGCCGGGCCGAGGCGCGCCGCGTACTCAGTCACGCCGAGCACGCGATAGCTCCCCGTCATCATCCAGTAAAGCAGGGAAGGTTTCTCGAACCATGGAATGCCGCCGAGCGTTGGCGTTATCAAATCGCGCCGCGCAAGCATCTCGCGCGCGGCCTCGGCGTAGCGCGGCTCATCCGGGCCAACTAATGGCAGAACGCCTAAACCGAACAAATAGAAAATTGCGATTCCGAGGAAAAGTATTTTCCAACCGTGCTTGGCAAGTTTCGTTGTCGGCAAGTATAGTCGCTCCGGTCAGTGGTCAGTGATTGGCTGACGCAAAAGTAAGGCGCTGAAGTATCGTCGAATGAGTGCGACGAATACAACCCGCTTTGCGAACTGATCACCGACCACTGACCACTTCTTCTCAAATGCTTCGAACCGCAGTCATCGGAGTTGGACATCTCGGCGCGCAGCACGCGCGTTTACACGCGGCACTTGCGGCGGATGGCGCTTGCGAGTTTGTCGCCGTCTGCGACCTCGACGACGGGAAAGCGCACAGCGTGGCCGCGGAGAGAAACACCGGAGCGACCACCGATTGGCAAACTCTAATCGGGCGAGTAGACGCCGTCAGTCTGGCTGTCCCGACGGAATCGCATTGTGAGATCGCGTGCCCGCTGCTCGAAGCGGGCATTCACGTGCTGGTTGAGAAACCGATCTCGCGCACGCTCGATGAAGCCGATCAGATGATCGCGGCCGCCCAAAAAAGTGGCGCGATCTTGCAGGTGGGACATGCTGAACGATTCAATCCCGCGCTGGTTGCGCTGCGGCCGCACGTGCGCAATCCTGTGTACTTCGAAATCCATCGCGTCGGGCAATTCACGGCGCGCTCGCTGGACATCGATGTCGTGCTCGATTTGATGATTCACGATCTGGATATCGTTCAGTGGCTAGTTGGCGAAGACGTTGAAGTCACTGAGTTGCACGCGGTCGGCATTCCGATTCTTACCGACAAAGTCGACGCGGCGAATGCGCGTCTGGAATTTGCGACGGGCGCCGTGGCGAACATTACCGCGTCGCGCGTCGGCACGGAAAAGATTCGCAAGATGCGTTTCTTTCAGCCGCGTGATTACGTAACCGTTGACTACGTCACGAATCACGCTTCGATCAGCAATCTCGCTCCTTCATCCGGCGGCGCCTGGCCGGGCGTTCGCACGCAGGTGCTGGAAACAAAGAATGTCGAGCCGCTACGGGCTGAGATTGAGTCTTTTCTGGCCGCCGGTGCCACAGGTTCACAACCGTTGGTGTCAGGCGAGGACGGCAAGCGGGCGCTGGCGCTGGCGCTGCGCGCGTTGCAGCAGATTCACGACCATACGGTAGAGACCGGCATGGGTGCTTTGCTTTCAACGGCGTCGCGGCGCGCCTGAAAACGGCCCGGCCTGGAGACGACGAGCGCAGCAACCACGCTGATGCCGGTGCTTGTTCGCGGTCAGGCGAGCGTGTTAGTTTTCCGGTTCGAGTATTCAGATTTCACATATGCCGACTCGAGAAGAAGCGTGGGAGTTGCTGTGCGAGTACACGAAGGGCGACAGCCTGCGCAAGCACGCGCTCGCCGTCGAGACCGCGATGCGCGCATGCACGGCGCGTTACGGTGAGCCCGACGCCGACGTCGATGAATGGGGACTCGTCGGTCTGCTCCACGACTTCGACTACGAGATGTTTCCTTCAGCCGATCAGCATCCGTTCACCGGCTCGAACATCCTGTGCGGACGCGGCTATCCCGATCGAATAATCAAAGCAATTCTCGGTCATGCCACATACACGGGCGTCCCGCGCGACACGCAAATGGCGAAGGCGCTGTTCGCGACTGATGAGTTGTGCGGATTTCTCGTTGCGTGCGCGCTCGTGCGACCGTCGCGGAGCCTGGACGATCTCGAAGTCAAATCAGTGAAGAAGAAGTTGAAGGACAAAGCATTTGCGCGCTCGGTCAATCGCGATGATATCTACCAGGGAGTTGAGGAGCTGGGAGTGACGCTCGACGAACACATTCAGTTCGTCATTGATTCGTTGAGGCCGGTGCAGAAGGAGATTGGGTTGGGACTGCAAAACGCGGCGACCCAGAGCCAATCAAATTAGACGCAAGGAGGATGTTTGCATTCTCGGATCACGCTTAGTTGATCTGGAAAAAGCCGCGAACCCAAAAAGTAACAGGCCGCGGCTACGATTATTGTTAATAAGAAGCTCAGCGCAGCCTGTAGTTTTCTTCGCTTGGACGTGTGGCGATAGACAAAGAACCCGCAAACGCCCGCGATGACGAGTGGCACGAAGCTAGTAAGCCACAGGAGTGTATGGTCGATGATCGCCGGCCGCGGTAATCGCGCGATCCACAGCTTCATTACAATCTCCCAGAGACCGAATGCAACAAGGGCGCCGATAAGACAGACGATGACAAGAAGTTTCCAGCGCATTGTGACCAGAAAATCTAAGATCGTTTGGTAGATTAGACGGCTGAAAGAATAACACAGCGGGTATTCACTAAAACACAATGCTCACGCGAAGCGCGCTGCTCTATCTCGCCCGTCAGGAAAAACTCAAAGACTTTGCCGCCCGCTTTGCTGTTTTCAAGAAGATCACCGCGCGATTCATTGCCGGCGAGACGATTGATGAGGCCGTTGCCGCCATTCGCGATCTCAACGTCCGCAGCTGCAGCGCGTCTTTCGATCACCTGAACGAATCCGTCAGCAGCATCGCCGAAACCGAAGCCGAAGTGCGCGAGTATCTCGACGTGCTTGCCCAGATTGACGACTCGGGTATCAACTCGAACGTCTCGATCAAGCTGACGCAGTTTGGGCTTGAAACTGATCCGGAACTAACTTATGGGAACGCGCGCAAAGTGGTTGAGGATGCAGCGCGCCGCAAGAATTTCGTCCGCATCGACATGGAAGGTTCCAACGTAACACAGATCACGATCGACATTTTCAAGCGGCTGCGGAGTGAGTTCGGGCTGAACGAGGTCGGCATTGTTTTGCAGTCTTATCTGTATCGCACTGAAGCAGACGCGCGCGAGTTGTTGAAGATCCCGGCGCGCATTCGCCTGTGCAAAGGCGCGTACGATGAACCGCCTGAAGTCGCTTATGCAGACAAGAAAGATGTCGACGCCAATTACGTGCGCGTCATGAAGCTGCTTCTGGCGAGTGGTGTTTACCACGGCATTGCGACGCACGATCCGAAGATGATCGACGCGACGATCGATTTCGCGGCACAGCAGGGAATTGGCAAGGAAGCCTTCGAGTTTCAGATGCTGTACGGCATCCGGCGCGATTTACAGGAGCAATTGGCGCGCGAAGGATATAATATGCGCGTCTATGTACCGTACGGGAAACATTGGTATCCCTATTTCATGAGGCGTTTGGCCGAACGACCGGCGAATGTTTGGTTTGTGCTGAAGAATCTTTGGAAGTAGTGGCATAGACTTCAGTCTGTGTTTCAACCTTCCGAAAAAGTTCGCTTTAATCACAGACTGAAGTCTGTGCCACTCAAATGGAAAGTTACGTTTGGATTTTCTGGACAATTCTTGGCGCGATTCTGATCGTCGCTGAGGTCTTCACCACCGGCTTTGTGCTTCTGTGGTTTGGCATTGGCGCGCTCGCAGCCGCGCTCGCAAACCTTGCCGGCGTTACCAGTATTCCGATCCAATTCCTCATCTTCGCAGCAGTTTCGATCGGCTTGACCGCCGCATCACGCACGATCTTTGTTAACTACTTCTCACGAGAAAAAACCGGCGGCGACTTGAAAACAGGCGCCGACGCTTTGCCCGGAAAAGTCGGGACGGTTGTTACTTCGAGTCACGGCGCGTTGCACGAGGGCGCCGTCAAACTCTTCGGCTCGACGTGGACGGCATATCCGGCGGAAGGTGAAGAGCCTTTGGAAGCCGGCGACCGCGTGCAGGTCGAGAAAGTGCAAGGTGCTTCGATTTATGTTCGGCGCGTCGGACGCGTGCCGGATTGGCGAGCGAAAGAATTGGAATCGTGAATGGCGGGTTATAGCTTCGGGGTTTGGTGCTGCGTGTCGCCTTCAGTCTCGTCGAGTGTTTTATCTTCATCGAGCGCCGGCAACTCGACCGTGATTCGATCTGCAGCGCCGTCCTGTAGTTCTTCTCCTGAGAATCGGGCGAGCACCACCGTAATGTTGTCCTCGCCACCGCGGTCATTTGCGGCCGCAACCAGTGACGCACACGCCGCAGCGAGATCGTCATTCGAATCTGCAACAATCTTTCGAATCTCGTCATTGCGAAGCTTGCCGGACAATCCATCACTGCACAGCAGCAGAACGTCGCCTTGCCGCAGTTGAATGCGCGCCGTTGCCGGCATTAGCTCAGTCTGCGCGCCGAGCGCTTGCAGGATCACGTTGCGAAACATGTGCGTCTCGGCCTCTTCTTCGCTGATTTGCCCGACATCCACGAGTTGTTGAACCAGCGATTGATCTTTTGTCGCCAGACGAATCTGTTCGCCGCGCAAAACATACGCGCGGCTGTCTCCAACCTGCACCAGATCGAGCTTGTCATGCCGGATAGCCGCGCCGGTCAAGGTCGCACCCATGCCGCTGCAACGGCTGTCTTCCAGGCTCTTGTAGTGAATCGCGCGGTTGGCTTGCAGCGTGGCGTGCTTCAAACAATCAACCAGCGACGAATCCGGATCGCAGCCCTTTCCATCGTTGCCAACCATCACCTCGCGCACGGAATCAATGGCCATGCGGCTGGCGACGTCACCGGCGAGTGCGCCGCCCATGCCATCTGAAACGACGAGCACAAGACCCCGGTCGCCGACATCGAGTGTGCGCATTTCATCAGGACTCTCAGCTCCGTCAGAACCCGTCCAGGCGCGCTGCGTAGCGAGATCGAGCAGGAGAAAATTGTCTTCATTGCCGCGGCGTACGCGGCCAACGTCTGATTTTGCGTGTAGCTCGACGAGCATTTGAGGAACTGTTAGAGACAATTTTGAAGCCGTTGGTTCGTCAGGATTTTATATTGGTATCGCTGTCTTGTCACTCGCAAGCGCCACGCAAGAAGATTGCAAGTGCGGGCGGCGATTTGGGCGCGCTAAATTCCGGCGAGCGCCTGATCCAAATCGGCGATGATGTCATCAGTATCTTCGACGCCTACCGAAATTCTGACGAGGCCGTTAGTTATGCCGAGTCGTTCGCGCGCTTCCAGCGTGATCGACGCGTGCGTCATCGTCGCCGGATGACAAATCAGGGTCTCGACGCCCCCCAGGCTTTCCGCCAAAATGCAGAGCTTAACCGATTCAAGCACGGTTCGCGCGGCCTCGAGCGACCCAACATCGAACGAGACCATGCTGCCGAAGCCTTTCTGCTGACGTTTCGCCAGCGCATGCTGTTTGTGCGACACCGACCCGGGATAATAAATCTTCTGAACCTTCGGATGGTCCTCAAGAAATGCCGCGACCGCGCGACCCGATTTGTCGTGCTGCTCCATGCGCAGCGCCAGCGTCTTTGTGCCGCGCAGCACCAGCCACGAATCGAACGGCGAAAGAATCGCGCCGGCGCTGTTCTGTACGAAGGCTATCCAGGCTGCATCGTCTTCGTTGTTCACGACTACCACGCCGCCCACTCCATCCGAGTGGCCATTCAGAAATTTGGTCGTCGAATGCACAACGATATCGACGCCGAATTCCATCGGCCTTTGCAGATAAGGCGACATGAACGTGTTGTCGCAAACGACACGGGCGCCGGCTGCGTGTGCGACATCTGAAACTGCCTTCAGATCGGTCACGATCATCACCGGATTTGTCGGCGTTTCGACGAAGACCATGCGCGTGTTTTCTTTAATTGCGGCTTCGACGCTGGACACATCCGAGGTATCAACGAAATCGAACTCAATACCGTAGTTCGACAGAATGCGCGTGAACAGTCGATACGTGCCGCCGTATGTGTTGTCCGAAACGATCACGTGCTCGCCTGATTTTATCAACCGCAGCGTCGCATCGATGGCGGCCATGCCTGAGGCGAACGCGTAGCCGAACTGCGCGCCTTCGAGCGCGGCGATGTTTCGCTCGAGCGCAAGGCGCGTCGGGTTCGACGTGCGGGCGTACTCGAAACCTTTGTGCTTGCCCAGGCCGTCTTGTGCGTACGTCGATGTTTGGTAGATGGGAACGGTGACCGCGCCCGTGGCTGAATCTGGTTCTTGTCCGGCGTGAACTGCCGTGGTTGCGAAGCCCATAGTCGAAGCTCGAAGCAGAAATCGGGAGCTGGATTGCGAAACCGGATAGTATCGTGCGCATGATTTTAGTGTCAATCAAGCACGCATCAAGCGTATTGCCATCAGAAAGATGAGTTTTCGATAATCCGGCGTGATCGAGTATCATCGTGGCGATTTTCTGAAGCACCCTGACAAAGCAGCGTGGTTTCTCATCGTAGGCCACTCAACATAGCAAAGCGATGCCGCCTGTGATTGACGAAGAACCAGAACCATTCTCCAGCGAAAACCGTCGCCAACACGATCGCTCGCGCCTGCTCGTGGACGTGCATTTCGACGGCGCGGAGTCGACCGGCGTCGCGAGCACCAAGGACATCAGCCTCGGCGGGTTATACATGTCCACGCGAATGGACATCCCGGTCGGCGCGATGCTGGCGCTGCGGATTCCTTTGGGAAACGATCACATCGTGGTTAAGGGCGAAGTCGTCTATGTCAACTCGGGAGAAGGCGTCGGCGTGAAGTTTCGGGACTTATCGGACGAGGCACGAGTATTGATGAAGAAGACATTGCCCGCGACCTAACCGTTCGGGGCAGTAGCCCGACCGTAAGGGAGGGCTTGGGTTTATGTTCGATCAATTCACGTTAGGCATCGAAGAAGAGTTTCAAATCGTCGATCCGCAGTCCCGCGAGCTGCGCTCGCACGTGGTTGAGTTTCTCGACGAAGGCCGAATGTTGCTCGGCGAGCAGATCAAGCCCGAGATGATCCAGTCGCAAATCGAGGTTGGCACCGGCGTCTGCAAAAACATTCAGGAAGCGCGCGCGGACATCACGCGGCTGCGCAGCATCATCTCGTCGCTCGCCGAAAAGAATGGCCTCAAGATTGTTGCCGCTTCGACGCATCCAATCTCGCGCTGGCAGGACCAGAAGATTTTTGATGACGATCGATATGAGCTGCTCGTCCAGGAACTACAAACAGTCGCCCGGTCGCTGTTGATTTTCGGTGTGCACGTTCACGTCGGCATCGCGGATCGCGAGCGCCAGATTCACATCATGAACGCGTCGCGATATTTCCTGCCGCACGTGTTGGCGCTTTCGACTTCGTCACCCTTCTGGATGGGACATAACACAGGCCTAAAGAGTTATCGCTCGGAAATCTTCAAGCAGTTTCCGCGCACGGACATTCCCGATCACTTCGATTCGTATCCGGGATTCGAGCGGTACGTTGATTTGCTGATCAAGACCGGCTGCATCAATGACGGGAAGAAGATTTGGTGGGACTGCCGTCCGCATCCATTCTTTCCCACGCTCGAGTTTCGCATCTGCGACATTCCGACGCGTGTGGACGACACCGTAGCGATCGCTGCGCTATTCCAGGCTATTGTCTGCAAGCTCACCCGATTAATTGAGAAGAACCTGGGATTTCGTCTCTACCGACGAATGCTGATTCAGGAAAACAAGTGGCGCGCCGTGCGTTGGGGCCTCGACGGCAAGATGATCGATTTTGGCAAGCAGAAAGAAGTGCCGACGAAAGATCTGGTCCGCGAGCTTCTGGATTTCGTAGACGACGTGGTTGACGATCTCGGTTCGCGCAAAGAAGTCGAGCACATCCACACAATCCTCGAGCGCGGCACTTCAGCCGACGAGCAACTGCGCGTCTATCGCGAAACGAACGATTTGAAAGCTGTCGTCGATCGCTTGATTGAGTTGACCGCAGAGAATGTTCCGCAGAATGTGGACCTCACCGTCAGCCACGCGGCCGTCGCGCCATCAGCGATTGCGAAGTAGCCGCCGCATGAACCTCACGCTTTGAGTTCCGCTCCGCAAGATAAAATTGCCATAACATCCTTGCAGCAACGGAGCGATACGGGCGCCAGGCTTCGGCGATTTTAGCCAAGTCGGTGAAGGACGGACGCGCCTTCATCTGGCGAAGTTTCGCAACGGCGGTGGCCAGCGCCACGTCACCATCCGGCCAAATGTCCGCGCGCTTCAAAGCCATCAGCAAATAAATATTGGCGGTCCAAGGACCGACGCCTTTGATGCGCAAAAGCTCGGCGTGGGCGTCTTCATCGTTCATCCGATGAAGCGATCCTAAATGTCCATTTGTGAATGCCTGCGCGACTTGAATGCAGTAATGAGCTTTCTGCCGCGTCACGCCGAGTGAACGCAGATATTCCTCGCCTGCCGAGATGAACGCCACGGCAGTAAA
Organism: Pyrinomonadaceae bacterium; assembly: GCA_036001745.1. Classification (GTDB taxonomy): domain Bacteria; phylum Acidobacteriota; class Blastocatellia; order Pyrinomonadales; family Pyrinomonadaceae; genus UBA11740. The sequence continues at coordinate 24,559 of DASYTZ010000199.1, forward strand.
CGGTTGAATGTTCGAATTGAGTCGCGCAAACATCGCGCGCGCGGAAACGAGCGAAACCTGTTGCTCTAGCACAATGCGCAAAAGAGTTGGGAAGCCGGGACGCCGCCCCCACATCGGCGGCACGCCATGCGTCTTGTAAATTGAACCGAGATGACAATCGCGGTCGGCAAGTTCAGCAGCGGCGGCGGCGAGGCTCTGAACGGTAAGCCGGGTTGGCGAAGTTGGTGCAGCCACGTGAGCGCCTTGACCCGCTCGCTACAGCTCGCGGTTCTGTAAGGCCAACCTCAGGAAATTCTCGAACAAAATCCGCCCATCGCGCGACTCGTTCGGATGTTCCCAACGTGTCGGGTTCTTTTGCCAGTCTTCGAAGGATTTCTCAAGGTGGAACTGCACCGAATAAATCATCTGACCGTCGGAGTGCTTGGCCATCATTTGATTGCGGCAGAGATATGAAGTCGCCAGCAGTGTGAAGCCATCGGGCACGCGATCGAGTTGCAGGCCGTGATTCTGCCAGACGCGTAGGATGCGGCCTTCGCGCGTGTAGTCATGCCAGCGGCGGGATTCGGGATTATCGATGCCCGCAAAGATCGGATCGCCCGGTTCAAGGATCCGAACAAAGCGATACTGATATTCAGTGACCCGATCAGTTCGGCGCTCGTTCTGTGGATGCTGATCGAGCGTCACCACTCGGGCGCCAAAGCTCAGGCCGATCAACTGGTGGCCGCCGCAAATGCCCAGCACCGGAATGCGCGTTGCTTTAACGAAGGCCGAGAAGTTATCAAGAATGTCCGGCCGGTAATAATCAAAGTCTCGCAACGTGCCGCTGAGGACAATCGCGTCAGGCTTGAAGTCTTCAGCAGCTTTGGCAAGGTCGGTGACGTGCGCGACTTCGGTCGTGGGCTCTTTCACCAGCCTCTGCACGTTGGTGACTATGTTTTGCAGGGCGAGCGAGGCAATTTCGCGCTCGCGTTTCAGCTCGGCATTGATCTCCTTGCCCCAGTCGTGGCGCGCGACTTCGGACAAGTCGTCCGTGTCGCGCAGAAGATTGTCGACTACCAGCGCGCGGGCCGCGTCGATGGTTTTTTCAATCGATTCGTAGTGACAGAATGTTTGCTGATTGAAAGGAAAAGGCAGCGCTTCAATCGCTTCTGCTGGCGTTGTCTGTTCCGGATGGACTTCCTGTAGGTTCTGCTCCATGAGTTGTTCGAAAGCAAATTATATCATCGCTGACGCTGTTTCGTAGTTCGCGCGAACTCGGGAGCGGCGGCGCCCGCGCCCGCCTTCGCGACTTGATTGCGAACTCTGTCGATCAGCAGCCGTCGCAAACGTTTGCGAAATGCCTCTGACTGGGCGCTCACGGCTTGATCCGACAGCAGCAACATGCGGTGCCAGGAGCTTTCCAGTTCATCGGCCACTTGCGAAATCTTGGTGATGTCGTAGGGAATCGCCACCGCCTTTGAACCGATGCGCGCAAACACCGAGAGATAACGCGCGGTCGCCAGGTCAGGACACAGCATCCTTCGCCTGCGGACTTTCAATTCAATCCCAAGAAGCGTGTGATGAATTTGGGGTGTCGCGTTTTTGGGCAGAGCAGGGAATTCGTATGAGCGTGTGCGCATCTCCATAATCCGGTCACGATACACTCGAGGCAACCAGCTCTCGCCCATCGTGGCTTCGATTTCGGCCGCGAGTTCTTTCGCCGATTTACGCATGTTAGCGAACTGTGACGGAGATACTGGGCTTGGGGCTGAAGGCACTAATCACCCGTCCGGGAAAAAGTCCGAGATAGAAAACACCGAAGATTGTCAGAACCAAAGCCACTGCGAGGCTCGCTGGAATGCGTGGCGCTTCCCACGCTGCGTTTTGTTCGCGGAAGAACATCACGATAATCAAACGCAGATAGTAATAAGCCGAGACTGCGGTGTTGAGAACCCCAAGCACAACCAGCCAGACATATCCCTGATTTACTGCGGCGCTGAAGACCATGATCTTTCCCATGAAGCCGGCGGTCAGCGGCATGCCCAGCAAGCTCAACAGAAAAATCGAAAGGGAAAAGGCAAGCACAGGCGAGCTAAAACCAATGCCGTTGTAGTCTTCGACGTTGTTTCGCTGATCATCCTTGCGCGCGATGATCGTGATGACGGCAAAAGCGCCCATGTTCATGACAGCGTAGGTCAAAAGGTAGAACACTACGGAAGTCAGGGCCGCGCTTCTTTGTGCCGGATCGGCCGCTGTGCCCGCGGCGACAAAACCGACCAGCGCGTAACCGGCGTGCGCGATCGACGAATACGCCAGCATCCGCTTGACGTTGTTCTGGACGATGGCGACGACATTCCCGATCGACATGGTGAGCGCCGCCATGATCGCGAGGGCGCTTACCCAGGTCTTGTGTGCGTAGCCAGCCGTGCCCGCGGCGGCGGTAACGATGGGAAACCCAAACAGAAAGACGCGCATGAACGAAGCGAATCCGGCGGCCTTCGGCCCCGCGGCCATGAAAGCAGTGACCGGCGTCGGGGCGCCTTCGTAAACGTCAGGCGTCCACACGTGGAACGGCGCCGTGGCGATTTTGAAACCGAAGCCAACCAGGAGCATCGCAATGCCCGCGAACAAAAGCGGCGGATAGAGCGACTGATTCGCGCGCGCGGCGATGAGAGCGATGTTCGTTGTGCCCGGTTGATCCGGCCCGGTCGCCGTCGCGCCATAAATCAAAGCGATGCCGTAAAGCAGAAACGCGGAAGCGAACGAGCCGAGAATGAAGTACTTCAGAGACGATTCGTTCGATCTGGTGTCACTGCGCCTGAAACCGGCGAGCACGTAAGTCGCAATCGACAGAATCTCGAGTCCGAGAAAGACAATTACTAAGTCGCCGGCGGAAGCCATCAGCATCATGCCGCTGGTCGCGAACAGAAGAAGTGAGTGGAATTCGCCGGCAGGTAGATTTTCTCCGTCGATCCAAATCGTGGCGATAAGGATCGTGAGAATCGCAACAATCAGAAAGATCAGCGTGAAGCTCAAACGCAGTTCGTCGAGCACAATCATGCCGTTGAAGGCACTCGGCCGCGCCGGCCACTGCATCCACAGCCAGATCGTGGCCGCGCTCGCCGCAAGCAAAGCGACAATTGACAACGCTGCCGTCACATGTTTCTGCCGCCGATGCGTGAACGCATCGACCAGCATCACCACGACGCCCGCCACGGCGACAATTAGCTCCGGCGCAATGAGCGTCAGATTAACGTCCGGATTGGCAACTTGAAATAGGAACATCGTTTACTTTGCCGCCGTTGTTTCTGCCGACAACAATTTGTTCAGCCGCGCGCGAATGTCCGTCTTGTAAGCATCCGGCGGCGAACGCATGCCAAACTGCACCGGCGCGTCGACGTCACCGTCTTTGTTGAGCAGCACGATCATCGGCAAACGCACGCGCGTCGAAAACTGAAGAAAGACGGCCTGGCTGGAATCACGCAGGACGGGAAAATTCAGTTTGCGATCTTTTGCATAGCGTTTCAGGACCGAGTTGGTGACTTCTTCGGGCCGCTCGATGCTTACCCAGAAAAACTTTACCGGCTTGTCTTTGTAGTCGCTGAGGATTTCGTTCAGGGCGCGCAGCTCCGTGCTGCACGGCGCGCACCACGTCGCGCCGAATGAAATCAGCACGATGTCGCCACGCAGCTCCGCTAAGTCCCTCACGCGGCCATCGAGCGACTGCAACTTGAACGTTGGTTTTCGATCAGCGGCGTCCTGCGCTCGCGCTGTCGAAACGCAAAACGCAAACGCGACGGCGCATGCGGCGATTAACAGGAAACGTTGAGCAAATAAAGTCGTCATTGCAAGCGCTAGTCTACTTTCTCGCCACTTCCGCCGGCGGGGTCGGTTGTGGCGAAGCAATCCGTTGTCGCGCGGCTTCAACGCTGTCACGAGAGCGACTCAAGAACGGCGATGGGTAAACTCCCATGAAAAACATCAAAAAGAGCAGAGGCATAATCAATGCGACTTCGCGGAGATTCAAATCCGGCAGGTTCGCGTTTGCTTCGCTGGTCTTAGTGCCAAACACGACGCGCTGCAACATCCAAAGCATGTAAACCGCTGCCCAAATCACGCCCGTGCCCGCCAACATCGTTACAATCCACGCATGCTGCACGGTGACGGATGTCCACGCGCCGAGCATGATCAAAAACTCGCCGACGAACCCGTTCAGAAACGGCAGGCCGATCGATGACAGCGAGGCGATCACGAAAAGGGCCGAGAACCAGGGCATCGGCCGCGCCAGTCCGCCAAAGTCGCTGATCATCCGCGTGTGACGGCGTTCGTAAATCATTCCGACGAAGAGAAACAACGCGCCCGTCGAGACGCCATGATTCAGCATTTGATACAGCGCGCCCTGCATGCCCTGCTCAGTGAACGAGAAGAGGCCGAGCACGACAAAGCCCATGTGGCTGACTGATGAATACGCGACGAGTCGCTTTACGTCGGGCTGGACCATCGCGACGAGCGCGCCGTAGATGATGCCGATGACCGCGAGCGTGATCATGATCCACGCAAACTGACGCGACGCGTTTGGAAATAATCCAAAGTTGAATCGCAGCAATCCGTACGTGCCCATCTTCAGCAGAACGCCGGCAAGAATTACCGAGCCTGCGGTCGGCGCTTCAGTGTGCGCGTCCGGCAGCCAGGTGTGCAGCGGCCACAGCGGCACCTTAATACAAAAAGCGAGAGCAAATGCGAGGAACAGCCAGAACTCTGTGCGCGGCGAAATTACGCCGGCCGTAGTTCGCAGCGTCTCGAGCAGAACTGCGTAATCAAAAGTCCCGATGCCCGTGGCGCGCTGATGAATGAAATATAGTGCAATGATGCCAACCAGCATCAAAAGCGATCCCACCGCCGTGTAGATGAAGAACTTGACCGCGGCGTAAATTCGTCGTTCGCCGCCCCACACACCGATGAGCAGAAACATCGGGACGAGCGAAGCTTCGAAAAACAGATAGAACAGCAGCAGGTCAAGCGACACGAACACGCCGATCATCGCTGATTCGAGCAGTAGCATCAGCACGTAATAAGTGGATTGACGTTTCGCGATGGCGGTCCAGCTCGACAGAATCGAGATGGGCATCAAAAGCGTCGTCAATAGAACCAACCACAGACTGATGCCGTCAACGCCAAGGTGATAGCGCGCGCCGATCGAACCGATCCATGAGTAGTTCTCTTCGAAGCGGAAACCGGCAAGAGTACCGCCAGCACCTCTCAAAAGGAGGAGCGAAACAATGAAAACGGCGGTCGTGAATCCCAACGCAATCCAGCGATGGTGCGATTCGCGCGCGCCCGGCGTGAAGCTGTAGACAAGCGCCGTCGCCGCACCGATGACCGGCAATAAAATCAGAATTGTGAGCAGAGGACTCTGCATGAACTATCTCACCAACTGCAACAACTGCGCGCCGTGATACACAAAATAGCCAATTACGATCAGCGCGCCGGCCAAAATGATTGCCGCGTAGCCACGCACGAAACCAAGCTGCATGTAACGAAACGTGCGGCCGAGATCGACAATCGTGCGCCCCAGCGTGTGCAGGAACCCATCGATGACGCCCAGATCGAAAATCTTCCACAGGCCTTCACGGGACGTAACCACGACTGGCTTGATGATCGTGGCATCATAAATCTCATCAACGTAATACTTGTTTTCGAGCAGTCTTGGCATCTGACGCAGCGGCTGGCGCTGAAACATCACCCACCCGATGCCGATGCCGACAAGAGCGATCGCGACAGAAACCAAAGTGAACAGCCGCTCTTCGTTCAATTCAGCAGCATTCGCAACATGTTCTGCGCTCGCGGTTTCTTTAGTCGGACCAAATGCCGGCTTGCCGTCGATTTGCTGCGGCGGCGGCGATTGCCAATGGACTTCTGAAGTCGCGTCGGCCGCCGTTGTTGCTTCGCCCACATGGCTGACGACGGGTTCGAGCGTGCGCTCAAAATAGTTCTCCGGATGGCCGCCGGTCAGCGAGCTCAGCGCGTATGGTACGCCCACCAGACCGCCAAGCGTTGAAAGAATCGCCAGCACAATTAGCGGAATCGTCATTGACGGTGGCGATTCGCGCGGCTCGTGGCGCAAGTTGTCAACTTGCGGATCGTGATCGTCATGATGGGTGTCATGCCGCAAGTTATCAACTTGCGCTACATCAAAACGTTCGTTGCTCCAGAACGTCATTACCATCAATCGGGTCATGTAAACGGCGGTCAGCAATGTGGTGACCGCGCCGATGAACCACAGCGCCTTATTGAAACCGGCCGGCACAAATGAACTCGCGCTCCACGTCTTCCACAGAATCTCGTCTTTTGAAAAGAAGCCTGCCCAGATCGGCACGCCGCAAATTGCCAGCCATCCGGCGCACATCGTGATCCAGGTGATCGGCATGTACTTTCTGAGCCCGCCCATGCGCCGCATGTCCTGCTCATGATGCATGCCGTGAATGACTGAGCCTGAGCCGAGGAAGAGTTGCGCTTTGAAGAACGCATGCGTCATCACGTGAAAAATGGCGGCGACAAATGCGCCGACGCCGCAGGCGAGAAACATGTAACCAAGCTGTGAAATCGTCGAGTACGCGAGAACCTTCTTGATGTCGTTCTGGGCCAGGCCAATCGTGGCCGCGAACAGAGCGGTTGCGGCACCGATGACAGCGACGATGAACATTGCCGTCGGCGCGTGCGTGTAAATCGCTGAACAGCGTACGACCATGTAAACGCCGGCCGTGACCATTGTGGCGGCATGAATCAGTGCGGACACGGGGGTCGGACCAGCCATGGCGTCTGGCAGCCATACGAACAGAGGAATCTGCGCACTTTTGCCCGTCGCGCCGATGAAAAGAAGAACTGCAACCGAAGTAATTCCGCCAGCAAAGATCGCATGCCAGCCGAAGCCATCAATCGGCATCGACGCGATCGTCGCGAGCGCGCTGGAAACGCCAAGAGCCGGCTTGTCAAAGAAACTGATCGAGCCGGTTATGAAAAAAACCAGCATCAAGCCCAGCACAAATCCCCAATCACCGACGCGATTAGCGATGAAAGCTTTCTTGGCCGCGGGCGCCGCTTCGTCTTTGTCGAGATAGAAACCAATGAGCAGGTACGAACAAAGACCCACGCCTTCCCAGCCGACGAACATCAGAAGAAAGTTGTCCGCGAGCACCAACGTCAGCATCGCGAACATGAAAAGGTTCAGGTACGCAAAGAACCGGTAGTAGCCGCGGTCGCCATGCATGTAGCCGGTGGCAAAGACGTGAATCAGGAGCCCAACGAACGTCACGAACAACGCATAGATTCCGCTGAGGCGATCCATCGCCAGTCCGAAGTCTGCGCGAAATCTGCCAACCTGAATCCACGTCCACAGGTGATCCATGACCGGTTGCGTCGATCGCAGCGCGCCATTGGAATTGAAGGCGAGATAGAACGCGATGATTGTCGACAGCCCGACCGAAGCACACGCAACGATCCCGATGAATCGTTCATTGCGCAGACGCCGGCCGACGAGCCAGTTGATGACCGCGCCGGCCAGCGGAGCGAAAATGATCACGCTGAGGAGTTTGCTGCTCACAATTAACTCGAAGGTTCTGGTTCTTTGTACTTAGTGCTTTGTACTTTGATGTGTGCGGCTACTTGAGAATTCAAATCAAAGTACCAAGGACAAAGAACAAAGTTCAAAGCTTTAGCGTACTCGCATCATCAACATCGAGCGACTCTCGATTACGAAAGATCGAAATGATAATGCCTAATCCGACCGCAGCTTCCGCGGCGGCGACCGTCATGACGATGAAAACGAAAAGTTGACCTGACAGATCGCGAAAGAAACTCGAGAAAGCGACGAACGTCAGGTTCACAGCATTCAGCATCAGCTCGATACACATGAACATCGAGATGACGTTGCGCTTGATCATCACGCCGACCACGCCAATCGTGAACAAGACGGCAGAGAGCGCCAGATACCATGAAAGCGGTGGTGTCATAAAAGCGGTAGTCAGTAATAAGTAGTTAGTAGTCGGTCATTAGTGCTCGTCACGTGATTTAACTTCCAAAAGTCGCTCCGCCTCTTCCGTCGAATGCGCCGCTACTGGTGTTAAGTCATTCACATACTTCTGCCGGTCGAGCATCTCCTTTGCGAAAACCTGATCGCCGGGGACCACGACCGCGCGCGACGACAGCAAACCACTCGTGCGCGCCAAAGTCATGGCTCCGACAATCGCCATCAACAAAAGAATCGATGTGATCTCAAACGGGAGCAGATAAGTTGTGAACAGTCCCTCGCCAATCGACCTTGTTAGGCCAACATCAGAGACGTTGCGTGTCGGCGTCGCCGGAGACGCTTGCACGAAATAGATAATGAAGACTGCTTCTGCAAAAAGAACCGAGGCTAGCATGACGGCGATGGGAACCAGCGACCGCAGGCGCATCGGCTGCCGCTCTGGTTCTTCGACGTTCAGCAGCATGATGACGAACACCACCAGAACCATGATGGCGCCGGCGTATACGATCACTTGCACCGCTGCGATAAACGGCGCGGCGAGCGTCACATATAAGCAGGCCAGCGCAATGAAAACGCCAATCAAAGAAATCGCGCTGTAAAGCGGATTGCGCTGCGCCACCATCGAGATCGCGCAACCAATCGCCAAGCCTGCGAATAAGATGAAGAGCGCGGCCGTCATCGATTAATCGTTATCCCCAAAAGCCTGTCTGCGTTTTCAAGAACTTGCTGACGTAATCGAACGCGCCGAGCCATTGCAGCGTAGCGGTCAGCACGATGTTGATGATTGCCGCCGGCACCAGATACTTCCAGCCGAAACTCATCAACTGATCGAAGCGAAAGCGCGGCAGAGTCCCGCGCAACCAGATGTACAGAAAGAGAAACAGAATCACTTTCCCGAGGAAATAAAAAACGCCGAGCCAGGGCAGTTGATGGACGAACGGGCCATTCCAGCCGCCCAGGAAAAGCGTCGTCGCCAACATCGAAACCGTAAACATGTTGACGTACTCGGCCAAAAAGAACAGCGCGAACTTCATCGCGCTGTACTCGGTGTGAAAGCCCGCCACCAGTTCGGTTTCGGCTTCCGGAAGATCGAACGGAACGCGGTTCGTTTCCGCGATGGCCGCAATCAAATAGATTATGAAGCCGAGCGGCTGCACCCAAATCATATTCCAGCCGGAGATGCCCAGGTGTCCTGCCTGCTGCTCGACAATGCTGTAAAGGTCGAGCGTGCCCGATTGCAGCACTACACCGATCAACCCAAGTCCCAGCGCCAGTTCATATGAAATCATCTGAGCGGCAGAGCGGAGACCGCCCATTAGGCTGTATTTATTGTTCGATGACCAACCGGCGAGCGCGATGCCGTAGACGCCAACCGACGTGACACCCAAAACGTAGAGCAAGGCCACATCGAATCGCGCAATTACCAATCTGATCGTGCCAATCACAGGCAGATTCACATCCGGCCCGAACGGGTAAACGACCATCGTCATCAGCGCGGCAGTCGTTGCTATGATCGGGGCGAGAAAATAGATAAAGCGCGTCGATTTGTCGGGGATGATGTCTTCTTTGAAGATGAATTTCAGAAGATCAGCGAGCGGTTGCAGGAATCCGCCCGGCCCAACTCGATTCGGTCCGAGCCGGCCTTGAATAAATCCAAGTACGCGTCGTTCAGCGAGCACCGTGTACGCCACCATCGTCATCACGACAGTGAAGGCGACGAGGATTCCGATCATGAGGAGGCCGAGATGTTTTAGATCTTCCATTCGAACAAGTTTATTCGTTTAGAGGCGGGCTACTGCCCGCCGTTCTCTTCCATTTCCACACTTGTTTTTCGCGGCTGAAGGCGGGCGGTAGCCCGCCTCTAAACGCTGTCACGCTGCCGCCGGTTCTCGCTTAAGGTTGCCATCGATGGTTATCTGGTACAGCGGTGAAATCAGAAGACTCTCCGGTTTCGGATTGCCCGCAGCCAGCAAATGAAACTGCGGCACTTTTTCAGTCAACGTGCCCAGCTTAAAGAGTTCATGACCGACGCCCGGCGTCAACTCTTCTTTGTTTGAAGTTTCATCCATGGCCTCGACGGCTTCGCGAATCGCGCGAAATTCGGTCGACAAATCGCGTTGCGGCGCCATCTCATACTTAACCTGCACCGGCTTGCTTTCGTCTTTCAGCAGGGGATAGCGCAAGCCTGAATACGCCGGAACGTGCTCGCCGATTTCACGAAAGATTGCGCTCGGTGACATTTCAGTCGCTATGTCAACGCCCAGCTCTCGCGCGAGTTGA
>DASYTZ010000200.1:0-8260 GCA_036001745.1 Pyrinomonadaceae bacterium
GGTATCACCAACGACCCCAACCGCGCCGACGATCCGCAGTACATCCAGCGGTTGATTGCACAAGTGATCACGGTCAGTCTTGAAACGTCAAAGCTCGTGGGCTCCTTAAACTCGCTCGAATTGGTATCCAACGCCCCATGAGCGGGCTCGCTACCAACAAATGGAGCACTTTCGTTCCTCAAAGAACTGCTCTATCATGCCTCCAGAGGTAGGCGATATGGCAACTGATCCGAAACAAATCTACGCTGACACTATTAGCCACTTGTCGGCGAAAGAGCGTTTGCAGCTTGCCGCTTTGATCCTCGACGATCTGGCCACCACCACTGAATTCGATGATGCCTGGAGTGAACAGGACCTGCGCGATCTGACTGCCTTCTCGCTTTCGACCGCTCCCACTCATGATCAAGACAACGAAGCCTCCTGATCCTGGCGCGATTGTCGTCGTTGATTTTCCAGGTGTGACTGGCATCAAGCGTCGCCCGGCTGTGGTTGTTTCTTCGCCGCTCTATCATCGAGAAAGACCCGACGTAATCTTTGGCATCATCACCAGCCAAATCGCTTCCGCAACAGCCGCCTCTGATTATGTGCTGCAAGATTGGAAAGCCGCCGGCTTACATCGGCAATCCGCCTTTCGCGCTTTCCTGGTTACGCTGCCGCGCTCTGCGATCACTGCTCGACTCGGTTAGTTGTCGAACACGGACTGGCAGGCCGTGCGTGAACGAGTCAAAGGTGCGTTAGCGTGAAGAGACGTATCAGTTTTGCGGTGGAGTGACTGTCGCTGGATTGGCGCCCGGCCGAGTGCGCGGCGCAGGACGCGGATACGCCACCGGACTGCGATTCCCTTCCTTGTCCACCGCCCGCACGCCGAAAAAGTAATTGTCTTTGGACATTCCCTTCATCGTGAACGTCGCGACGTTTCCGACCGCGCGTGAATGCGTCCACGTCGGTTCAGTCGTGTCGCGCCAAACGATTTCGTAACCGGCAACATCCGGTTCCTTGTTCGCTGCCCACTTCAGTTCCGTGTCGTTGGAAAGGCCGGTCGTCATCGTGACGCTTTTCGGCCGGGCCGGCGCTGACGCGAGCACTGCGAGGGCGGTAGCATTCACGCGCGCAACGTCGGCGATGTAGTTGAAGTCGTCGAATTGCGGCAAGTCGCCGTACTGAATTCCTTTTTCGATCCGCACGTTCTGATGTTGGTGCTGATAATTTTCGTTTGGCTCAGTGAAGCGCACGGCCGGAAACCCGCGCTCGAGAAACGGTTGATGATCGCCGCCCCGTCCGTAACGATCGCGGCGATAGATCATCCAGACTTTCATCGACGGGACGTAACGCGCGCTAACCTCTTTGATAAATCGCGCAAGCTGACGTGATTGCGAATCGTTTTCACCGCCAACACTCCGGCGGCTCGTGGCCTCCTGTTGAGTTTCGTTGGACGGCACGCCTTCGGAAAACACGCGTACCGTGTGCGGATCATGAACGCCATTGCCGCCGACTGAGCTGCCAATGATGTCGTTGGTGAACATTCCTTCGATGTCCATGTTGTTCTTCTTCGCCTGTTCGGCAAAGTACGTCGAGCCCAGCAGTCCTTGCTCTTCTCCCGGCACTGTCATGAATACGATCGTCGCATCGAATTTGTACCTCGCCATCGCGCGTGCCATTTCTAAGACGGCGGCCGTGCCCGATGCGTCATCGTTCGCGCCCGGCGCGTCGCACTTCGCGTCTGTCGGGCTGGTGCACATGGAATCGTAGTGGCCGCTGACTACATAGACGCGAGCGACTGATTCGGGCTGCGTGCCTTTCAACGTAGCCACAATATTTGTAAGCATTGTCGGCTCGGGAACGCGCGCGGCTTTTGGTTGTTCGAAGGTTTGCTTTTCGACGGTCATGCGGCCATCAGATTGAGCGGCGGCCTTTTGAAACTCTGCGTAAAGCCAGTCGCGCGCTGCGCCGATGCCACGAGTTGGATTGTTCTGATCGGAAAGAGTGTTGCGAGTGCCAAAACTGACGAGCTTGCGAATCGTGGCTTCGATATTTCGCGCGCTGATTTCAGAGACGATTTTGGGAATGTCCGGATTGCCGCGCGCCTGCGGCGAGCGTCGCTGTCCGAATGCCATTGAGTGTTCGCTTCGCGCGCCAATACCGCTAATCAATACCACGCCGGCAAAGAAAACAATCGCAAGCTTCTTCTGTAACAGTCGCATACGAATGCACCTCGGAATGCAGAATTAAACGAGTGGCACTCTACCAACTGAGCATTCGCGATAGCAACTGGTCAAGGAGATAAGTCAGGAGTTTCGTTTGTCGCCGCTGGCCGGCGGGTCTGCGGGCGGGCGATAGGTCTCTTCAAGAAAGCGCGTCGTATTTTCGGTGACGCTCGGCGCAGGTTCAAGACGGGCTGTAGTCGGACGCGACAAGCGTGGATCGTTCTGAATCTGTGGCGAAGTCTTCTTCATTTGCAACCGGCTAGGTGAAATTGCCGCGCTAATCATCTTTGACAACTGGCGGATCAAGAGTATGTCAATCGTAAGAATGGTAGGCATTCCGAAAATCGGAATCGCGGGCGATACATTTGCCGCTCCACTCTGAGCCATCTCAATGGTTCCGGAAATGATTCCGGCAAAGCCGCCCAGCGTTAGGAAAAGAATCACCGCACCAAAGATCAGGATCGGCTTTGTCAAATTAATCGGAGCAACTTCGACTGGCGCGACCGGCGCCGGGCTAAGGTTCATGCCGCAACGATTGCAGTAGTTCAGGCCGACTATGGTTTCAGACCCGCAAGAAGGACAATACATAGGCGAATACTAAATCCTGAATCGTAAATAGAGAAGACCTGGCTTCTCCTTAGTCTACTTACGCCAGATCGACAGGATCAGTTCACGACTATTTACGATTCACGATTTACAGTTTACTTCACTTTATTCGGTAGGCTTTGCCCTTCCAGACAACGATGATCTGGCCGCTGAGTTGGTGGGCGATCGAACGCAGGCCTGAGTCAAGCTTCTCGAAATCCTCCGAGTCGCGTGAGATCGTCCTAATCGTCATTGAGGTTTTGAGCTTTACGTCAACCCAGGCGTTTCCCTGACGCCTGAATTTTCGCCCGCCGACTGAACGCATTTCCGTCTCGGTTTCCTCAGTCTTGTCGGCTTTGCGGTTCTCGATTCGCATCTCTTGGACAGATCGGCTGGGCACGGGGGCAGTGCGGGATTCCGTTCGGCCGCGCGCTGGGGCATCGTCCTGCTTATTTTCCGTCGCCGCAGGCTGGTTCGCTGCGCGCGCACGAGCTTCGTCGCGATCCTTGGCCGGCTCGCCGGAGCGCGAGCGATCCATCACTTTGTATTTCTCCAACGATTCGTTTCGCTTTGATCCTCCAGCCAACAGACCGCCGACGTTCTGCTGTTCGCGCGAACGGACATCCGCGCGCTCAGTTTCGGTTGGTGGAGCCGGCGCGTACGTCGGAGATAATTCTGCGCGCGGCGTTTCGGCTGTGCGCCCGGCGGTAGTTGCTGGCGCTGTTTCCTTTGCGGCGAGCGCGTCCGCGGGCTTTGGCCGTGGAGGCGAATTCGCCTCACTGGACTCGAGTTTCTTTTGATCAAAGAACGGCGCGGCTGTCGGCTGCGGAACAGCTTTCGCGATCGTGCCCTCCCTTTGAGTCTCACCTGCATTTGCCGGTTCGTGCGTCTGAGAAGGTTTCACTGCTTCCACAGTTTGGGCTGCCGGTTGGTTTTGAGTAATCAAGTCGGGCGCAGCCTGGCGCGGCCGCCACACAACGAATGCGATCCCCACAACCGCAACCAGCACGACTGCGAAAGCGACATAGCGCAGAACTGGCGGCGCAAAGACCGTGCTTATTTTCCGCCACCATGATTGTTCGGTTGTAGATTCTGAGACAGGCACGCGCACTTCCTCAACGCGACCAGCAGCAATCGCCAACTGACTCGCCAACTTGCGGCAGTCATCACAATCCGCCAGATGCGACACGTAACGCGACCGCGCCGCCAGCGGCAGCGCGCCTTCAGCGAACGCATTCAGCTCGTCCGCGTCAAGGTGCTCAACGTTCTTCGCCTCAGCTGCGCCCTTCGCGTAGCGTCTGAGAAGAACGTCCATTTGTGCATCGTTCGGTGTCATCAATTGCTTGTCGACCGCGTGAGCCGAGCTTTCCATTTGTTGAACGACATACGTCGCGCAATCTTGCGGCGGCAACTCCCACCGCTAAATGGCGGCAGACTCTCCTTCCGCCGCAGCTTGCGGCACCAAAGAAGGCTGCGGTGCTTTCAGCAGCGACTCAACATCCGTCTGCAACACCGCGGCAATCTGCGACAAAGACCGCGTCGCCTCTGATTTAGTCCAGCCGTGCTCGTGCATCAGCAGCGCTTCGACTCGCTTCCGCACTTCGCTGTGAATTCTAGTGAGGCGACGGCTGGCTGTCGCCTCATGAAATCCGAGCACGGCGCCTGCTTCGCGTAATCTTAGTCCATCGAAGTAATACAACTTCACCAGCAGGCGATCCTCATCGTCCAATTCTTGAAGCGCGCGGGAAAGGGCATTCTCAACAGCCGCTGCGGCGAGGTTTGCAGTCAGCGCGTCCTCGGGATTCGGTTGTGAGTGGAAGCCGGCGCCGGCGTTCGCTTCGCTCGCCGCGTCGCGCGACAGCCGATCGAGATCCGCGTCTTCCTCGGTATGCACGAGCCGGGCCTCGCGACGATGGCGATCGATGGCGAGCTGGCCCACGACCGCACGCAGCCATCCGCCCAGCGATCCGGCGCCTGAGTAATACGCAAGCTTACCCGAGGGCCGCCCATCCTCTTGCACCTTCAAACCGTGCAGCTCAGCCCAGATTGATTGCGCCAGGTCTTCCGCCATTTCTTCGTTCGGACTCGCGCTGCGTGCCGCCGACCGCACGGTCGCGCCATAACCCTCGACCAAATCGCTCCACGCCGCCTGATCGCCACGTCGACAAGCGATCGCCAGGCATAAATCATCCGCATGCAAAGTATCGATGAACGAGGAAATCGCGTCGAGAGCTGCGTCCGCATCATGCTTCAGCAGATACTTCTCGACCGTGGCGCGAACCCTGGGAACCAGCGAATCCACGTCGAGCGAACGGCCATTGCTCGCGCGCGCGAGCAAGCGGTTCGCTCCGGCGGCAATCACCTCGTCAATTGGTAGTTTGCTCTTGCTCAATGCTTCATCGTGCGGCCAGTGGGTCATGCTATCACGATCTTTAGACGCGCGAACTCAGTTCGTTTGCCCTCCGGGTCGCTTCGGTTGGATGACTCAATCCACCGCCGGTTTGCCGCGCCTTGCCCACAAATCGACAATCGCCGGCCTAAATTCTAAAATCGCGAGATGCTGCGCGTTACGGAAATTTTCCGGTCAATTCAGGGCGAATCCACGCACGCCGGCCGTCCGTGTACCTTCGTCCGGTTGACCGGCTGTCCGATGCGTTGCACCTGGTGCGACAGCGAGTACACGTTCACCGGCGGCGAGCATTTCTCGATTGACGAAGTCATGCAGGAAGTGCGCGACTTCGGCTGCCGTCTGGTTGAAGTCACAGGAGGCGAACCACTGGCCCAGCGCGAAGCGTTCGATTTGATTCGCCGATTGTGCGACGAAGGTTACGAGGTTCTGATTGAGACCGGCGGTTACGTTTCGACTGAGGATGTCGATCCGAGCGCGAAGATCATTCTCGACGTTAAGTGTCCGGCGTCAGGCGAAGCGGAACGCAATCACTGGCCGAATTTGCTCCGCTTGCGTGCCGACCGGGATGAAGTGAAATTTGTTATTGCAGACGGGACGGATTGGGAATTCGCGAGGAACATAATTGCCGAATACGATCTCGAGAATCGCGCCACAGCGATTCTCATTTCACCAGCGTGGGGGCTCATCGATTTGCAGCAACTCGCCGGCTGGATCGCCGAAAGCGGCTTGAATGTCCGCCTGCAGTTGCAACTTCACAAATACATCTGGGGACCGGATGTGCAGGGCGTTTAAAAGACCATTTTCCATTTGCCATTTCTCATTTATCAATTTGCGACCAAGAAAGCGGTTCGATCACAGATGAGAAATGACAAATGGAAAATGATAGATGGAAAATGACTTAATGGGCGGCAGCACCGACAGCATTGAAGTACCCGAGCAGCGCTCCGATTTATCCTTCATCCCTCATCCTTCATCCTTGGCGGTCTGCCTGGTTTCCGGCGGCATGGACTCTTGTGTAACCGTCGCCATTGCCAACGAAGAAAATGAAGAGCTCGCGTTCCTGCATGTCTCGTACGGACAGCGCACAGAGGGGCGCGAGCGTCGCGCGTTTACAGACATCGCCGACCACTATCAAGTCACCAAACGACTCGCAGTTTCAATCGAACACTTGAGAGCCATCGGGGGATCTTCGCTCACCGACGAGCAGATTCCAGTGTCTGAAGCGAATCTCGCCGCGCGCGAAATTCCAACCAGCTACGTTCCGTTTCGCAATTCGCACTTGCTGTCGATTGCTACGAGTTGGGCGGAAGTAATCGGCGCGGGACGAATTTACATCGGGGCGGTAGCCGAAGATTCTTCCGGATATCCCGATTGTCGGCCCGAATTTTACCAGGCTTTTCAGCGCGCCATCGACATCGGCACGAGGCCCCAAACCCGAATCAGAATTGTGACCCCGGTCATACACTTGCGAAAGTCAGAAATAGTAAAACGGGGCGTGGAATTGGCAGCGCCGCTCCAACTTACCTGGTCGTGTTACCAGTCTGAAGATCGCGCGTGTGGTCGCTGTGATTCCTGCGCGCTTCGGCTTCGTGCATTCAGCGAGGCCGGAGTGAAAGATCCAATTCCCTATGCTTGACAGTGCGGGTGTGGGTATTTACCTTTAGGCCGGGTATTCGCTACAACTACAGTTAACTCAACGGCATCTTAACGCTGGCTGCGCTCGAATAGCAGCAGATTTCCGGAGGAATTTAAATGCGTCGTTATCTATTTAATATTGTTATTGGCTCGGCAGTTATCGTGGGCGCGGCGTTGGTGGGCTCAGCCCAGACGGGCGCGCTGCGCGGCAGCGTGAAACTTATCGGCCCGGATGGCAATGCGGCACCAGTGGTCGGCGCGATAATTGATGTTTACCGCACGGACATAAGCGGCGACTATCACACGAAATCCGATAAAAAGGGCGAGTGGGTATTTGCCGGACTTCCATTTGTCGGCACTTATGTGGTGTCAGTAAGTGCGCCCGGGGCGCAGCCAAATGCAAAGAGCGGCGTTAAGGCCGGACGTGAAATCCCGGTTGATGTAGTTCTTAACCCGGGTGATGGGAAAAAACTTACGCGAGAAGAAGCAATTGCCGTTTCAAAGCGTGGCGGCGACACCGGCAGCACTGGAAACTCCGGCGAGAGTGCAGCGGCTAAAACAAAGCAAGCGGAAGAACTAAAAAAATATGAAGCGGAGAAGACGCGCGTCGGCAACATCAACGACACACTGCAACGCACCTTCAAGGCTGGCAGAGAGGCGATGGCCGCTAAACCACCGAACTATGACGAGGCCATTAAGCAGTTCGACGAAGGCCTCGCCGCCGATCCTGAACAGGTTGTGTTCTATTCCTTGAAATCTTCAGCCCTCCGATCTCGCGGCGTCGATCATTACAACACGTCAGTGAAATCGCCGGACCAGACCGTAAAGTCCACGGAAATGGAAATCGCGAAAAAGGACTTTCAGGCTTCAGCCGATACGGCCACAAAAGGTGTCGAGTTTGCAAACAAAGAGCAACCCGCCGCAGATCCAACCGGGCAGGCCGGTCAGGCGTCAAGAAAATTGGAGATTCTTTCCAACCGAGCTGAATCCATGCGACTGTTGGTGAAAGTCGATCAGTCACAAGCGGCCACCGCCCTTACCGCTTATCAGGAGTACATGGCGGCGGAACCTGACGCTGCCAAGAAGGCAAAAGCGGAAAAAGATCTCGCTCAGATACTGTTCGATACGGCTTCAGACGCAGCCGGATTTGAACGAGCCGTCGCCGCCTACCAGAAAATTCTGGAGGCCAGTCCGGATGATCCAGACGCGTTGCTTCGCATTGGCCAGGCACTCTTTAACATCGGCGCATTGAACAACAACGACAAGGCAAAATATCAGGAAGCTGCGAACTATTTACAGCGCTTCGTTGACAAGGCCCCGGACACGAATCCTTTGAAAGCCGAAGCCAAAGATTTGATCGAAGCGTTAAAAGCGCAAGCCAACGTTACGCCTGAAAAGACGACACCCACCCGTCGTCGTCGACCAT
>DASYTZ010000201.1:0-11461 GCA_036001745.1 Pyrinomonadaceae bacterium
GCGAACGGTTGGCGTCGATCGCGCGATTACGATGGAGTCGCTATTCGAGCCGCGCCTGAACATTCAACTCGGCACAGCCTATTTCAAGGATCAAATCGACAAGTACGGGAGGATCGAATACGTCGCCGCGGCTTACAACGCCGGCCCGAATCGCGTGGTGCAGTGGCGCGCATCTTTGCCTTTGCAGATTGACGAATGGCAAGAGGCGGTGCCGTTCCGCGAGACGCGCCTTTACATCCAGGGCGTCGTGCGGAACACGCTTCAATACAAGCGGCTTTACGATGAAAATGGAAGTTTCCGGCCGGAAGTCGGCGCGCACGCCGTCTATCCATCGCCGAATGCCTCGCCATCGCCGTCGGACATGATCAAGATTCGGCGCGTAATTGGCGAAGAAGAAGAGTAGAGATGGCGAGTGCGATTCCTGCTCGCGCGCAAACTCATTCCGAAAAATGCAGTCGCTGGAGCACGCCCTTAAAGCGCGGCTCCTCGCGCAGTGGATCCCAGTAACACTCGACATTCAAATAGACGAGCGAATGGTCGTGTTCGCGCAGCGCTTGTTCGAGCATGTTGAGCGCGTTCACTTTGTCTTTCAGCATGATGTAAATGTAAGCGTAATCCGACGAGGCAATAAAGGTTCGTTTGCTTCGCTCGCGCACCAGCTCCAGACGCTTTTGCCAGAAACCTCTCCAACCGCCTGCGGCGAATGCTTTTTTCAATCCGGGCACATCATCGCCACGCCCGATCAGCTCAAAACGCTTATTCATCTCGGCGATGCTGTCTTCAATTTGACCTTTCTGCGAGTAGGCGTCAGCGAGTTGGCGATGAGCCTCAGCAAAATTTGGGTCGACCACAAGCACCATTTTGTATTGCTCGATCGCTTTGTCGAACTGGCGCGCGTAAAGGTAGTGCCATCCCAAATGATTTCGTGACGCGGGCGAGAGCGGATCGAGCTCGAGCAGTCGTTGGCTTTCACTGAGCGCCTCATCAAATCTTCCCATCGCGCTCAGGTAGTGAGCGTACATGTGATGAATCTCGGGATCGCCGGGAGTTAGTTCGATGGCGCGCTTGAACTGTTTGTCGGCGGCCGCCCAATCCCAATCCCAGAGAAACGCGACCTGGGCCAGAGCCGCGTGCGCTTCACCAAGTGTGTCGTCGATTTCCAAAGCCCTGGTAGCGGCATCGCGGGCCTTGGGGAAAGCCTGATCGGGCGGCAAGCCAATCTCTCCAAACGCGTAGGATTCGCCCAGGCCGGCGTAGGCTTGGGCATAACGCAAATCCTGATCGATTGCCTTCTGAAAGTACTGTCGGGCCAGCCTGGTTCCGTCTTCCGTGAACTTGTTGAGGTAGAAACGGCCCTGGAGAAAAAACTCGTGAGCCTGTGGATTGTTCGTGTAGTGTTTCGCGAACCTGGCGCGCTCGTCCTCCGACAGTTTGAGGATCATATTCTGAGCTATTCTCTCTGAGATCGTGTCTTCCACTGAAAATAAGTTCGTGAACTGCTCGTCAAAGGCGTGCGACCACAAAGTCGCGCCGGTCTTCACGTCCACAAACTGCACTGACACGCGAATGCGATCGCCCTCTCGCTGAATCGTGCCGTCGAGCACTGAATCCACGCGCAGCTCCTTACCGATCGCGATCGCTTCTCTGGGCACGGCGGAATATTTTTGCACGGCGCTGGTCGGACGGACCTTTGCTTGTTTGATGTTGCTGAGCCGGGATATCAGCGCGTCGGTCAGGGCGAGACTCAGAAATTCATCGCCGGAGTTTGCGTTTAGCGATTGGAACGGAAGCACAGCAATTGATCCTGGTCCCGGCGCAGCCGTCGCCGCGCGTTCGTCCCTGGCACGGTTTGCAAAGAAGAAATAACCGGCGACGATTGTCAGGCCGGTGAGAACGACCGCCAGAAGCAGTGGGCGGTTTGCCCGAGCCCATCTTGCACCCGGCGTTGCGACGTCGAGTAATGCTCGTGTTGACGGGGGCGCAACGGCCGGCTCGTCGTGGTGTTCCTCAACCACCACGCTTGACCTCGAATGAGATTCAAAAATGATTTCATGGTCCGCGTCCGGGACTTCGTGCACACGACCAGCGAATCGATAACCGCGCCGCGCCACAGTCTGGATGTACTGATGGCCATCATCTCTTAGTGCTTTCCTGAGCAGTGAGATGTTCTGCGTCAGGTTTCCTTCCTCGACAAACGTCCCCGGCCAGACTTCCTTCATCAAGCGATCTTTTTCGACGACGTGACCGTTGTTTTCGACCAGCAGCAGGAGGAGATCGAAAACCTTCTGCGTCATTGGTACCCGCTCACCCTCACGCAGCAAGACGCGCTCTACGGCGTCGACTCTGAAATCACCGAACTCGTAAGAGCGGTTTCCTGCTGGGCTCATACCTCGTTTGAGAACTCTTTGAGAAATGTTTGAGAAATCCTGAGGACTTCCAGGTTGGGGGAATCCCAGTATCGTCGACCAGCTTGCGAATACGCTGGCGAAGTTAGGTTCGAAAGTCCCGACTTCGTGGGGCAGATTGTAATGCCGTCTTGTGTGGGGGGCAAGGAAATTGAAACACGGCCAAGATGCGCAAACGAACCGAAATTACCGTTGAGACGCACCGGCTTTTGATCGTTCGCGGACACCGTCGTTCCTTTCGAGCGTGGTGCGAAGGATGTCTGGCTCAGGTCGAGATGATCCATCCACCCGAGGCGGCCGCGCTAGCCGGAGTTAGTTCGCGAACGATCTATCGCTGGGTCGAAGAAGCAAAGGTTCATTTCATTGAAGAGTCCGGAGCTTCGCTGTGGATCTGTTACCAATCGTTGCGCGAAGAAAGTGTACTCCAGGCCTCGTGTCCACTGCATCCGCAGAGGGGGTGACGTATGAATATCCGTACATCAGTTTTGATCAAGAGAAACTTTGGCAGCTCGTTGCTCGCCGGACTGCTGTTGTTGGCCGTGGCAGTCGCGTGCCGATCTTCGTCTTCCACTAATAGCGCGGACTGCACCGGCGAGGTAACCTACGAAGGCAAGACATTCACCGGCCAGGGCAAAACGGCCGAAGAGGCCCAGCAGTTCGCTTGCAACAAGTACTGTCTCGAAGCCGATCCGGAGTTCGACGCGCACTACGGAATCTGGCTTGATTCGCCCAAGGGCCAAGCCGCCGGTCGTCCATCGAAGCAAGAAGCCATCTACAAAGATGCCGATCTAATGAACTATCTGACGAAGACGTGCGCTGCCAAGTGTGTTGCCAGTGTCAAAGAAAACAAGTTGAAGGGCGAGACTAAATGTCCGTGAATTGATCGCGTCCCCCTGTCGCGAGGTAATAGGAGTTTCATCGTGGCTTTACTGGAGCCGACAACTGTTCCAGGGCTCGACAGGGCGCTCCTGAAGCTGTTCGCAATCTTCAGCGTCATTGTCGTGACTGGCCTGGTGGTTACTTTTGGTTCAATCGTAGGCGTTATTCGCGCGGTTCGCCGCCGGCGACGAGGTCAACATTCACTGCCGGCGATTGTGTTCGCGGTTATTGCTACCACGATTACGGCATCGTGGCTATCGTATTGGGTCGCTCATGACGTCCGCGATCATTCGAATCCGATTAACGGCCTGTTGGCAATTAACTTCGCGCTTTGTGTCTTGCCAATGACATGGCTTGTCAACGCGATCCGCGCGCACGCGTCAAAAGAAGGAGAAGCATCATGAAAATCCGAACAAGGTTCATTTGCACGGCGGGACTTCTGGTTCTGACTGGTCCCGCATGGTCGAAAAGTCTTTCGAACGATTTGGTTTCAGCTGAGACCATCAACAAGCCAACGGTTCAAGTAAGGCTGCAAGTTCACAAGGGTTACAAAGGTGACCCCGAGACATGGAGCTGGACGCCGGTCATCAATTTTAGGGTCAATGGTCCATTCAGCCCGGGCGGCGCGCTTTCCGTCGAGTACAGCTTGCCGGGCAAAACTTGGAAGTTCGACTGTCAGGTAGAAGAGGCTGGCGCTGGCTGGATGGGAGTTAGAGATTGCGGTCAAAACCCGCCCGACGACCAGGTGGTAACTTATACCGGACCGGTGGATTTCAAGATCAATCTCAAGAATGAACTGGAAGGCAAGAGCGCGACCCTACTTTCCGGAAAGTTCAAGGTCGAGAAGTTTCACGAGGGCGTGGTCGATCTGCCCAAGTTCAAAAACAACTTTGTCTATTACATCAATTACGATTGGACACTGCCGATCGCCTACGTTTACGACGAATGGGTTTACAACTGGGAGTATGCGGGCCCACTGAATTACTATGGCCGCACCATTCCGGAATTGAGCAGCTCGCACTTGATGGCGGCTTTCTCGTTTAGAGGCACCAACAAGGGTGTGGTGTACAGCAAGTATGCGGCTTATCTCTACTACCAGGGCCAGATGGTTGCGGAAGCGATACCCGAAAGCGCGGTCTGCGAGGTTCTGAATACTCCTGAGTCGAACCAGGATTCGCCTAACGCTTATTGCCGCAGCGTATTCACTTTCTCAAAGGCGTTGCTGTGGGCCAAGGATCTATCGCTTGTGCCTCAGGATCATTTTCCGATGTATAAGAATGCCGGTGAATACGAAATCAAGGTGCTGCAAAACGGGAGACTCGCCCGCACGGCAAAATTCGCCTTTGGATCGGATTACAAGATCACCGATAACGGGATCGTCAAACAGAACAACGTGGGCACACTTCGTGTCCTGGTTCCGGCCCAGATCATCGGCGATCAGGACGGCCCATGGGACCGCAACGCTTACAAAACCGATGCGTTCTTTGGAAATCCGCTGACCGGATTTGTGGTTCCGTAGGTTTGGTAAAGGAGGAAAATCATGAGAGTGACAATGCTTCTGGTGGCGATCGTGTTGCTTAGCGGCTGTTCCAACAGGACCGAAGTCAGAACAAGTCAGAACTCATCGCCGTCAAATCAAGCCGGCGAAGCGAAAGTTGAAAAGGCAATGGACACTGGCGCGGCAAACTCAAGCGCGCCGGTGGAATTCACGAATCTTGGCATGTCGTCCGACAGAGTTAACGTCTCGTACAAGATCAAGGTAAACACGGACAAGCCAATCGACGAGGTCCACCTTGGATTGAAAGAAACAGACGGCAAAGGAAAAGTCGTGGACGATACAACCATCATTTGGCAGAACATGGTTGGTTCAACTCGGAAGCCGATCGAGAGGGGAAAGACTTATGAAGATCAGACTGCGCTGGATCCCGGAACCGAAAAAGCTGAAATGTCTTTGAAGGAGGTGATCTTCAAGGATGGCAGCAAGTGGAGTGCTAGATGAAAATTGCTTCCGCCCGCGTCTAATTAAAGAAAAAAGAAAAGCGACTATAATGTTCGCATGTTCATTCTCAAGGTTCGCTCGCATCAGCGCGAAGAACTCGTTGAGTTCACTGATCAGGTCCAGGAAAAACTGAAAGAATCAGACGCGAAAGAAGGCGTGGTCGTTCTCTATGTGCAGCACACGACCGCGGGTCTCACCGTCAATGAAAACGCCGATCCCGATGTCCCACATGACATGCTGCACGCATTCCGCACGTTGATTCCGCAACACGGCATGGGCTTTCGCCACGGCGAAGAAAACTCTGACGCCCACATCAAAGCGAGCTTAGTCGGTTCGACAGTTACCGTTCCGTTTGCCGATGGAAAACTTCTGCTTGGCCGCTGGCAGGGAATCTTTCTGTGCGAGTTCGACGGCGGGCGGGAGCGAAAAGTTGTGATGATCATTCGCTAGAATCGGCCACAGATGAACACAGATTCTACGGATCAGACCGCTTACTATCTGTGAAAATCCGTGTTCATCTGTGGCTCATTCGCTTTGCTCCTTCTTCAGCGCCTCGGCGAACATATCAACCTCTTCGCGCGTCTGCTCCATCCTGCGGCGGCTTTCCAAGTAGGCTTGCCACTGCGGCGTTAGCGTCAGAGCTTTCGTGGTTTCTTCGTCAAGCGCCTGCGCCATCAATGCAATCAGATCGCTGACGACGCGCGTGTGATCGACCAGCGATTCGATGATTGAGTGGGCGAGCTCGGCTTTATCAGGCTCGTTAGTGTTAACCTCGGCGTCTTGATGGTCATTGCCAGACATTTTCTTAAGTCCCGGAGGGACGAAATATTTGTAGAACCGATGTCCCTTTGCTGAATCGGAAAGCCCCGTAGGAGCGAAGTATCTTTCTCAGAACCGAATGTCGCCCCTACGGAGCTTCATACCAACTTCCTTTCACGAACGGCAGCGCGCTGACTTCACCATCAATTGAACCAACGTCCGAGGAAACTCTAATCCGAGTTCCCGGCGCGAGGTAATCATATTTCACATAACCCAGCGCAATCGCGCGATTCAAACGCGGCGAGAAGGTCGATGATGTGACGCGCCCAATTTCTTTTTCGTCATTCGAGATGATTTTTGAGTTTCGCGGCGCCGGCGTCGCCTTGTCGAGAACTACCCCCGCGAGTTTCTTCGCTACGTGACCGCGATGTTTGATGCGAACAATAATCTCCTGACCGATATAACAACCTTTCGTGAAGCTCACCGCATCGTCGAGATTTGTTTCCGTCACGACGTTGTTTTCATCCATGTCGACGCCATAACGCGCAATGCCGGCTTCGATGCGGAATGTTTCGAGCGTGTCTTCGCCTACCGATGTTGCCCCTGCATTCGTCAACGCGTCGCGAAGCTTCGCTCCCGCACTCGCTTCAACGAACAAATCGAAACCATCTTCTGCCGTGTGCGTGTCCCGAATGACTGTGACCGCGACGCTTTCAAACTGTGCAGTGGCTGCACTGTGACGCTGGAGATGGTCGGTGTCTTCGCCCAGAACAGATCGAACGACATCGGCCGCTTTCGCTCCCTGCACTGAGAGCAGCGCCATTTCAGTGCTCAGATCCGTCACTTTGAAATCACCCGCGAGCGTGAACCGTTCGACCAGTTTAATGACGGCGTCGCGCGTCTCGCTTTCAGTGTCGATCAAAAACCCGTCCTGACGGTGAATGATGCGCACTGCGGCCAGCAAACGTCCCTGCACATTCGCAAACGCCGCGGGCATCCAAGCGTTTGCGGCCAACGACTTCATGTCGTTCGTGATTAGGCCGTTAAGAAACAGCACGGCCTCTGCGCCGCTCACAAGAATGCGGCCTCGCGATGAAAGATCGATTAGCCCTGCGCCGCCGTCACGCACGAGGGAATAATCAGCTAGTTGGTCCGAGTTAATCACTTTGGGACGAGTTCCTCGGCACAATCGCGCTGGGTGGGTTCCTAGCGAGTAGTCTCCCGGAGGATAATATTGTTTTCAGGCGAGTTCAACGACCTCAGGCGCCACGTAGTTTGATAATAATAATGATGCTCATGATGAACGAGGCTAGAAGCACAGCATAAGCGACAACGTAAACAAGTTGCGACCTCCAACTCTCGTAGAGCTTGTCAGCGAGATCTGCGCCCTCAAGTTCTTTCGATGGATTTCTCTGAATTTCCGCGATGACCCGTCGCCATTTGTTACATTGTTCCCATGCCTGCCGCTCAATTCTTGCGTTCATGTAACCCAGTACCAAGAAACAGAGGCAGCCCCCAACAATGGCAGCGATACCGCCTTTGCCCAGGTGCGGCGAAATATTCAGACCCTTCGTCGCCGCGGCAACACCGGCGATTAGAAGTAAATATGGCCCCAGATACACCGCGAAGGCGATCTTTGATCGATGCAACATTATGTTAGTGGTGCTGGTCTGTATTTCCTTAGAGAGGTGTTCAATCACCGCCTTGGACAAACTTATTGCTTCCTTCTCGTCTTCGGTGCATCGAGTCTCGATTGAATTAGTTTTAGAATCTTTCTCGGCCATAGCGGTTTGCCTATTTGAGGATTTGCGATACTACTTTGGATTTCGGAAAAATCACAGGCTCGGCGGTTTGGTTCATCGCCCGGCCCACAACTCTGTAATCCCGCAACTGCACCTTCTCATTGCGACGGGTAATCAAAACCTGTGGGCTCGGATGATAAAGCGGGATCAATGTTCGCCCATTCCAGTGACGCACTTTTGCCGCGTCATTTCTCAGTGTGAATTGATGTTCGTGAATTGACTTAAGCGCTTCAAGCGCGACGCCGCCCAACGTCACGATTACCGGCGGATCAACCAATTCGATTGTTCGCCGCAAAAACTCCGAGCAGTTATTCAACTCCCGCGATGTTGGCCGCCGATTCGCGCCTGATGCCGTCCGCGGATTACACAACGCCGCGCTGGTGATGAAAATTTGTGAACGCTTCAAATCAATCGAGGCCAGAAACCGATCGAAGTTTCTTCCCGACTGATCACCTGAGAACGGAACGCGCGTGCGGTCTGCTCCTTTGCGCCCCGGAGCTTCGCCGATGAACAGCACGCGCGCGTCAACGTCTCCATTAAGTTCACTCAACACTGCGGCGCGATCGCACATCGCGGGACAGCGAACACACGCTGCTGCTTCAGCCACCAACGCCGCAAAGTCTGCGTCTTTGCACCCATTATTCTTCATGCAAAACCATTGACTTCCCGTCGCACTTCGCATAGAAGTACCGCGCTATTACCCAAACAATCAGGAGGAGACCTTATGCATAGAGTATTGTACTTGTGTTTGTTTCTGTTTGCTTGCGCCGTTCCCGCGTTGGCGCAGGATCCAGTGAAAGTCGATCCCGACCACTACAAAGTCGCCATCAACAACGCGCAGGTTCGCGTGTTGAAGATCCACTATGGGCCGCACGAAAAATCAAAAATGCACTACCATCCGAATAGTGTCGCGATTCCGCTGACATCGGGCAAGGTCATCTTTTGGCTGCCAAACGGCAAGCACACGGAGGTGGACATGGTTGCGGGTCAGGCGATGTGGACGGCCGCGGGCCGGCACAACCCGGAGAACGCGAGCGATAGCGATATGGATGTGATTCTCGTCGAGTTGAAAACACCGAGGAGACGCCCCGCGGCTAAACCCGCAAACGCGAACGCCAACACGCAATAGCGTCTGTTCAGTTTTCGGTCGCTGATTTGCTGCGACGTTCTTCGCGCTGTTCGCGTCGGAATTGGCTGGGCTCGACGGGATTTGAGTCTTGCCACAATCCGCGATGCTGCGCCCGGGCCTCCTCTTCGGCTCGGGCGTAAAGCTCGCGATCTTCGGGCGTTTGCTCTCGCTGATATTCCTTGTAATGCCAGGCCATGCCGGCCTTGACCTGCGCAAGGTTCACGTCTTTTCCCTCAACGATTATCTTTCCCACCAGCCTTCCGTACTGATCAGTCTTCTGGTAAATGACCGTGACGTCCTTGCCAAAGACTAGCTCCGACAGATTTTTCTTTGCCTGCGTCCCAAACGCCTGATGCGATTCGGGAGCATCAATGCCTGACAAACGAATCCGGGATTGCGCGTTATCAGCACCAAGCACGGTGACTGTGTCTCCGTCAGCAATTGAGACGACGCGCCCGGTAAGAGTTTGATCCGCAGATGAAGTAGCCGGCGGTGGCGCGACTAAGGACTTGTGTTCGCTCGGTCTGGTGCATGAAGCGGCAAAGACGAGGCCAACCGCGATGAACCAAGGTAATTTCGCTGGTATGAAAGTCTTTGGCGCGAACATGTTCAGAAATTTAGAAAGGCGTGTTAATAGGGACAATGGCGGCAACCGCTGCCACAGCAATAGCCTCGACGCTGCAAGTAACTCGCCGTGAACACGATGGCTTCGCCGTCGCGATAGTAATCTCGATCTTCAGCAAAAGATCCTTTCAATAAGTCGAGGTCGACTTTCAGATAGGCATCAGCGGGACCATTCCAGGAAAACTTCTCGGGATGTATCAAGTGCGCCAACAACTCGGCGCCGTCAACGACGCGCGGGCCAGGCCGCGCAAAATATGAATTGGCATCGACGGCGTAAACCCGGTCCTGGCGCACCGCCGGAAGATTGAAGAACGCGGCGCGATCTTCTGAGGCAAAGGAAGAGTACGGACCGAAGTGTTGCCAGACCTGTTTCATCGTCTGCTGAAGATTGAATCCGCACGGCATCATGACGAGAACTTCCGGCGCCCATTCAGCCAGATGCTCCCACCTAACTCGCACTGACTCGCCGCCGTCCGATCCGATTTCGTCCGTACCGCCGGCAATCCTTACCATCTCGGGCACCCAATGGCCGCAAGCGTAGACCGGATCGAGCCACTCCATGCAAAAGACTCGCGGACGATGCCCCAGGCCGGACGTTTCCGATTTCAACTTTTCCAATCGTGCCCGGCAGTCAGCGATAAGTTCCTCAGCTCTCTTCGTCTGCCCGACAGCCGTGCCAAGGTCGCGCAGGTTATCGAAAATCTCGGAAAGAGACTGCGGCGTCATCCAGAGAATCTCAGGCTTATGCGGCAGCGCCTTCAGCACCTGCGAAACTTCATTGCCCGACGGCGCGCACACCTGACAAAGGTTTTGCGTGAGAATTAAATCAGGAGCGAGTGAGGCTAAAAGCTTTTCATCGATTTGATAAAGACTTTGGCCGTCGCGCATCCGCTCTGCCACCGCGCGATCAATCTCGCCCTGCGTCATCGTCTCGAGCGGGAGGACGTTGCGCACGACGACGGTTTTGCTTTTTACCGCGGGAGGATAATCGCATTCATGCGTGACGCCGATCAGAGAATCTTCAAGCCCGAGCGCGCAAGCCATCTCAGTGGCGGAAGGAAGGAACGAAACGATTCGTGGCATCTGGGATGAAGGAAACTTATTCGATTCGTGAAATGATAGCGTCGGCGAATTCATTCGTCGTTGCCGTCCCGCCAACGTCGCGAGTGCGGACTTTGCCTTCCTCGAAAACTCTCAGCATGGCGCGCTCGATTTTGTCAGCCGCACCGCGCTCTTCGATGTGATGGAGCATCAGGATTGCCGACTGTAGCAGCGCTGTCGGATTCGCGATGCCTTTGCCGGCGATGTCCGGAGCTGAACCGTGAACGGCTTCGAACACTGCACCCTTTTCCCCAATGTTCGCGCCCGGAACCAAACCCAGACCGCCAATCAAACCCGCGCACAAATCCGAAACGATGTCGCCGTAAAGGTTTTCACAAAGCAGAATGTCGAACTGCTCTGGCCGCATCACCAACTGCATCGATGCGTTGTCCACGATCATATTTTGAGTTTCGATCTCGGGATTAGTCTTTGCGACTTTTTCGAAACACTTCAAAAACAGGCCGTCCGACATCTTCATGATGTTGGCTTTGTGAACGGCCGTGATCTTCTTTCGCTTTTCCGCGCGCGCAAAGGCGAATGCGAATTTCGCGATGCGCGTGGAAGCCTTTTCCGTGATGATCTTCAGGCTTTCGACCACGCCCGGCACCACTTCGTGTTCGAGACCTGAATACAAACTCTCTGTGTTCTCGCGCACTACGACAATATCGAGATTTGGATTGCGGCAGGGAATGTTCGGCAGCGCGCGAATCGGCCGCAGGTTGGCGTAAAGATCCAGCGCCTTGCGCAATCCGACGTTGACTGA
>DASYTZ010000202.1:0-7200 GCA_036001745.1 Pyrinomonadaceae bacterium
GTTTCCGGATCAGGAATCGAGACTTCGCGCATCGCATCGACCGCCGCCGTGCGCGCGGCCTTGCGTGACAATCCTCGGTGTAGGCGAAGCGCCTCGGCTATTTGTTCGCCCACGGTGAACACCGGATTCAGCGACGTCATCGGATCCTGAAAGATCATCGCGATGTCATCGCCCCGCACGTCCCGCATCTCGCGATTCGATAACTTCAACAAGTCGCGCCCGTCGAAGAGAATCTCGCCGCCAACAATCTTTCCCGGTGGCGCGATCAGACGCATGATGGACAGCGCCGTCATCGACTTGCCGCAGCCGCTTTCGCCCACCAGACCCAGCAACTCGCCGCGATCTATGTAAAAGCTGACGTCGTCGACCGCGCGCACGATGCCAGCGCGCGTGGGAAAATGAGTTTTCAGGTTCTTGACTTCCAACAAGTGGGCCATCGGCTTTGAACTAGATAACACAAAAGGGTCAGAGTCGTGAAAGACTCTCACCCTTTTGCCTTTTTACTTTTTCCTTTTGCCTTATCGTGCCATCGGCTTCTTCGGCAGCTTTTCGTCCCGCATCGCGGTGTTGTAAACGAACGCAGCCATGATCGTCGCGGCCTGTTTCATGTCATCGCCTTGAACGCGATCGAAGACGTCCATGTTCGAGTGATGCGTGCGCGTGTCGTATTCAATCTCGTCCTGAATGAATTGGAAGCCGGGCAAGCCGATGCCGTCGAACGAAAGGTGATCCGTGCCGCCGGTGTTCGAGAGCGAAAGTGTTGCTGCTCCCAGATCGCGGAAGGGCATTAGCCATTGCCGAAATAGTGACGCGATGGGTTCGTTGGCCTGCAAATACACGCCGCGAATTTTTCCTGTGCCGTTATCGAGATTGAAGTAGCCCGCCAGCTTGTCATACTCCGGTCCCTTCACCAGCACCGGCGCGGGCGGTGTCGTGCCATCACCGTTACCAGCCGTCGTCGCCGGCGTTTCCATCTTTCCAAAGTGCTGCGCCACATACGCGCGCGATCCAAGCAGACCCTCTTCTTCTCCGGTCCACAGAGCTATGCGAATCGTGCGCTTCGGTTTCAAGCCGAGCGTTTGAATTATGCGCACCGCTTCCATCGCGACGGCCACACCGGCGCCATTGTCAGTCGCGCCAGTGCCGGCGTGCCATGAATCCATGTGACCGCCCAGCATCACGATCTCGTCTTTCAAAGTTGGATCGCTGCCGGGAATCTCAGCCACTGTGTTATAGCCGTTGAGATCCTGATCCTGAAATTCGACGGCAAGCTCGATGGCCATCTTCACTTTCTCGCCGGCCTGAATCATCCGCGCGATGCGATTGTAATGCTCAACCGCCATGACGATCTGCGGCGCGAATTTTGGCGCGTCCTTGTCGTAAGCATTGATGCGGCGCGGCGCGTTTGGCGCGGGCGCGCCGAAGGTGGGCGGCTGAAACGGCTGCGGCACCGCAGCCTGCTGCACGAAGATCGTTCCCCCATCGCCACGACCCGGATCGATCAGAACGGCAGCGCCTTCATCCTGGAAGAACTGAAGCTTCTTGGCGTTGAACTGCTGAAGCGCGATGAAGTCGGCGTTGCGATTGCCGCCAAATCCGCCGCGACCTTGCGGCCGGGGCAACGGCGCATCAGCCAAGGTCAGCAAATTCTTTTCGTCGCGGCGCGTGCCTAATGGCTCGAAATGCGCTTTCACTTCGCGCATGGGCGCCGTCAGGACGATCTTGCCTTTCAGCTGCCCTTTGAAGCGCGCCAGGTCGGCTTCGTCTTTCGCGTCAAATAGAACGACTTCTGCCGTCAGAGTGTGACTTGGCTCGGTCGCGACCATCGGAGCGTTCTTCTTTTTGCTCGGCGCAACCGCTGTCTCGCTCACTACTTCGATCGAAGGCGACCAAGCCTTCGGGTAAGCAATCACGGGAATGCCCTGCGGCTCGATCACTTGCGCGCTGAAACGCTTCAAAGACCAGCCGCGACCGAACGGACCCCAGGCTTCGAGGTGCCCGTTCTGCAATCCCCACTTCGTGAGCGTATCGCGCGTCCATTCGTTGGCGCGCTTCATGTTCGGCGACGCAGTCAGCCGCGGGCCGATTACATCGCTGAGATAGGAAAGGGTCTGCATCACTTGCGATCGATTCAACCCTTCATCGCGAATCTTTGCGATCGGATCATTTGGATCGAGCTGCGGTTGTTGCGGTTGCGGCTGTTGAGCTAAAGCAGCGTACGGCGCAAGTAGCGCTAAAAGCAGAACTAGAGCGGCGAGTTGGCGACGGATCATTGGTGCACTCCTATTCGAATCTGGAATTGGAACTGGCCACCCGGCTTCGAAAGCCAAACGGCGTTTCCTGGAATGACGCAGCTTATACGCGGAAAGTTACAACGAATCAAGAAGAGTATCCGCAGACTACGCAGATTTCACAGATTAGGACGAAGCGAGAGATGGAAGCCACAAAAAGGCACAAGAAGCAGAAAAAGAAATCCGCAAGCCACGGGCGTGACTACGAGACGCGCCTCGCTCTCTGCATATGCCGCTTTCTTTGAGCCTTTTGTGCCTTTTTGTGGCTAATGTTTCCGTTCTGGGTAATCTGCGTAATCAGCGGATAGTTTGTTATCATGGCGCGCTAATGCCTTCACCGAAGACCCAACCAGCGCGCGGCATGCGCGACTTCTTGCCCGCCGACGTGCGCAAACGCGAATACGTCATCGCTGTCATAAAACAGGTTTACGAGCGCTATGGTTTCGAGCCGCTGGAAACACCCGCCGTCGAAAATATCGAGACGCTACTGGGCAAGTACGGCGAAGAAGGCAATCAACTCATTTTCAAAATTCTCAAGCGCGGCGAACATGAGAAGACCGGTGAGGCCGATCTCGCGCTTCGTTACGATTTGACCGTCCCGCTCGCTCGGGTCGTCGCGCAATATCAAAACGAGCTGCCAAGATTCTTTAAGCGCTATCAAATTCAGCCCGTGTGGCGGGCGGATCGTCCGGCGCGTGGGCGCTTTCGCGAATTCTATCAATGTGACGTTGACGTGCTCGGCTCGCGTTCGATGATTGTTGAGGCTGAACTGATCGCAGCAGCGACCGATGCCCTCGTGGAGCTAGGCTTCAATGACTTCACGATTCGTCTGAATCATCGACAGGTTTTGACTGGCATTCTCGATCAGGCAGGTATTGCGCGTGAAAAACACGATGACGCTTTGGTCGCGCTCGACAAAATGGAGAAAGCGGGTCCCGAAGGTGTCGCGCGTGATCTGCAAGAACGCGGAATCGTCGATGAATCGGCCGTGAAGCTGATGCGGTTCTTCGAAGGACTCGCGGGTGCGCAGCGCGCCCTTGATTTGGTTGACTTGGGCGAAGCGAACGATGCGCGAGCGGCTTACAATGCTGACCTGCTGGGGCGTTTGGTTGAGTTCATCGGCTCACATGAAGTTGGCGCGAGCGGCGTTGACGACCTGCGGCAGATTTTGCAATTCGCGAAAGCCGGCCGGTTCGATCACAGAATAAAACTCGATCCGACGCTGGCGCGCGGTTTGGCTTACTACACCGGCGCGATCATCGAAATCAACGTGGCTGATCTTTCCGGCAGTCTTGGTGGTGGCGGGCGTTATGACGATCTCGTCGGGATGTTTTTGGGCAAGAACGTGCCGGCGTGCGGTTTCTCGCTCGGACTCGAACGAATCATCGTGGTGATGACCGAGCGCGAAATGTTTCCGCCAGCACTCGTGTCGTCGCCGGCTGATGTAATGGTGACGATCTGGAACGAAGATTCGATCGCGGATGCGATTGCGCTGGCGACTGAACTAAGAAGCCGTGGGCTGCGCGTTGATTTGTATCCGGAAGCCGACAAGCTGGCGAAGCAATTCAGATACGCATCATCGCGCGGTATTCCATTCGTTGCGATCGCTGGTGACGACGAACGGGCGCGTGGTGAAGTTGCGATCAAAGACATGCGCAGCGGCGAACAGCGCGCGATAATGCGAACTGACGTCGCCAACGAGATTCGCGCAGCACTGAACCAAAACTGAGGCCAATCCTTCTCTGTGTCCTCTGTGGTTAAAGCGATGAACGATCAACTCGGCCAACATTATCTCGAAGATGCGCTTTACACCTTTCGCTACTACAAAGAACTCGCGGAGCGCGCGTTCGCGCAAATCAGCGACAAAGATTTCTTTCGCACAATCGATGAAGAATCGAACAGCATCGCCGTCAACATGAAGCACATGGTGGGCAACATGCTCTCGCGCTGGACAGAATTCCTGACGACTGACGGCGAGAAGCCCGAGCGCGATCGCGACATGGAATTCGTGATGCTGCCGGAAACCACGAAGGACGAGATGCTCGCTTATTGGGAAAAGGGTTGGCGCTGCACGTTCGACGCAATTGGGCCGCTGACGCCTGACGATCTGATGCGCACCGTCAGAATTCGCGGCCAGGATCATACGATCGTGCAGGCCATCAATCGTCAGCTCGCGCACTACGCCTATCACGTGGGCCAGATTGTTTATCTGGCGAAGCATTTCAAGTCGAGCGATTGGGAATCTCTAAGCGTGCCGAAAAATAGGTTGGTTGAGTTCAGCGCGCGGTTACAGAACCGCGGCTCGTCGCGGTAGCAAGCGGGTCACGTGCGCAGAATGATCGCGAACTCGTCCCGAATGGAGGAAGAGATGTTCCTGGGATTACGCACAGCCATCTATCACGTTAACGATATTGCGAAAGGCAGAGATTGGTACACCAAAGTGCTCGGCGTCGAACCTTATTTCGACCAGCCTTTCTATGTTGGATACAACGTCGGAGGCTACGAGCTTGGGTTGCAACCTGATGAAAATCCATCTGTCGGGGAAAGAGCTGATGGCGCGGTCGCCTATTGGGGCGTGGAAGATGCGCAGGCCGCTTTCCGAACATTGATTGAATTGGGTGCCAGTGCTCATGAACCGGTGCAGGACGTTGGTGAAGGAATCAAAGTCGGAACAGTCAAAGATCCGTTTGGAAATATTCTCGGGGTGATCGAAAACCCGAACTTCAAGCTCGCGTAATGGTCACAGCATTGCATCATGTCAACGTAACTGTTCCGCTGGAACTTGAGACCGCGACAAAACATTTCTACGGTGTGATACTCGGGCTGAAGCAAATTCCAAAGCCGGCGACTTCGCGCCAAAGCGGCGCCTGGTATGAAATCGGCGAGACCCAATTGCATTTATCGATCGAAGACAAAGAACATGGGCAACTGAGCTCACGCCACGTGTGTTTCACGGTTTCGGATTTAGCCGCCGCGGAAAAGAGGTTTCGCGAAGCCGGCGTAGAAATTATTCCCGACGCCCGCCCGAATCCGGGCGTCCCGCGGTTTTATGTGCGCGATCCGGGCGGAAATCAACTCGAGATTGCTCAACAAAAGTGAGCTTCGAAATCATCAATCCTGAATCTCTCGGCGCGCCGCGTGGCTATGCGAATGGCGTGTTGACTGAGCCCGGCGGCCGTCTGCTTTTCATTGCCGGGCAAGTCGCGTGGAACGAGCAACAAGAAATCGTCGATGACAATCTTGTTAGGCAATTCGACCGTGCGTTGGCCAATGTCATTGCGGTAGTCGAAGCGGCGGGTGGTAAGCCGGAGCAAATTGCGCGGTTGGTGATCTACGTTACCGACGTTGATGAATACCGGCGCTGCCTGGAAGAAATCGGCCGACGTTATCGCGCACGCATGGGAAAACATTTTCCAGCGATGGCTCTGGTTGAAGTCAGCAGCTTGTTCGAAGACGACGCGAAGATCGAGATTGAAGGAACGGCTGTTTTGTAGCGCAAGTTGTTAACTTGCGTGTTCTGAACAGGAAAACAAGATCGCAAATTAACAATTTGCGGTACACCGATGATCAATCCGAAATCATTTCTCTACGAACAACGCGACGGTATCGGCACAATCACTTTGAATCGTCCGGAGCGTCTGAACGCGATTACATTTGAGGTCTACCACGAGCTGACAGATTTCATCGCGAAGCTGCGCGACGAAAAGGACGTGCGCGTCGTCGTAATCACCGGCGCAGGTCGCGCGTTCTGCTCCGGCGGCGATGT
The DNA here is from genome assembly GCA_036001745.1 of Pyrinomonadaceae bacterium. Taxonomy (GTDB): domain Bacteria; phylum Acidobacteriota; class Blastocatellia; order Pyrinomonadales; family Pyrinomonadaceae; genus UBA11740. The sequence goes on from DASYTZ010000202.1 coordinate 6,058, forward strand.
AATTGACATTATCGGCGAGCTGCAAGGACGTGACGCTGAAGGGTTGTTGGAATTCACGCGGTTGACGTGCGAGTTAATCCGAAACATGCGAGCGCTGCCGAAGCCAATTATCGCGAGTCTCAATGGCACAGTGGCCGGCGCAGGGGCATGCATCGCTCTCGCTTCCGACATTCGCATCGCGGCTGAAGAGGCAAAGATTGCTTTCATTTTCGTCAAGGTCGGACTCGCCGGCACGGACATGGGCGCGACTTATCTCCTGCCGCGTGTGGTCGGCTTGGCGAAAGCGACTGAGCTGTTGATGACCGGTGATTTCATCGACGCGAAAGAAGCCGAAACAATCGGTCTGTACAATCGCGTCGTGCTGCGCGACCAGCTTGAAACTGCGACGCGTGAATTTGCTGAGAAGCTCGCGCGCGGACCGGCACTGGGAATCGCAAAGACGAAAGAGCTGCTGAATCGCGAGATGCACATGGGATTTGATTCGGCTTTGGAAGCTGAAGCTGTCGCCCAGGCCTTGTGTATGCAGACGCCGGATTTCAAGGAAGCGCACGCGGCGTTTTTAGAGAAGCGCCCCGCGAAGTTTGAGTAGTTTAAGCTCCCTCCCCCGCTGGGGGAGGGTTGGGGTGAGGGTTTTACAGCGCACTAAGTCCCTCACCCTTACCCCTCTCCCAGCGGGAGAGGGAAAACAAATGGATACCTTCATCGCCACAGCCCCATTCTTTTCCGCAGATCATCGCACGCTGGCAGAGCGCGTTGCTGAATTTGCCGAACGCGAAATCGAGGTGCGCGCCGCTGATGATGAAACAGAGACGGAAGAATCGCTGCGCGGTTACGTTCACTTGCTCGCCGAAAATGATCTGCTGCGTTATGCGGTCGCCACGCCGGGTGAGCCTTTCGACGTCCGTTCGTTCTGCATAATTCGCGAAACGCTGTCCTACTCGTCGTCACTGGCTGATCTCGCGTTCGTGATGCAGGGCTTGGGCACGTATGCGATTAGCCTCGCCGCCAGTGAGCATGTGCGCGATTTTTGGCTGGCGCGTGCCCGCACTGGACAAGCGATCGCCGCGTTTGCCTTGACTGAGCCCGATGCTGGATCGGACGTGGCGGCGCTGAAGACAACCGCGCAGCGCGCGGACGACAGCT
>DASYTZ010000203.1:0-4166 GCA_036001745.1 Pyrinomonadaceae bacterium
TCTGCACGACATGAAATTTGTAGAGCAGGTTCGGCCGCTGGCTGACTCGCGCACAACGTTGGCCAATGCGTTCCGTCCGCTCTAATCCGACATCAGTCAAGTTGTACTTCTTCGTTACCTGCCGATGCAGTTGTGTGCCGAGCTTGATTTCGTCCTTCTCGCTCAAAAGCCCCGCGTTCGAATAGCGGACGTTGCGGAAATCCGAGTACGGATCGTTGAATTGCGCCGCAGACGTTTTGGCCGCTTTTGACGAACTAACTAGTGCAGAGGTCGTTGGCGCGTTCGTCAGATACCCGATCGCCAGGGTGGTCAAGAGAGAGAGCGTCAGCCGAATGGCAAAGTTTTTCATTGATGATTCTCCGTGGACGCGAATGATAAGCGAGAGCGCGGCGTCTGAAAAGTCCGGAGTGTGCCTGGACCTTTCTGATTCACGCCGCGGCTTTAGCCCGGCGACCGACGATCGCGCTTGGAAACCGAAACCGTTTGAAACGGTTTCTGGAGAATCGTCGACGCGCGAGGTCACCGGGCTAAAGCCCCGGTGTGAATCAGAAATGGCAACGCTCGTTTCAACTCAAGTCTATGATGATCCGGTCGCTACCGCTCGCGGTTCTGACACTCGATCAGCTAAGATCACGCCCATGTCATCTCTTTCATTCTGGGGTGCTGCCGGAAGTGTCACGGGATCTAAATATTTGATCGAGTCCGATCGCGCGCGCGTGTTAATCGACTGCGGTTTGTTTCAGGGACAGCGCGAGTTGCGCGATCGCAACTGGCAGGAGCCGCCGTTCGACGCGTCGTCAGTGGACGCAGTGCTGCTGACGCACGCGCACATCGATCACACCGGATACCTGCCGCGATTTGTGCGTCATGGGTTTCGCGGCCCGGTTTATTGTTCGCGCGGGACTGCGGACTTGCTGCAAATACTCTTGCCTGATTCCGCGCGGCTTCAGGAAGAGGAAGCCGACTATCGCAATCGTCACAAGATTACCAAACACACGCCGGCACTCCCGCTTTATACGGAACAGGATGCGCGAGAAGCACTAAAGCTGCTTCAGGTCGTAAGGAACGATGGAACGGCCGTGTCAGTCGCCAAGGGCATCACCGCCGAGTTTCGCATTGCGGGTCACATCCTCGGTTCGAGCCAGGTCCTCGTGCACATCGATGGCTCGGGAGAAGCGCGGCGCGTTCTCTTTTCCGGTGATCTCGGAAAATACGATCAGCCAATCATTCGCGATCCGGTAGCGCCGCCATCTTGCGATTATCTATTGATTGAATCTACCTACGGCGATCGCTTGCACGACACTGAAGAGCCCAAAGCTGCACTGGAGCGCATCGTCAACGCCGCGGCGCAACATGGTGGCGCGATTTTGATTCCAGCGTTCGCCGTGGGTCGCGCGCAGGAAATCGTTTACCTGATGCGGGAACTTGAAGATGAAAAACGCATTCCGGTGCTGCCGGTCTGCGTCGATTCGCCGATGGCCGCCGCGGCGACACGCGCTTACGCTAGAGGCCAGGAGGAACAGGACGAGGAATACGCGCTGGCTTTGAAACACACGCCGACTCCGATGCAGACGCACTCGATGCTGGCATGCAGTACGCGCGACGAATCAAAGCGCATCAATCGGATGGAAGGCGCCCGCGTCATCATCAGCGCCTCGGGAATGATGAATGGCGGGCGCATTCTGCATCACGCGCTGCGTCTGTTGCCGGACGAAAATGCGACGGTGGTGTTTGTCGGCTATCAAGCAGCGGGAACGCTGGGCCGCCGCGTCGCTGATGGCGAAAAGCAAGTCAAAGTTCTCGGTCAATGGATTCCGGTGCGCTGCCGTATCGAAAAGATTGGCGGCTTCTCAGCGCATGCTGATTGGAAAGAAGTTGTGCGCTGGCTGGAAGGAATGGCCTCGCCACCAAAGAAAGTTTTCGTCACGCACGGTGAACCAGAAGCCGCCGATGCGATGGCGCGGCACATTCGCGAACGCTTTGGGTGGGAGATCGAAGTGCCGCAGTACGGCGAGCGATTTGAACTAGCGTAGCAACGTAATGTCCTCATTTGGTTTTTCTCTGTGCCTCAGTGCGAACTCCGTGCCTCTGTGGTGAACAAATGCGAGCAACTCCTCAACCACAGAGACACAGGGGACTCACAGAGGCACAGAGAATTGAAGTTAGAATCCTTTTCGCGGCAAACGTCCCACTTTGGCTTCGGAATTTTCAGTTGCTATACTGCGCGCTCGTTTTGAATTTGCTTTTCTGATATCTGACCTCTGACATCTGATTTCTGTTTTCAATGAGTGTACTTGTCGATAAATCCACGCGCCTGGTCGTGCAAGGTATCACCGGCAAAGAAGGCACGTTTCACACGAGGCAGATGGCCGACTATGGAACGAACGTCGTCGCCGGCGTCACTCCGGGCAAGGGCGGCACGACGCACGAAGCCATTCCAGTTTTCAACACAGTCGCCGACGCGGTCAAAGAAGCAGGCGCGAACGCTTCGGTCATTTACGTGCCGCCGGCGTTTGCCGCCGACGCGATTATGGAAGCTGCGGACGCGGGAATTCCCGTCGTTGTCTGCATCACCGAAGGGATTCCGACGCTCGACATGGTGAAGGTGAAGGAATACTTGCGCGACAAATCGACGCGCCTGATTGGGCCCAATTGTCCCGGAATAATTTCGCCCGGCAAGTGCAAAATTGGAATCATGCCGGGCCACATTCATCGTGAAGGACGAGTGGGAGTTGTCTCACGTTCGGGAACGTTGACCTACGAAGCAGTTGGGCAATTGACGTCGCTGGGCTTAGGTCAATCGACGGCGATTGGCATTGGCGGCGATCCGATCGTCGGGACAACTCACGTTGATGCTTTGAAACTGTTTCAGGAAGATGAAGAGACCGATGGCATCGTGATGATCGGGGAAATCGGCGGCACTGCCGAAGAAGAAGCCGCGGCTTTCGCGAAAGACCACGTGACGAAGCCAATCGTCGCCTTCATCGCCGGGCAAACCGCGCCGCCCGGACGACGGATGGGCCACGCGGGCGCGATTATCGCCGGGGGGAAGGGAACTGCCGCGGAAAAAATGAAAGCGCTCGAAGACGCCGGCATTCACGTCGTGAAATCACCTGCAGATATCGGCGCAGCGATGATGGAGGCGTTGGGAGTCTCTGTTGGATTTTGAAATTTCAACGGGGCCGGAGGGATTGGCATGGATTCCAGCTCGGGATGCCATAGGCTTGACGAGTTGGAGCGGTTGTGTCACGAAAAGACCAAAGAACTGAGCGAACTCGTTGGCAAAGAATTTCAACTTGCATGGCCGCCGCCCGGCAAAGGCGAACTATGGAACATTCGGCCTTGGGAAATCGAATCGTTTATGCGTGGTTATCGCAAGTTGTCGCTGTTTACGTTGGAACCTCACATTGGTCGGCCAACGAAGAACAGACCGGATGGCTGTCCTTCAGTGCGCTATGGTGGCGCGTTGATGGCTCGCAGGAAAAATGGGCAGCCGTATACTCATGAGTTTTTGCGTTGTTTTGAAGGTCCCAAGACATATCTCTATAAACCTGAAGACATAATTCAAATGTGCGCGGCGACAGAACTTGTTGAAGTCTATCAGCAGCCCTCTGAACGAATGCTTTTAGAGGGCCCACTCTACGCAGACGCGTCGCTGAACATAGCCGCCAGTAATCCTTACGCTATTGATTTAGTAGTTTTCGACGGCCCCCGTGAAGTTGGGAAACCTGTCATGGGCGGCGAAATGAAGGTGCTTCGCGGGGCTCATGACGAATTAGTCAACGCGATGAACAAGTGTGGCGGCAGGTTACTTTCCAAAAAGGCTTGCGGTGGCGACCACAACAAGTGTCTTTGGATTCGGCAGAATCGCACCGTCAAGTATTTGTGGGTTTGTTCGCGAGGGAATGACGACTTGCATCAGGAGTTGTTTAAGGTGCGGCGCTCCATCGATGGTGGCTTTAATCTTAAAGAAGTCAAAAATCAGGCTGAGAGAGACCGGATCCTTTCGCGTCAAGCCTGGAGCTAAATGATTTGACGACCGCGTGGTATTGAGGTTCTAATCTTTGCACATGAAAGTCGAAGCCCACATCAAGGTCGAAAAAGATCTGCTTGACGCAGTCGATCGTTTATCCGGTGGCGAAAATCGTCGGTCAGAGTTTATCGAG
>DASYTZ010000204.1:0-14265 GCA_036001745.1 Pyrinomonadaceae bacterium
ACCCTTACCGAAGGCAAACCCAAGCTGGTTTCCGTGATGGCGACAAGCAATCTCAACGAAGCTGATTTGCTACGGCTTGCCGCGAGCCTCGAACGCGCCAGCGAACATCCGTTAGCGGCAGCAATCGTTCGCGCCGCCGAAGAGCGCGGAATAAAGTTAGCGAACGTGAGCGCATTCGAGTCGATTACCGGTCGCGGGGTGCGGGGAAGGATCGAGGAGCATTCAGTGGCCCTGGGCAATATCGCGCTGATTGAGCAACTCGAAATAGATGCCGCCGAGTTAGCAGACAAAGCCGAACAGCTCCGTGGTGAAGGTCAAACAGCCATGTTCGTCGTCGTTAACGATCGTGCGGTCGGCGTGCTCGGCGTCGCCGATCCAATAAAAGCGTCAACACCTGAAGCGATTCAAACGCTGCACGCCGAAGGCATCCGCATCGTCATCGTCACTGGCGACAATCGCACGACTGCTGAGGCCGTCGCGAAAAAGGTGAATGTCGATGAAGTAATTGCGGGCGTGCTTCCGGAACAGAAGGTTGAAATCGTCAAGCGATTGCAAGGCGAGGGACGCATCGTCGCGATGGCGGGCGATGGAATTAACGATGCGCCCGCGCTGGCGCAAGCTCACGTTGGCATCGCGATGGGCACGGGAACCGACGTCGCGATGGAAAGTGCCGACGTCACCCTGGTCAAAGGCGACTTGCGTGGCATCGTTCGCGCGCGGCGCTTGAGTCGCGCGACAATGCGGAACATCAAACAGAACCTCTTCTGGGCTTTTATTTACAATGTCCTTGGCGTGCCGATCGCAGCCGGCGTGCTCTATCCATTCTTTGGCATCCTGCTTAGTCCAATGATCGCCGCCGCCGCCATGAGTTTTAGTTCGGTTTCCGTCATCGGTAATGCGCTGCGACTGCGGCGCGTCGATATCTGAGCGCCACCGGTCAACTTTGCCAACTCCGGGTTTTAGGATTAGTTTCCAGCGGGTCTGTCGGAAGTCAACCGGTTTGGTTTAGAATTTGACCCGTTCATGCAAGGAGGAACATCATGCCACGTCGCTTACTCACCTTTGCGTTCATTTCACTGGCGCTCACAATTACCACTTCGGCCCAATGGCAGAAGAAGCCTTACAAGGATTGGTCTGAGAAAGAGGCGCTGGCCGTGCTCAACAACTCGCCGTGGGGGCAGACGCAAACATACACCGACACGTCGCACATGTTCGACGAAGGACGCGCCGTGGATTCAAATCAGCGCCGAGCGGTTGAAGTGCCGGAGGTGCGCTTTCACATTCGCTTCTTCTCTTCAAAACCGATCCGGCAAGCGACCAGCCGGCTGGTCGAATTGATGCAGAAAGGCCAGGTCAGCCAACAGTTGGCCACTCAACTTGACGCGCTCGCCAGCGCCGATTTCCCGGACTACATTATTGTCACGGTCACGACCGAAGCCGGCCAATCCGGGAGCCTGATGGGATTGGCCTCCTCGCTGCTCGACCGGCAGAGCACGGCTAATTTGAAGAACGACACTTATCTGTCTGTGAAGGGAGGCAAACGCGTGTACCTCGCGGAGTATCAGGCTCCGCGCAAAGATGGCTTGGGCGCCCGATTTATCTTTCCGCGAATGGTCGATGGAAAACCATTTATCACCACCGATACCGACGAAGTCCTTTTCTTTTCGGACTTGAACGCCGGCCCTGAGCTGAGCATGCGTTTCAAAGTCAAAGACATGATGTTCAATGGGAATTTGGAATACTGACCCACAAATCTCCATCTATTTGAGCGGCATGGCCTGCCAATTGCTGCCGCGGTTGCCAGCAGTCTCTGGCACCCTGCGGAGCCGAAGAGCGCAGCCGCCTTAACGAGTTTCTTTTCAGTTTCAGCGATCGACTTCGTCTTGTGTTTGCGGCGCGTGCGATTGTGAATCTCTCCTGAAGCCGATTTCGTGTAAACCGTCCGCGATATCGGGTAAACACAGTCTGAAACAGGGTGCGACGTGGCAACGAAAGGAGTTGTTATGAAGCACTGTCAGCAATGCAATCTCAGTTTCCCTGATAATTACCGGTTTTGCGGGTCATGCGGCGCAGGACTGAGCGACTCGACAACCTGTCGCACGTGCGGCGAGTTGGTCGAATCGAAATGGAAGTTCTGCACTGGGTGCGGCAGCGCGATTGTCTCGCCAGAACCAGTTCAGCCGGCGACGACGGCAGTTATGGCGGCGCGCGAATCGGTCGGCGCCGCCGCGTCAAAATCTGAACCGGCAACGGCGATTCCGTTTCAACGCGAGTCGAAGATTTCGTCTACTCGCGAGTGGTACGCTGCTCCGGAATTGTTTGAAGAGGCGGATGAAACAACGGCCAGTTCAATACGCGCACCTGAAGTAGTCATCACTCCTCAGCCACTGCCAGCGCGCGTTATGTCATCGCCGCGAAACGACAACAGTAACCGCTCTGGAAACGGCAGAGAGGTTCCGACGCTGACGATGCTATCCGCGTATGGACACGCTTCGGACTCGGTCACAAGGCCCGAGACTCAGAGTCGATATCCCGTTCTTTTCGGGCTGGTCATGGTTCTGTTCTTTGCCATGCTGGGATTCGGCGGCTGGTATGTGTGGTCGCATCGGGCGGCCGCAGCCGCTTCGCCGACGAACACAGATTCACCGTCCACACCCAATCAATCAGCGATGTCCAATGGCTTCTCTGCGGCATCGGCCGGAGAAACACCAGCGGAACGAGCAATCGCGGCGGATAGCGTGGACAACGAATGGAAGCGTCTGCGGGAAGAACGCATCAACGCGCAACCGGCAGAACGCGCGACGATTATCGCTGCGCTCGAACAGGCAGAGAAGAAATATCCGACCGATTATCGTTTCCCGTACGAACGCGCGAAGCTTTCGATCAAGGGAATTACTTCGCACGACGAGGCGTTCGGCGCGCTGTCTGCCGCGGCAGAAAAGGCCATCGACAACAGCAAAACTCAGGAGATGCTGGACAATTTGAACTCAGACAGGGAGGGAGACTTTTACAAGCTGGCGCGTGGCCACCACGAATGGCACGCGCTGCTGGATGCGCTGGAGAGCAAAGACAAGTCGGAGTTGGCGCACTTGCACCACTGAAGTGTGGGCGCCACCACTTCGTCAGTGAGAAGCGTGCTGTTTCAACCATTCAGCGCGCAGCAAAAAACTTCCGTCGGTGACGACTCGCTCACCGGCGCTCAATCCGTCCAACACTGGATAAGATCCTTTGGTTTCGGCCCCGACACGCACGGGTCGCATGATGAATTCGTTCGATTTGTCAGTCGCAACGAAAACCACCTGCTGATTGTTGATTGTCTGCACCGCAGCCTTAGGTACGACGGCCACCGTTTTTTCTGCTGTGCCAAGCGCGCCGAAAGCTACGTTTACGTACATGCCAATCTTGAACATCTGTCGTGGGTTCGCGAGTTCGATGCGGACTTGAGCAGTTCGCGTCGCCGAATCGATTTTCGGATCGACGTAAGTCACGCGACCGCGAAAGACTTGTCCGGGATACGCGTCCGAGGTGACGTTGGCGCCGCTGCCCACGCGCACGGTGGCCAGATCCTTTTCATAAACCTGCCCAACGACCCAAACGGTTGACAGATCGGTTACGCGCATCAGTTCTTTGTTCGCCTCGATCACTTCGCCGGGGTTCGCCGTGCGGCTTGTGATCGTGCCGGACGAAGGCGAAGTCACTGAAACCTCCGAACTGATCTGTGAAGTTGTTTTGAGCGCGTCAATTCGTGAGGCCGGCATGCCCAGCAACATCAGTTTTTGACGAAGATTCGCGATATTCGATTCAGCCTCGCGATATTGCGACGTTGCCATTTCCAATTCCTGCCGACTGGCCGCCCCAATCTCGACGAGCCTCGCCGTGCGCAAATGATGACGATGATGCTCATCGAGGGTAGCGAGCGCCGTTAGGTAACTTGATTGCGCTTCAGCAAGCTCATTGCTGAAAACGACCGCGAGGCGTTGGCCACGTCTCACATTCTGGCCGAGTTCCGCGCTGACACTACGCACGATTCCGCCCACCAACGACACGACTGGCGTCTCTTTGTAGCTGTTTGCTTGCACGACGCCCGTCGCCATTTGACTGGCAGCCTCCGCCGCCGGCGCTTCACCAACCGTTTCGATTTTCGTTTGCACGCTGCGCAGTTGCTCGGGCGTGAGCGTCAACCTCTGTTCCGCCGTCGCCGTCGATGTTTCGGATGATTCGTCGAACGAGACGGTGCGCGGCGCAGCGACCGGTTTGCCGGCTTGCTTCGGCCATAGCAGCCAGACGGCGACGGTGCCGACGATGGCCACTATTGCGACAATCGCCACGACTATTGGAACGCGACGCGACAGGCGTGGTGTGTCACCCGCTGCTTCGGTCGGTGCGGGAACTTCATTCGGATCTTCGTTCATCTTCTTATCAACTCCGGTGATGCCGTTGCGCGCTGAATCTCCACGCGCGCGTTGTAAACTGCGAGCTGCGCGTCAATGAAATCGTTTTCCAGTTCAATGAATCGACGCTGCTCGGCGATGTAATCGAGCAAACTCTTCGAACCGAGTTCGTAGGTTTGCCGGACGACATCCAAATTTGCCTTCGCAGGATCGCGCGCGCCAACACGAAAGATCTCTTCAGCTTTCACGGAGCGATCGTATTGAGCGTATGCGACAGCAACCTCGCGCCTGACAGTCAACTCCGCGAACTCGCGACGCGATTTCGCGGCTGCTGATTCCGCGACCGCGGCTTCGATTGCGCCTTGGTTTTTGTTGCGCACAGGCAACATGATCGAGACGCCAAACTTCAGGTAATGAAAGTTGCTCTCGATCGGTTGCAGCCCTCCATGCTCGTCAACGCCGAAGAGTGGAAACCCTGAATGCATTCGTTCGTAACCTGCGGTCACGCTGGCATCCCAACGACCTTCGGCGCGCGCTTGCTCGATCCGCGCGGCCGCCAGATTCTCAATTGCGCGAAAGCCCTGCAAGTCGGGACGTTCGCGCAATGCTTGCGCGGTGGCGTCTGGGACCGGCGGTACTTGATCGATTAAGTGATCGAAGTCGCCCCGCAAACGCAGCGGCTGTTCCGGCGGTATGCCGATCAAGTTCCGCAGCTCGAGCAGCGCCACTTCAACCTTACTTTCGATAGTCTCGCGCATCGATTTCAACCGATTGAGTTCGACGAGGGCCATGTTCTGTTCGAGCGGTGGCGTCGCGCCTTCGACGACGCGTGCGGCGATCAGATTGAAACTCTGCTGGTTGGCTTCGACCAGTTGATTGGTGAACGAGAGTTTCAGCGCTGCCGCCAGTGCTTCACCAAATTTCATGCGCACTTCGCCGGCCAGCATGCGCTCTCGGTTCGCCACCTCTCGCTCGCGCACTTCGACTTCACGTTCAGCAACCGCGATGCGCGCCGGCACGCGGCCACCGCGTTCGAGCGGTAGCGTAACGCCGGCCATAATGCTGTTATCGCGACCTGGCGGTACTTGCCGCTGACCTTCGACTTCCAACATCGGGTTGGCGCGCAAGCGCGCTTGTTTGACCATGGCTCTGGCCGCGTCGATCTCTTTGCGCACCGCTTCCAATTCAGCATTGTGAGCAAGCGCGTAAGCGACGGCGTCATCGGCGGTCATGCCGTTTGTTTGATCCAGATAACGAGAGGCAGTGGTCGACGTTTGTGCCGTCGTCGGTTCTTGCAAAGTGGTAGTTTGGGCTAACGCGATTGGTTGCGTGAACGACAACAGAGTTAATGCGACCACAATCCGCGGAGGGACGGATTCACGCCAAGGCGCAAAGACGCAAAGCGACGCAAAGATGCGCTTGCGCGCCGTTGCCCACGATGACTTGGCGATCCTTTGCGCCTTTGCGCCTTTGCGTGAGATTTGTTTCGTCACTCGCATTTCAATTCTCAATGCGCGCTTCCTTCTTCAACTCCCGCTCGCGCAGCCAGAAAAAGATCACCGGCGTCACCACCAAAACGTGCAGCAGGCTCGAAACCATTCCACCCAGTACTGGCGTCGCGAGCGGCTTCATGACTTCCGCGCCCGCGCTCGTGCTCCACATAATCGGCAGCAGCGACGCGACGACCGTTGAGACCGTCATTACTTTCGGCCGCAGGCGTAACAGCGCGCCTTCTGTCACTGCTTCAATCAACGAAGCGCGATTCAATTGACCGACTTCGCGCTTCTTTCGCTCGACCGCTTCTTCCAGATAGATCACCATCACTACGGCCGTCTGCACCGCGGTGCCGAACAGGGCGATGAAGCCCACCCAAACCGCGACCGAAAAGTTGTAGCCGAGCGCCCACAGCAGATAAATGCCGCCGGTCAGCGCGAATGGCACGGCCATCAGAACGTGCGCCGCTTCCAGCGCTGAGTGATATGTGATGTAAAGCAAAGCGAAGATCACAATCAGCACGATCGGCACAACCAGAAGCAGACGGCTTCGCGCGCGTTGCTGGTTTTCGTACTCGCCGCTCCACTCAACGTAATAGCCGGTCGGCATCTGCACCTGGCGTGCGATTGCATTTTTCGCTTCGTCGACAAAGCCGCCCACGTCGCGTCCGCGCACATTCAGCAAAACCGTGCCGCGCAGCAAACCGTTTTCGCTGGAGATCATCGATGGCCCCTGGACTTCGGTGATCTCGGTTAGCTGCGACAAAGGAATTGGCTGGCCGGTTGGAGAAGTAACGGGAATCTGGCCGAGCGCCTGCACATTCCCGCGAAATTCAGGCGCGAAGCGCACGCGCACGGGAAAGCGACGCCGCCCTTCGATCGTGACCGAAAGGGTGGTTTCGCCGATCCCTTTTTCAATTGCGTCATTGATGACTTGCTCGTCAATTCCGTAGCGCGCTGCGGCGGTGCGATTGATCTTTATGTCGATGTAAGGCGCGCCGCTGATCTGTTCGGGATAGACATCCTTCGCACCCGGCACATTTCGAACAACTTCGGCCGTGCGCCGGGACAAGTCTTCGAGTACCTTCAAATCATTCCCGAAAATCTTGATGCCTACCTGTGAACGAATGCCGGTCGAGAGCATATCGATGCGGTTCTTGATCGGCTGTGTCCAAATGTTGGTAACGCCGGGCATGCGTAGCTTCTCGTCCAGCTCGGCAATCAGCGATTCGCGAGTCAGTCCCGCGCGCCATTGTTCGGGTAGTTTCAGGTGAATGATTGTCTCCGTCATATTGATGGGCGACGGATCGGTAGAAGTTTCGGCGCGACCGGCTTTGCCCACCGCCCATTCCACTTCAGGAACACTTTTTAGAATTTCGTCCTGCCGCTGCGTGATCTTCAACGCCTCGTCAATCGAGATCGCCGGATCGGTCACCGGCATGAACATCAGATCGCCTTCGTTCAACGGCGGCATGAATTCCTTGCCGATGCCCGAGGCCAGGAAGATCGCGCCCGCGAATAGAAGCCCCGCGAACGCGACCGTTATCACTCGATGATTCAACGCGAATCGCAAGATCGGCCTGTAGATAAAATGCAGCGCGCGCATCACCGGATTCGCCTGCTCCGCGTGAAACTTGCCGCGCAGCAGTAGAGTGCAAAGCACGGGCACGAGTGTTACCGCGATGATCGTGGCGCCGACCATCGCAAAGGTCTTGGTGAACGCCAGCGGATGGAACAGCTTGCCCTCTTCCCCAGTCAGCGAGAAGACCGGAATAAACGCGAGGATAATGATGGCCATCGAAAAGAAGATCGGGCGGCCGACCAGACGCGTCGATTCCAAAACCGTCCGCCAGACCAGCGGCCGATCTTTCGGATCGACTTTCCGTTTTTCAATGAAGCGAAAGGCGTTCTCCGTCACCACAATTCCCGCGTCAACCAGGACGCCGATCGCGATCGCAATGCCCGAGAGCGACATCAGGTTGGAGCTGATGCCCATGTAGTACATGAAGAGAAACGCGAGCAAGACCGCGAGCGGCAGCGGTATCGTCACGATCAGGATCGAACGGAAGTGCGCGAGGAAAATAATGTGCGCCAGCGTAACGAGAAGCAGTTCTTCAATCAGCGTGCGTTTCAAAGTGTGAGTGGCTCGTTGGATGAGTTGGGTGCGGTCGTAAAAAGGAACAACCTGTACGCCTTTCGGGAGTCCGCTTTGAATCGCCGCGATCTTCTGCTTGATCGCGTCGATGACTTCCAAAGTGTTAACGCCGTAGCGCGCAATCACGACCCCGCCGACAGCTTCCTTTCCGTTCTTGTCCAGCGCGCCCTGACGAAAGGCATTGCCGAGCTTCACGTTCGCGACGTTCTTGACGTAGATCGGAATGCCGTTCTGCGCGGTCAAAACGATGTTCTCGACATCCGTCGGCGATTGAATCAGGCCGACGCCGCGTACGACCGACCATTGTCCCGCCTGCTCGACGACGTTGCCGCCCACGTTCTTGTTTGATCGCTCGACTGCTTCGACCACCATTGAGAGCGGGAGCCCGTACGCGCGCAACTGGTTCGGATCGACGTCGATTTGATACTGCTGGACATACCCGCCGACACTGGCGACTTCCGCCACGCCCGGCACTGAGTTCAACTGGTAACGCACGAACCAGTCCTGCAAAGTGCGCAGGTCGCGCAAATTCATCTGATCGCTTTCCAGTGTGTACCAAAAGATTTGCCCCACGCCGGTAGCGTCAGGACCGAGCGTGGGAGTTACACCCTGTGGCAATTGCGCCGTGACGAGGTTCAGGCGTTCGAGGACCCGCGTCCGCGCCCAGTAGAGATCGACGTTGTCTTCAAAAATGATGTTGACCATCGAGAAGCCAAACGCAGAGCTCGCGCGGACGACGCGCACGCCGGGCAGCCCTTGCAGGTTCGTAACCAACGGATATGTGACTTGATCCTCAACTTCCTGCGGCGAGCGTCCGGTCCAATCAGTGAACACGATCACCTGGTTCTCAGAGAGATCAGGAATCGCGTCGATCGGCGTGCGCAGCAAAGCCCAATAACCCCAGGCCGCGAACCCGAGATAGATCGCGATCACCAGACCGCGATTTCGCATGCTGAATTCGATGAGACGATGAATCATTGTTCGAAATTGTTCGTGTTCATCTCATTCACACCCTGCTTTAGCTGGGTGGCGCGACACTGCGTCGAAGGTTCGCTTAACCGTTTCAGCGGTTTTCTTTGACGCGAACGAAACCGTTAAAGCTTGGTGTGAATGACAATGTTTACCTCGCCCTCACGCTAAACGTCGCTTTGCCTTTTCCCGCCGGGCCTTCGTAAGCAAGTTGTCCCTGCCACTCGCCGGCCATTGGAATGTTCACCTTGCCGCCGTAAATGCCTGGCGTGCTGGTGGTCGTCAGGGTAACGGCCTCATTCATCGCAGCCATGCTTCCCATCGCCGGCATGTGAAAGTTCAGCGACACGGCGCCAATATCGACTGACTTGCCCGAAGAGTCAGTGAACGCGAGCGTCACTTCCTGCTGGCCTTGTTTGAGTTGGCCGGTACTGTTAGAAAGCGTCGCCGTGAGATTGTCGACAGTCGTCGAAGCGACCGGTTTACCCGTGGACGCTGTGTTCGTGGATTTTGTGCAGGCGACGACGATTACCAGAGCGGCGGTCAAGATTATGGTCATAACGAGAGACTTCTTCATCTGCTCCTCCAAACAGGTTTGTGCGTGCCAAAGCACACGAATAGACCAACCTCTGAAGTTCTGTACGAACTGACAGAAGACACACTACGGCCTTGTTGGAATCAGATCAGAAGTGCGAGATTACGGAGGTATGTGGGTGGCGAACCGGGCGGACTGTGCGTACGCGTTGTAGCCATGGATACTGAAAACGGAATCGACAGAGGCTGGGTCAACGCGAGATGCGCCGGCTGAATCGTCTGCACCGGCGGAGTGACACGCATGACGCTCGACGGCAACGTGGTTCCGTTCTGTGCGCAACTGAGCGCGCACAACAGCTCCTCTTGCTGCGTGAACTTCGGTTTGGTCTTTTGCGCGAGCGCAGCTTTGCAGCAATCCATGTCCACACGGCCGCCCATGCCGCATTGGCTCTCGCCAAAACTCAGCGGCACTCCGGCAAACGCGCCGCCGAAGAGCACGAGCAGAAGGAACAGGGATGCGAGTCGCAACTTCATCGCCAACTGTCACTGTATTGAAAACTGGTAATCGGGTCAACCTTTAAGATCCTCATAGCAGACTTCAACGGCGGACCCTTCGCTCGAAATCATCGGCAACCATCATGCCCGCCAATTTCACTGGGTTTTTGGGCGGTGTGCTGACTAATTCTGTGGAAATCCTCGCCGAACAAGGCAAAATTTCGCACGGCGTCGCGCTACGGGTTCTTCACCGGGGAAGCGCTCGGACTTGGAGCCCGGCGCGGCGCGCTCGAGTGCCAGTGCACGATGCGCCATTGACTGTCGCGCTTTTCCAGAACCGCGGTTGCCAAACCCGCGCCTTCGACGTGACGAGTTTTTCCGGCCTCGCCAACATCGGCGGCGATCGAATATTTCATGGTCGCCCAAGCGATGTTGCCGGACAGATGAATCTTCATATCGCTGAACGAATACTTGGTGTTCTGCATCTCTTTCATCTCGGGCCCGAGATGATTGTCACGGTAATCAGCCCAGCCGTAATTCGCGTGACCGCTTTCGAACACCGTTAAAGAATCATCGTTGACCCACACCTGGGTCGCGGTCGCCATGTCGTTGTTTTCGAAGCTCAATGCGCTTTTCATGAGCACGTCTCTGACCGCAGCTTCGTCATTCGCGTTGGCCAGCGACATGTGATTGAACATGATGAACGCGGTGGCCAGAGCGATAATCACCACGATCGCACCAAGTCGAAGCTTGTTGTTCATTCGGGGTTCTCCTTTGCGCACTAAAGTTTCATTCTAAGGCTCCGTCGGCATTTTCTCTTCGTTCGTACTCATGTTTCCGTGCATTCCGTGCGTGCTCATATCCATTTTCCCCGGGCGAATGCGGAAGAAAAGTTTCCACGAAACCGGATTGCTGCCGTAGAGCTGATCGAGAATCGACGGCTTCGAATAGAAAGTCACATCGACCCCGACCGAAAGCGAGATTTTGTCCGTGTTCCAGATATCACGCGCGCCGCCGAAAGTGTACGCGCCGATGCGGAATGATGGATGTGGTTGCGTGATTCCCAAGAGCGCCCGATCCGAAGCTCGCAGCAGATCGTCTTTGTCCACCAGCTCAAGCCGCGTGTAGAAATAATTCCTGTCGAGAAAGTTTACAGTTGATTCGGCGGTGTAGCTGTTGAGGTTGTGAATCTCGCCCGGCTCACTCACGTGATTGCGACCCCAAATGATCGCCGCGGCCCAGTTGCCGCGATTGAATTGACCGTTGTATTGCACGGAAGCTGTCGTGCGCCGAATATCCGCGTTTGGCTCTTGCGCTTCCGGGCTGCGCAGAAAGCCGTGACTGATCTGTAGCGCCCAATTCTTATTCGGCATGAACCAGAGTCGCGCCGAACGCGAATTCCACTTGTGCGCGTCAAAGTCGTAGCGATTCTCATCCGGCTCACGTCCGTTGAAGATCGAGCCTTCCAATTTGAACCGGCAATAAGTGAATCCAGTCGTCAACACGCCAAAACTGATGTGCGTCGAGTCCTGCAAGTGATGCGACAGCGTCGCCGAAGGATTTTCGGAAGCCGAGGCGCGGTGCATGAACGCCACCGGCCCAAGCGCCGGCTCGCCGGGATAGCCAAAATAAGTGAACCAGGTCCCGCGCTCGCCTAGCGGCAGGGTGTATTGCGCCGACAGCTCCATGAATAGATCGTGCGGATGCTGCTTATCGATCAGCGGTTGACCCTTGTAAGTCTCGCCGGTTTGAAACAGCAGCGGCGATCCGCCGGGCGGAAAGGTGAAAGGCTCAGCGCTGAACATCCCGCGCAACTGTAGAGTTCCTTTTCCCAGCTTGTGAAAGGCCATCGGCATGAACCAGTTCGCCGATTCGAATTTAGTTACGCCGCGCGGCCCGCCCTGATGATTTACATCGACAAAGACGTTGTAATGGAACATCAGCAGCCAATCATTCTTGTTCCAATGCTGCATGTGCATCGGCGCGGATGAAGGTTGCCATGACGTTCCCGATCCCATCGCACCCATCGACATCGTGTTCTTGTCGCTCGAGCCGACACGAATCCCCATGTCGTCTCCTATCATCACCATCAGCGGACCCATGTTCTCGCTTCTGCCGCCCATGTCCATACCGGGCATTTGACCCATCGGACTTGCGGAGGAACTCGCACCCGGCATCGGCATATTCATCTTCGGCATATTCATTTGTGGAGATGCGGCCGGTTGAGCGCCGGGAGAAGGCGAAGCTTGCGGCATCTGCATTCCGGGCATGTTCATTTCCATTTTTTGCTGCGGAGAAGCTTGCGGGTTCGGAGACGCGGTCGGCATTTGCATTCCCGGCATGTTCATTCCAGGCATATTCATCTGTTGGGGTGAAGGTTTAGCCGTCGGTGACGTTTTGGCTGCCGGCATGTTCATTCCGGGCATGCCCGGCATATTGCCCATCTGATGTTTTGTGGTTGACGGCTTTCGTCGCGTGGTCCGCTTCTTCCGCCGAGTGTGCTTATGCATTCCCGGCATGTTCATTCCGGGCATGTTCATGCCTGGCATGCTGGCCATGTTGTGTTTCTTTGCCGGTTTTTTCTTTCTAGTCGAAGTTCTTTTCTTTTGCGCTCTGGAGTTGCTCTTGCTCATCCCGGGCATTTTTGACATGTCATGCTGCGGATTTGCATCAACAACACCAACTAGGAGCAATCCTGCAATGCTCGTCAAACACAATGCGTTACCAATAAGTCTCATGATGCGTCTCCCTTAGACACTTCATAGTTGAAGTTCGGGGTGTAGGGGCGCGGCCTGAATGAGCGCCGCGCCCTACTAAAAGACTGAAGCCAAATCGTAGATTTACGGCTTGTTCTTCATATCTTTCATGTCTTTCATTTTCATGTCCTTCATATCCTTCATTTCGCATGAGTCGCCACAACAACAGCATTCGTGCTTGTCGGATTTATCTTTCGAATCCTTCATCGGGCACGAATCGCCTTTGCAGCAGCATGCCGCCATCGCGCAACATGAATCTGCTTTCTTGTTCTGGTCGTTCGTATTCTGTGCGAATGCCAGACCGCTAAGGGCAATGCCAACTCCGAGCACAAGGCCCAGAGTAAAACCTCTAATGTTCTTCATCTTGTT
This sequence comes from Pyrinomonadaceae bacterium, assembly GCA_036001745.1. GTDB lineage: Bacteria > Acidobacteriota > Blastocatellia > Pyrinomonadales > Pyrinomonadaceae > UBA11740. Next base: position 13,163 of record DASYTZ010000204.1, read on the forward strand.
TCTCCTGGTCTAGAAAATTATTACCGGATATCAGCGAACACACTGACACCTTAGACATAAGAATAGTCTTGCAGGCAGACTTCTAGATTAGGAAGGCACAATCGAGCAGATAGGAATGCGCTCGATTAGGTAGCCGCAGCGGAACTGCGACTGGAGTATGGTCGGACTTTGATAAAGCGAGAGAGGAAGAATCTGTTTCGGTTAAAGCCGAGCCGCTGTCGTTCGATTGCGAACGAGACGCAACCACGATCAACCCGCTCGTTAGTGGACAGCAACTCATCGCGTCGGTTTGAACTGGAGGAACCGTGAACTGGGCCCCCGCGAAGTCGATCGAATGATGGGCGGCCTTCGTTCGCTTCGCGGACTTGTGTGTCGCTTTGCAGCACCCGTGCGCGTCCATCGCGGCATGCATGCAGGCCATCGGCTGATCCGCCGCACGCGCTGCGGACTCCATGTCGCTCATATCGGCGCGCGCGTAGCTGACCATCATGCAGCCCGTCCCGGCGCACCAAAACATTAACGCGATGGCCAGGGCCTTAGACATCTTCCTACGAGAACTCACGTGCGCAGTTTACGCCCGCCTCGCTGACTGAGCAAGCAACGCGCCCACGATCGAAACCGTCAATTCGCTCCTTTCCGCATAATTTGTGAGCAACCCTTATGGAAACTTTCTCACGATCGAGCGACAGCACGCAGCTAACGGTTGGCGCTCTGCGATGTCGCTGTCAGCGGTTCGCCCTCGATCTAAATGCCACCGAATAGCCGAGGCCGGCAAAAGTCGCCACCCACGCCGCCAGCGCGACGTAAATGAAGTAGCGTGGAATCGCCATCAGCGGCGGAAAGTTAATCGCTTTGGATAATTGGAACGTGCACACGGTGTACATCCCGAGCGGGAAGACCATGCCCCAATACTGTGGATCGTAGCGCAGCGGAAACCGTTTGTAGACGTGCCGCCAGAAGCCGAGGATAAAGAGTAGTGGTATCCACCAGGTGCCCGCGGCCCAAAAGAACAAAGTGAATCCCTTCAGAAAGGGCAGCGTGTCTGTAAGCAGGCTGAATCCCGGCGCTGCAATCATCAAACGCGCGCCTGCCAGAGTCGTAAT
>DASYTZ010000205.1:0-3094 GCA_036001745.1 Pyrinomonadaceae bacterium
CATGGACAGTAAACATTCAAGTCGAGAAATGTTGCGACACACAGTTGCAACTCTGGCATACCGCGGCGCAAAGGCCGTGCGCGGCGCGCCCGCATCGTTCGCTTCATTCAAAGCTTCGCCGAGCACGCGCACGCCTGGGCAGATTCTGGCGCACATTGGCGACTTGCTCGATTGGGCGCTGTCGATTGCGAAGGGCAAAGAGACTTGGCACAACGCGAAGCCAAAGCCCTGGAAGCAGGAAGTGAAACGCTTTCACACGGCCCTGGCGCGCTTTGATCGCTACCTCGCGGGCAAGGGCGAACTGTCAGCGAGCTGCGAACGAATGTTTCAAGGGCCAATCGCCGACGCGCTAACTCACGTCGGCCAAATCGCGATGCTGCGACGCATGGCCGGCGAACCGATCAAGGGCGAGAATTATTCGCGGGCGAAAATTGAAGCTGGAAAAGTGGGCGCGAAGCAGGAAAAGCCGAGGCGCGAGTTTGATTGACAGATTCATATGTAAGGAACCAATATTTCAGACAATGAAAAGAGAAAAATCAATTAGGGAACTCAAGATTGAACGACCACGTCGCCCAGTAGTGTCTGAGAAAGAAGCTTTAAAGCGCATGAAGGAGTTCTCGAAACGAAAGGAGCAATTCCTTGCCACTGCTCGAACGGGCAAGGGTCGAAGTCTACGTCCCTGACCTGCCCGCACCTCACTATCGCAATCTGCTTCTGTCATTTGAAGAAGAATTTACTTACGCATTTGGCGGCTGCACGATTGTGCGCGGGCTCGGCGGAAGTTACCTTTCGCGCGCCGGCGTGAAGACTCCCGACCGGATCAACTTAATTTACACTGACTTGCCGGTAGCACTGTCGACCAATTTTGAACGCGCGGCTCGTTACGCTGATGAACTAAGGCAAATTGCGTTCGAAGCTTTGAACGAAGAATCAGTGTTAGTGGTCGTCGGCCAGATTTATCACGCCGTGTAGTTCTAAGATGCTTCATGAAAAGAGAACTTGGCACAGAAGAGAGTAAGGCTTTCGCAACAGGCCTGCTGCATGGCGTGGAAATAGTGGCGGATTACATGGCCATTTGTTACCCGGCGATTAGTGAAGCCGAGGGTAGCCCGGAGACCGGCTACAAGACAGGGTGTATGAAACGTTTGTGGCTGCGAGCGTACGTTTGGATGAATACCTTAAGAAGGTTAACTGACCCTTTGGATTTTCAAGCTATTGCAGTTGGAAGTCGCGCCTTGTTTGAGATTCTGGTTGACCTAATTCTTCTCCATCATGACAAAACCCATGAACTAGCTGCAAAAATGTTTTGGTGGGGAGAGTCCGAGAAACTCCGCGCATCCGAGCAGATCATTAGCTTCTATGATAATCAAAGCCTCAATGTTCCAGATGAATTTGAAGCTCAAGTCCTGTTCTGTAAGACGGAAAAAGTCAAAATCGAAAATATGAGGCAAACGCATTGGCCCAATCGGAAGGATCCGAAGCGTCATCCTAAGCGTTGGACGGGAAACAGATATTTATCTGAGGACGTCGAACAAGCGGACAAAATCTATAGTTCGGTGCTAACCAGCGAGATTCGCACGACGCTAACAGAGTTTTATCGAACACAATATCCAAAGATGAACTGGCAAATTCATTCCAGCGTTCTCGGTTTAGATCAACCATCCGAGGGGTTCTATTTGACGGTGGGCTCGTCATTCAAACGATGCGCGGATTTAGCGATGCTGTGTACTCGAATTGTGCTGTCGGATTTTGATCTCGATATTACGCTTCAAAAAACTGGAAACGATTGGAACCGAATCAGGCATAAACAAGACTCCGCTTTCGCCGCCGCATTGTACAACTTCCACTCAAACCGAAATCCCTAAGCTTTCGTTACAGGGCTACTCCACTCCCGCCAGCGCCAACTCCAACAGCAGTGTCTTCTTGATTCCCTTATAAAACGGTTCGATTTCGCAGTTTTCGGCAAGGCTGTGGGCGCCGTCGCAGGGGCCGGCGCCGGTGGAAATCGAAGAGATGCCAGCGAGCAAAGCCACGCTCGAGTTGTTCGAGCCGGCGTTGGTGATCGGCGGCTCGAAGCCCATCACACGATGCACGGCTTCCGCCATGCGCACGAGATATGAGTAGCGATGACCGGGAATCACCGCTGCGGGTGATCTGGAAATGACATCGGTCTTTACCGTCATGCCGACGCGCGCAGCTTCTTCATCGAGAATTGTCGCAATCTGTTTCTCCAAATCTGCCAGCACATCGTTCGAAGTCGAACGCAAATCAACCGTGAACCACGCGTCGGCAGCCTTAGCGTTGACGACTTCCGAGCCGCCAAGCATCCCGATGTTGAGATTCGAAGAAGGATTGGTCGGCACTTTCAATTGATAGATGCGATCGATCGCGCGCGCCAGCGGCAGCGTCGCCGAATACGGCGGAGTTTGCGAACGCGTGTGACCGCCCGGGCCGATGAAGTGGTGGCGGTACCAGTTGATCCCGATGCCGGCGTAAGTGAAACCTTCGTAACCGCCGTCGAGAGCGATGTACTGATCGATCCCAGCCTTGTTTGCCTCGACGTACGCCTTGACGCCTTTGAAACTTGTCTCTTCTTCGACTGTGAAGACGAAGACGAGATCGCCTTTCGTCTTGATCTTCGCGGCGTTCAAAGCTCGAATGGTTGCCAGCAGCGCTTCCACGTTACGAGTATCGTCACCGATTCCCGGCGCGTACACTTTGCCTTCGCGGATTTCAGCTTTGATTTGCAAGCCCGGCTGAAAAACAGTGTCCATGTGCGCATCGAACACAATTCGCGGCTTTCCGATGGTGCCCTTGCGCACCGCGATTAAGTTACCTGCCGCGTCGTAATGAACGTCGAGGCGATATTGGCGCAAGAGAGTCTCGATAAATCTCGCGCGTCGCTGCTCGTGTCCTGACGGTGCGTTAATCTCGGTAATCGCGATCCATTCGCGCAGGATGCTGTCATGATTACGATCGACGTAATCGTTCGCCGCTTTCACATCGGCGCGATTCGCGACCGCCGTAACTTCGTCGATGTATTCGGCAACAGTCCTGACTTGTGCGACGCTGACTCCGCACAGCGCGATGGGAA
>DASYTZ010000206.1:0-3887 GCA_036001745.1 Pyrinomonadaceae bacterium
AGCGGTAGCGACCGGATCGAGACGCCGCCTGCGCCTAAAGAGTTTCCTCTCGAAGAAATTATTAAATCTCCAATTGACCGCCGGATCCGGTCGCTACCGCTCCCGGTTCTGTAACGATTCGGTTAAAATCCTGATCATGGAACGAGCAAGGAACTTAGGCGAACTGAAAGAAAATGGGTATCGGGCGCGTTCGGTTAAAGACGAAATACGCGCAAATCTGATTTGCACACTCAAACGGCGTGAGAAACTTTTCCCCGGCGTCGTTGGTTATGAGGAGAGCGTTGTTCCGCAATTAGTCAACGCGATTCTGGCGCGGCACAACTTGATTCTGCTCGGCTTGCGAGGACAGGCGAAAAGCCGCATCATTCGCCAACTCACCAATCTGCTTGACGAATACATTCCAATCATCGCTGGTTCAGAAGTCAATGACGATCCGTCTCATCCGATCAGCGCTTACGGTCGTCAAATGGTCGCGTTGCACGGCGATATGACGCACATCGATTGGGTCAGTCGCGACGCCCGCTTTGTCGAGAAACTCGCGACGCCCGACGTGACCATCGCGGACATCATCGGTGACGTCGATCCGATCAAGGCCGCCAAGGGCGGACATTTGCTCAGCGATGAGCTGACGATTCACTACGGTCTGCTGCCACGCGCGAACCGAGGCATCTTTGCGATCAACGAACTTCCCGATCTTGCCGGCAAAATTCAGGTTGGTCTTTTCAATATCATGCAGGAAGGCGACGTGCAAATTAAGGGGTATCCGGTACGTCTGGCGCTGGATGTGATGTTGGTGTTCTCGGCGAATCCCGAAGACTATACGGCGCGCGGAAAAATCATCTCGCCGCTAAAGGATCGTATTGGCGCGGAGATCATGACGCACTATCCGAAGGAGATCAGCCTGGGCGTCGAGATCACTCGGCAGGAAGCCTGGACCACGCGCGACGGTTTCAAGGATCGCTTGCTGATTCCCGATTTTATTCGCGAAACAATCGAACAGATTGCCTTTGAAGCCCGGGACGATCAACGCATCGACAAACACTCCGGGGTCTCGCAACGGCTGCCAATCTCGGTGATGGAAACGGTTGTTTCCAACGCTGAGCGCCGCGCGTTGACTACCGGCGAAGAGATGATCGTGCCGCGCATCGCCGACATCTACGCCGCGATTCCCTCGATGACCGGCAAGATGGAATTGGAATACGAAGGCGAGCAAATTGGTGCGAATCGAATCGCTAAAGATTTAATTAAACGCTCTGCCGGCGAAGTCTTCGAGGGGTATTTCGTGGGAATCGATTTTGCGAAGACTGTGGCGTGGTTCGACGAAGGCAACAACGTGCGATTAGCGGATACGGCATCGGCGGAGGAGTGCATGCTGCTGCTTGAATCCGTTCCTGAGTTGATCGACACAGCGTTGATTCCTTTCGACTTTAATCGCAACGATTCGGCGCAAACAGTTGCCGCGTGCGAATTCGCGCTCGAAGGTTTGTATGCCGAAAACAAGATCAGCCGTAACGAAGAGGGCGGATATACGGCTGTGACGAAAGCAAAGAAGGATCGGCGTGGCATGATCTACGATGATCTGACGGAGACAGGACGGTATAGCTAAGGGAAATGAGGTCAGTACCGGGAGCGATAGCGACCGGGTCTCCCTACTGGCCATCTTGACCTTGCGCAGATTGAGACCCGGTCGCTACCGCTCCCGGTACTGACTCCAAGTCCGCGGCTAATTTTCATGCGTTTCACTCGCTATTCAAAATTCAACGGGCTCGACGTTTACGGGATCAATCTCGGCGACTTGATGGAAGGCCTGTCTGATTCGCTGCTCTATTCCGGCTACGACGACGATTACTACTGGACGCGCGAGCGCGCGCCGCAGGACACCTCTCTCGATGCGTTGCGGCGCGCGCTGCTGCAGGCGCTGATGGATCAAGGGCTGCTGTCGCAGCATCAGGTTCAACAGATGCTCGATGAAAACGAAGGCAAGTATGAAGGCTCACAACTTCAGGAGATGCTCAATCAGTTGATCGAGCGGCTGGTTGAAGAAGGTTACCTGACGATTCATGAAGAGCCGCCGACATCAAAGCAGCAGCGCGAGATGATGGGCGGCAACGGCCAAGGCCGAATCGAAGAGCCTTTGCCGCGGAACGTAAAGTTTGAAGTCACTGAGAAAGGCCTCGATTTCCTTGGCTACAAAACATTGCGCAATCTGCTCGGAAGTTTGGGCAAGAGTTCGATGGGACGTCACGACACTTCGCATCTGGCGACTGGTGTCGAAGCCGAAAGCGCGAGCAAGCCTTATGAGTTTGGCGATACGATCAATCTCGACGTAAACACAACGCTGCTGTCGGCGATTCAACGCGAAGGCTTGTCGGTTCCGCTGAACCTCGAATACAAAGACCTGCACGTTCATCAGTGCGACTATCAATCGTCATGTGCGACGGTCGTGATGCTTGATTGCTCGCACTCGATGATTCTGTACGGCGAAGATCGGTTTACGCCGGCAAAGAAAGTCGCGCTCGCGCTCTCACATCTGATTCGCACACAGTATCCCGGCGACTCTCTGAAGATTGTTTTGTTCCATGACACGGCCGAAGAGCTGCCGCTCGCGAAGCTGGCGACGACTCAGGTTGGGCCTTATCACACAAACACCGCGGAAGGTCTGCGTCTGGCGCGGCGTATCTTGCAAGCCCAGCGAAAAGATATGAAGCAGATTGTGATGGTCACCGACGGAAAACCGACGGCGTGTTTTATTGAAGGAGGTGCGGTTAGTTCATTTGCTGGGACTCGCAGGCGTACGCAGGTTCAACCGCCAGCTACCGCAGGCGGTTCTGACAGACGTCTCTACAAAAATTCCATGGGCGGCGATCCGTTGGTGATGGAAGCGACCTTCCGCGAAGTCCAGGCCTGTCGCAAAGCGGGCATCATGATTAATACTTTCATGCTTGCGAGCGACTACTACCTGGTCGAGTTCGTTAAAGAGATGACGGCGATGACAAACGGCAAGGCTTACTTCGCGAATCCTTCAAACCTGTCGCAATTTGTCCTGATCGATTTTCTCCGCCGCCGAAAGTCCCGCGTAAAGTAATCTTCGCTTCCTACTGGACTCGCAAATAATAAATAGTACTTGCACCATCAGAGTTGCGAGTCAGCTTCACTTCAAAGTCACCCGGCTTCAGCTGCCCGATTGGAACGTTTAAGTCAATGCGATCTCCGGCGTCGCGGGCAACCAACCGTTCGGCACTGTAAACAGTTTCGCCGGCACGCGTCATCAGTTCCGCGTGATAGCTGGACGAATCGGCACCATCGAGCATTAATTGCAGATGAACGAATGGTGCGTGCGACTGAGAAAGAGTGACGAGTGTTGCGTTATCTGCTGTCGTCTTCGAATTCAGGACAACAGTTTCCGCGAACTCATGCGATGGTGATGACGGCGGTGCCTCTTTGTGAGTTGGAGACTCGGATGAACTCACAGCATGGTGCGCGACTTCAGGCGTCGGCGCGACAACAGCCCTCGGCGGAACACGGTGCGGAACAAACCGCTTCACAATTTGCGGCTCTTTCGTCACCAGCCACACGCCGCCGAGCAGGAGAGCCAGGACGGCTGCGGCAAAACCCCACTTCCACGCCGCGTGTTTGATCGTGAAGAGCGTCCCCGCAGTTGATTGTAGCGGCAGCTCTCTCGATTTCGAGTGGGCAGAGAAGCGTTCGCGCAAAGCGGTTGAGAATTCGACCTGTCTGCGGCGCGAGGCCGTCACCAGAAATCTTTCTTCGAAAGCTGCGCGCTCGCGCGGCCTCAATCGACGCCACGCATAATCATCCGCCAATGCAAGCTCCGCAAGTCGCACTCTCGGTTCCAACGATGCATCCGTGAACAGTGCGTACTCGAA
>DASYTZ010000207.1:0-10839 GCA_036001745.1 Pyrinomonadaceae bacterium
CGGACTCTTGAACAGCGCGTCTTCCATTTTCACCCCGTAGGTCACCGTCAGAATTCGCGTCTCCACCGTTCGCTTGCCGTCCTCAAGCAAAACCGTGCGGTAAGGAACCAGCGTATTTTGGGCGTAGCGATAGTCGTAGAACCGCCTGACGTACTTCACCGAAGTTGTTTGATCGGGCGGGGTCTCTTCGTATTCCAGCCACAGTACGCGAAAGAATTTTGCGCTGATGAAGTAACGCGTCTTGTGATTGGCCTTGTCCGTGAGATCGATAACGTAAAGATCTACCCCCTGCTGCTTGTCCTTGCCGGCCGACGTCAGCTTGGATTCATTTTCTTTGTAGCGCAGTAAGGCCTCGATACTATGCGTTTGCTGGGAAAGAAATTCGGCCGTGTCGTCCGCACGCGGAATGAATGGCGAACCGTTGATTATTCCGAAGACGTGATCTTCGTTCTTGATGAGCGAATATTCGGCTTGCGGTGTCTTCTGATCGATTCTGATCTTGTCCTTCTCGATCTTGTCGCCGTGAACAAAACGGAGCTGGTATCGCACTTCCACGGGCCGGCCCTCGGGCGTCATGCGCGACATGCGGCCGTACTCGACGCCCGTCTTCCGTACCTGCGCCAGCCCCGGCCGCGTCCCGGAAAACAAGATCACCGTCTCAGCGATTTGCTCGGCGGTGAACTCTTTCGGCTGATCGGCGCCGGTCGCCCGCACAAAAAAAGTCGCGCCAAGGACCAGCGCGATGCTGACACTGAAAATAATCGCTCGAGGGAACTTCCTAAACTTCATAGATGTCTTTTTCGCTCGTTCTCCTGCTGTCTGGCTTCTGCCTGCTTCTGTCTGGCTCCTGACTCACGGCCCCTGCCCCTGACTCCGCCGCCCTTCGCGCGGCCGGCGGATTGTAGCACAGGCCGTCCGTTGATAAAGATGGGAGACAACCGATAGATGCCGCTGGGCACGGTCAGCGATGTCTGTAGACTTCGACGGCTGAGGCTGGCTTGAGGTCAACAACCTATCGAGAGCATGCGATGAGGTGGGCGCATTCTGAGAGTAGTCAGTAACTCACTTTAGGTTAGCGTGCATCGGCACGAAGTTGCTTGGATCGCTTGTATGAGGTAGACGGATCCCAAAGAGCACATTAGACTCATCCACCTCGGTCAAGCAGTCTTTTCGTCTTGCAACCATCCGGACACGAACAGCTTTTCGCTTCCACATCTGAGTTGCGTACCGACCTATCGCAGCATACGTCGCCAAACCACCGTTCCCTTCGCTTGCGATCCATTTCTCACCTGCCCGGTCGAGAGCATATGAGTTATCAACCACTTCATACCTCCCGGCGTCATTTCTTAGAAAGAATAGCCGCGCGTGTTTGCCATTACGCGAGTAGACTGCTAGCTGCACTTGATTTGGCAGATTTGGAGCCGTTTCAGGAATCGGTCCGAAGCGATATCTCACAGTTGCCACAGCGCCCTCTCGTACGCCTATGTCGCCAAGCTCGCTCGTAACCCAACGATGCTGCATCAAACAACCGACTGCCTTAGACAACACGAAGCGATGTCTCACTGCATTTCCTGAATCGTGGATCGCGACGGTTTGTCCGTATTGTGCTCGCGTAGCGTGCGCGTCTTCGCGGATGCGAATCGGACCAGAAGCTTTCGGCGATTTGGGGACGTATTTGTAAGTGTTCACATAGACGTCCTTACCTCTTGGCAGGTCACCGCTCGGAAACGAATTTTTAAACGGACCATCATGGGTTCTTAGTTCGTGCCCTTGAAACGGCTTTGAGCTGTCATTGGGTCGCAGGTTAAAATACTGAGCGCCATCGGTTGGATCGATGCCCCTTCGGTTTTCGACCAGTGCACTCCTGACGGCATCCTGAATCGTCTTGAAGAAGTCACCCTGTCTCGTGTCTTCCGATACGGAACTCACCGCTGTCCTTGGTCGGCTAGACCCAAACTGATTGTCACCATTAATGATCGCATGAGCTAAGTGTTTATACATCGCACTTAACGCGTCGGCGTCGCCGCTTAATGATTGTGTCTCATTAAAAATTATTGCACTAACTTGGTCGACCGTTAGGTTCTGGGATGCTATTTCGGTCTGCTGTCGTTGCGTTATCACGGCCAGCATTGGATTGTCTGCGGCTCGTGCACGCGCTTGGTCCTCTGTGATGGTGTGATCGCGGAGCCCCGCGTTTAGAAAATCGGCTTCCCTGGCGGCTTTGATCGTTCGTTCAACTTGGTAATCCCATTGTTCTAAAGCATCCCCAATTTCATCATTATTCGCATGGGCAGCAGTCACATCGCCGAGGTCAAAGTCGGCAATCGAGCTGAATCCGGGCCTACCAGCTATGGCTCCACTGGGGTCTATTGAATTTAGAGGATTGTTGCCTACGTACGCATAACGATTGAAAGTCTGTGGATCGGTAAGCGTCATGCTGCCTGAAAATGGATCAGGGCTTGTAAAGCGGCCCTGTGTTGCCGATTGATACCGCGCTTCTGCAAAGTTTAGGCCCGTCTCACTATCGGCTTCGTAACCGGTGAACTTCTTCCGATTGCCATCGGCAACACTGAAACCCATTCCTGTGGTGCGCCCACCAGTGCCCGCCCCAAGTTCTTCACCGAAAGGCATGTAATCGTGGCGACTGACAACGCTCCCCGATGAGTTGGTAACCACTCTTGGTGAACCAAGGCCATCAGACGTTGAATATCTCGTACCGTTTGAGTTGACTGCGGTGGGCTCGATGGTGATGAGAGTAGCTCCACCATAGACGTATTCCTTTTTCAGATTTCCACTCGAACCATCGAACTCGGCAAGCAAGTCTCCGGCAATGCCGTAGACGAAGCGCGTATTTTCGCCGACTAGCTTCTTGACCCTGTGTCCTTCGCCGTCGTACACATAAGCGGTCACAGAGTCGACGGTCTTGATTTTGCTTTCCGCATCGAACGTGTAGGCGCGGATCGTGTCATCAGTTAAGTTTCCCGCAGCATCGTAGCTGAATCCAGCAGTGGTAATACGGTTGTTGCCGGTGCTAAAGGAGAGATTGTGCACCCCGCCGCCATAGTCGATCCAGCGATTGCCATATTGGTCATAGCCGTTGGTTTGCGACCAGCTAGCGCCACCGTTTTCATTCGACGTAGTCAGTCGATTCAGTGAGTCATACCCGAAACTTTGCGTGTAGCTCAACCCACCTCCGTTGTAAGTCAAACTCTGCACATTCCCATTGTTGTTGGCCGTGCCATAGTTGTAAGCGAGTGACAGAATCGAAGTTGGATTGCCGATCGTGCCTAACTTGATCTCCGTTGGCTGAAGGCGATTGTTGTAACTGATGGCATGAACCAGGGAATTTCCGTAGGTCTCGGTGTTCAGCGCATTGCTTGAGGCATAGCCGATGCTCGACACGCTGGCAGCCGGAGCATAAGTGGTCGCGTTGCTGTTAAGCGAAGCAAGCCGGCCCGCTGAATCAGGCGTGTACGTCACTGTGCGTCGATCGCCTGATCCCGGGACGGCAGGATACGTCTCGCTCGTCATTCCCCACGGCGCGTAAACAGCCTCGACCAGATAGTTCACCGAATCGGTCTGTTGATACTGTCGCACGACCCGTCCCAAAGCGTCATAGCCGCGATAAGTTCCAGCGCTCCCGCCACCATAGGTTACTGTTACTAATGCTCCCGTGGAATACCCGCGATCGAAAGATGGCGCGCCGCCGGGTAATGCCTGAGCGTCATAGAAGTACGCCACGTTTGGCGTGCCGTCGCTGTAGGTTTTCGCAGTCGGACGATTCAAAGCGTCGTAAGCAATTGTTGTCGTGATGCTGCGCGCATCGATTTTCGTCAGAATGTTTCCGTTGTTGTCGTAGCTATAGCTGATCGTCCCGCTTTCGGGATTCGTCGCGCCAGTCAAACGCTTCAACGAATCGTAAACGAACGAGCGCGTCTGCACGCCCTGATTGACTGTGATTAGATCGTCAAGCACGTCGTAACTGTACGTTGTTTGATAGTTCGCTCCCGCCGGATCTTCATAGACGCTGGTCAGACGCCCGAGCGCGTCACTCACGCTCTTGCGCGACTTGCCGGCTTGATCCGTGGCAGTAACCGTGTTGCCGCTGAAGCTGCTGGTCACAACGGCGCTGTCGGGCGTGGTCACTGAAATGATTCTGCCGAGAGCGTCAAAGGCGCTGGTAGTCCAAACGGCGCTTTCGCTTTGCCACGGACGAAAAGGATTTGACTTTCGATAAGCGCGGCCGAGAGCGTCGTACTGCGTCTGGACGGCGATGTAATTCGTGCCGCCTTCGTATTGCCGAGACTCCGTAGTGCGTCCCAGCTTGTCGTAGAGAACTTTGCTCACCAGAATGTTGTCGCCAAAACCGTCGCGGTCACTGGTGCTCGTTACGATGCGGTTTGTATCGTCATAACTGAAACTCGATTGACTCTGCGCGGAAGTGCCAACCGCGCGGCGCACTTGCGTCGGACGATCAAGCAGGTCGTTGTAATAACCGCTGGCTACTACCCCGTTCAAGTCCTCGCCATCCACCGGCTGGCCGAGGTAGTAATCGAACTGGGCGAACGCCGATTGGTTCAGAGCATTCGTCACTTTCGTGGCAAAGGCATAGCTGTACTGTCCCGCAGAGTTCAATTCAGTCGAGCCGCTATTGATACGCGCGTTGCCATCAGGCGCGCCAAAGCAATCAGTGAAATCAAAGCTCGCGGCATAGCCTCGTCCATCAATGACCTTCACGGCGTTACCCGCTTGATCGAATTGCGCGTACGCGGTGATCGAGCCGGTCACCGAGCCGTTAACTAAAAGATAATGCGTGCTGGCAGTGCCGTTGCCGCGAGTGGTGTACGACGTTGTGTAGGAAGAGTCCAACCCGCTGATGCTGGCGCGGTAAACCAAGGGCGCGTGGTTGGTATCGCTCGTGTAGTTGTCGTATTCAAATGTTGCCCGCGCGCGTTCGACGCCTCCCGCATCATAAATCGATGTTTGCGTCGGCAGACTGCGAATGTGAATCACGCTGGCGACGTTTGCATTCGGGCCACAGGTGGTTGAGCGATCGCAGGCATAGTCCGCCCCGTTAATCGGGTTCGTCGTGAGAAAGTCGGTATGCGTGCGGCGTACCAGTGCGCCTGCTGCGCCTGAGCCAAAGTCGTATGCGTAACTGTCAGTGCGATTCCCGTAAACGTCGTAAGTGAAGGTTTGCTTCGACACCTGGTTGGTGTCCGAAAGTGTGCTATCGACTTCTGTCAATTGCGGGCCCTGACCCAGGACACTCGCTGGCGTCCAGGTGTTGACCGAATGCCGCAACAGCGTCGTGCCGTTTGCGTCGTAACGGTCAGTCTGAGTCTCGCGCCCTTCCATGTCATCGACGATGGGCGGAATAATCCAATGCTGGGTTATTGAATAGGCTGCGCCGCCACCATTGAAGTAGTGGCGTTGGCGCGCAATCAGATTTCCCGAAGCGTCCTTTTCATCAACATCCACGTAACCAAGATTCGTCATGCCGTAAGTGCAACTCGTGCTGACGCAGCTTTCGGGACGGCTGAATGTGGTGCGGCCTTCGACGTTGACGCCGTCGGCAAGAACGCGCTTTTCCACGACGCGCCGGAAGATCTGCCATTGAGTGTTGCCGGTATCCCAGAACAGTCCGCCCGCGGTGTCGCTGACGGTCAGACCTTGCGCCCAGTCGTATTCAAACGCGCCCCCTGTCGGCAGCTCCACACGTGCCAGTTCCGCGTAGCTGTTGTAGTAAAACTGATAATGCCGATTCAGCCCGTCGTCATTTGGGAGCCATACTGCCGAGATAACTGTTGGGTCTTCCAGACTTGAGCTGCCGGTATATAGCCCAAACAACTGATAGTCAGTTTGCAAAGACCAGCCGGACTTCAACGCATTGCCAAGCGCTGTCTTCGAAATGCGAATAATGCGCGTCGCGCCGCCGAAGCCTTTGAAGGTGATCCGATCACAAAGCCCGTAAGGAGCGACATCCTGATAGTTGTAGTTGATAGTGACCTGACGATTGAGCGAGTCAGTCACGGTTAAATAAGTGAGTCCGTCGGAAGTGAAGTTAAGCAGGTTCCCATTCCGATCGCGAATCTGCGTCACGTAGCCATCGGCGATTCGATACCGAGTGCCATCGCGCAGAAAGAGATAGCCGGAAACCTCAGTGTCAGTCCAGCCATCGCTGCTGATCATGTTCTGATCGCCATAGTATGGGTCGAGGATCTCGGTGTCTGAAACGAACGTAGCGCCGCTGCCGTCGTGTGAAATGAAAACCTTGCCGCGTGAACGCGAGCGCGTGCATGGAGATGCAAACTGCATCGCTCCACCGGAAGCTTGATCGACTAATTCATATTCGGTGCCGTCATTTGCCGTAAAAGTCAGCCGGGTGACAGTGCGACGTGCAACGAAAAGCGGGTGCTGTTGTGTACCGCAATTCACACTGAGGGAACTCACGATCCGTCGCTGCATCACACCCGGGTAGTAACCAGGGCTAATTACTCCCCACCAGTTGCCACTTGGCGTGTCTATCGTTTGGCCGGTGTCTGGATCGACATAATGATCGATGGTCCAGTGCTGCTCGATTGGCAGCGTCATCGTGTAACTTGCCCCACCACGTCCACCAATCGACACCAGTGGCAAACGAAAATTCATGTTGCCGTTGTAGAGGTTGACGTTATCGAACCCGCTCAGTCCGTAAGAGCCAGCCGGAGCGCCCGGCGTCAGACCCGCAGGGGTCGAACCGTTCGTGGCGTTGGTGTTTTGGGCGTGAGTTACGCTACCTGCACAAAAGGAGAATGTCAGCGCACTTACGAGTGTGAGTAAGAAGCGAAGGTGGATTGGCGTTTGTCGGAACATGGCGTCTTCCTCGGGTAGCGGCGAGTCGAACGAAACAGATATCAACCTCCTCAAGGTGCGGTGATCGTGACGCGGCACACCCATTCGGGATGGTTCGTCACTGTCAACAAATAGCTCCCTACCGGCAGGTCAACTATCTGACGCAAGCGAAACTTGCCACGCTTCAGTGCCAAGTCGCGTTCGAGAGTTCCCGATTCGTGCAAGATACGAAAAGTCATCACACCCCGCTCGGCGCGGTTATCAATCGCCAGAAGAAAACGACCGCCGGGCCGCGTAAACTCTGTTGGCTCAAATCCCGTCTGTCGCAGAGTCAAATGCTCGACATTCAGGGCGTTTGTTGTCGAGATGGCTTGTGCGCTTGTCGTGGTCGAGGTCGCGAGACTCGTCGGCTCAGTTGATTGAAGCGGAACCCGTGCGTTTCTGCCGCGCGCCAAACCAAACGCGCCAACCGACAATCCCAGGGCGGCCAGCAAAATCAACAGGCCAACTAAACGACGGCTTTGACTGAGATGATTACTTATATGAATGGTGGGCATCTCGAAACTCTCCTAAGGCTGCGATGCAGCAGCGTTAAGCTACGGCATGCGAAAAGGGAAAGCGTTGCGGCTGAGAGTACGCGAGTAGGGGGGACCGGCTCGAGGAAGTTCAGCCGCTTACTTTGCAAAAACGATTTCGGGGGATGGCGAACTTATATCACTTTACGCAGACCTTAGCAAGGGAGTTGCAACCTTCACTTGCAATCGCTCCCGCGAATCCCACGAACAAGCTGCGGTTTGACATTGGGCCCGCCTGACGATAGCTTGTTTTCGCTTCCTCAAAATCAAAAACTTACGTGAACGCAGGATGATTCACCGCTGAAGCACGTGCGCGTTCACTGGTTGGAGTGGCGAATTTCATGAAACGTGTAGGCATTTTGGTTGGCCGGGAAAAGACTTTTCCTGAAGCTCTGATTCGCAACATCAACGAACGCAGCAATGGCGCCGTGACGGCTGACTATCTGGTGCTCGGCGGCGTTCGCCATGACGATCCGCCGCGCTACGACCTCGTCATCGATCGCATCTCGCACGAGGTGCCGTTCTATCGCGCGACGCTGAAACGCATGGCGCTCGAAGGCACGATCATCATAAACAATCCGTTCTGGTGGTCGGCAGACGACAAGTTCTTCAATTATTCGCTGGCGACAAAGCTCGGTGTGGCCGTTCCCAAAACAGTTCTGTTGCCGCAGAAAGATTACATTCCCGGCATCGTTAGCGAGAGTCTGCGGAATCTTCAGTTTCCGCTCGACTGGCAAGCGATTATTGACTACGTCGGCCTGCCGGCTTTCATGAAACCGTTTGACGGCGGTGGCTGGAAAAATGTTTCGAAAGTGAACTCGTTGGAAGAATTGATTCATGAATACGATCAGACCGGCACTCTGTGCATGACGCTCCAGCAGTCGATCGAATTCGATCAGTTTGTGCGCTGTTACTGCATAGGCCAGGAAGACGTGATGATCATGCCTTACGATCCGCGCAAGCCTTATCTTTCCGGCGAGCAGTACATCTACGATCCGATTTACCTGGCGCCGGAACTCAACGCACGCGTCACCCACGATGTCCGCACGCTGTGCTCGGCACTTGGTTACGACATCAACACAGTCGAGTTCGCGATTAAGGACGGCATTCCCTACGCGATCGACTTCATGAATCCGGCGCCGGACGCCGAGCTGGTGTCAGTCGGCGAGTTCTATCACAACTGGGTAACGGAAGCGGTAACGAAGCTGGTATTCAAGCGTTTGCGTGAGCCGGTCGAACGGCCACGCTATCGTTGGGATGCGTTGCTGAATCCTGAGCCGAGAAGAATTGAGGCGGTGGCGTCAGCGGCGGAGCAGGCTGCTCGGACAGTTACACCGAAGCCGGAAAAGAAAGCGAGCAAATCTCGCAGCGCCCAGAAGTAAGGAAATCAGCCAGCCGGCGATTACGCGCTCTCGAAGCCTCGTCGTCGTCCCAGCACCTTTTTCAAAACTACCGCGGCTGACCAGCCCATGACCGATGAGGAGGCGACGGCCCAACCGACGCCGGCGACAATCTGGTCGACAAACGAGCCGGTGAGCGCGACGAACAAGGCGGCAAAGCTTACTCTCGCCGAAAACTGCTGAATCCGGCCAGCGCCCTCGAGCCAGTTCATCCGCCGCAATTCCGCAGACAAATAATCGTCGTCATCGTTGAGCCGCGAATAGTAATCGGCTTCGCGACGAGCCATGCCCGCGCTGGCATGATCGGAAGCCATCCGCGCTGCGTCGCGATAGTGATGAATGACGTGTGCCAGCTTTCCCTCGCTGAGGGCAATCTCCGCGAGTGCGGTTGAGGCTCGGAACGAGTTCTGATCAATGTCGAGCGCGCGCCGCAGAGATTTGGCCGCGCGTGCGGTCTGTCCAAACTCAAAAAAGCTTTCGCCGACGCGTTCCATGAGCCGCGCGTCTTCACGACTACGCAACAACGCGAGCTTCAGCGCCGCGCACCCACGCGCGAGCAAACGGGCATCGCCGAATGCGGAAGCTTGCGAGCGCAACAGGCGCGCGTACTCGTAAAGCAGCCACACGTCCCACGGCGAGAAATGCAATGCGCGCCGGAATGCTTCGGCCGACTCGCGCAATCGGCCGGCAATCCTCAGGCGATTTGCTGCTTGTCTCAGCGACTGTACACGTTCATTTTCGTCGTTCGGCGAGGGGGGAGTCGCTACCGCAACTCGTCTTTCGATTCGGTTGCGCGTTTGATCATCTGCGTTTTCCAAAACGGCTGCCGTTGCAATTCCTAAACTGCGTAACTGTTCGCGCAGCTCTTTTGAATCGCTCAGGTAGTCACGCAACTCGCATGCGCGCGCGTCGAGCTTTTCATCCGCAATTCGCGGCAGCAGAGCCTGGACCATCCGCCGAAACTTCCTGCCGCCTGACGCAAACACAAACGTTTGTTCCTTGCCACTGACTTCAACGCTGTAGCGATAGCGAACCCTGCCGCCACGGCGTAGCGTGCGCACGGTGGCTACCTCGACGCGTTCGACGTCGCCAATTGCCAACTGAGGCCGTCGTCCGCGCACCAGGCGCGCAAGCATCGGCAGCAATCCCGAACGGAACAGAGTCTGGCCATTAAAGTACAGACGATCTGTGGCGATAACGACTGGGATTAGAGTCCACGTCGTCGCGACCAGCAGCAGCGCGGCAAGGTCTCTGTGCGTCCGCAACAGAACGACTGAAATGAATGTGAGCAAAGCAGCGAGCGCGAAGTAGCCACCGGGAGAAACGCGAATCCCAATTGTCGGCGCACGGTCTTCGGTAGCCGCGCGGACCCGCGGCCGTTCGCGTAGCACTTCGAGGAGTTGCTGTTGTGTTGATTCGTTCAAGGACAAAACCCGCACGGCCAATTCCGTTCTATCTATTTAGACGCGCATTCAATCGGAACGTTCAGAGAAAAAGTTGCTCGGCCCGCGCCAGGCTTAGTGTAGCGCAGGTCAGCGAATTGAACGATGGTCTGGGTGATGCAGTCCTCGTCCGGCACGTGTGCGATTGGGAATCTGGCAAAGTCGAGCAAGATCCCGGCGCGTCGATCCTGCTCCGCGACAGCCAAGAGTTGCGCGGCGCGCTCGTTCGGTTTTTCGTAGCGTTCGATGGCTTCCGGCGCGTCGGTTTGATAGCCATCGACGACCTGCGGTGGGTCCGACGCCGAGCCGGCGCCGAGTCCAACCGAGAATCGATAGAAGGCCCGATCGGTTTCCAAAACGCAAAACCACCGCGACGGATTCGCCAGAGTCGGCATGGCAGCGACCCGGAGCACACGTTCGTTCATTTGCGACGCTGTGCGATTTGCAATCCACTTTGCCGAGTTGAGAGCCTCACGATGCGCGAGCGCCAAGACTCCGCAGTAAATAACGACTAGAGCAAGAGCGAAGGTCGCGATGATTCTCTCGCGACCACGACTGAACCCGAAGCTGCGCACCAGCAGCAAGGCC
>DASYTZ010000208.1:0-35369 GCA_036001745.1 Pyrinomonadaceae bacterium
CCGGAACGGAGCATGCCCATCTGATTAGTCGAGGCGCGAAAGGTCAAAGAGGCGGCGTGCTCGCTACCCTTTCCGAGGTCGGCGAGACCTTCAAACTCCTACCGTTAGCCGAGGAATGTAAAAACCGTGGATTGTTTTTGAAGAACTGGGCGAGACGGCGCAGGGGCAGACTCTTCATTACCTCTAGTCATACGACCAGGGAACCATTGAGACGGCTTGACGCCGCATTGCTGAATATTCTTCTGGGTTACCTTCTGGGCGAGAGTTACGCCTTATCGGGCGAGCGTCCTTGTTGGGTGATCATTGATGAAGTTCATGCTCTGAAGCACCTACCTATTCTCAAATCAGCTTTAGTCGAAGCCAGAAAGTACGGCGTTAAGTTCGTGCTCGGAACACAGAACAAGTCGCAGTTCGAGGAGCATTACGGACGAGGTGCGGCCACGATGCTGGCCTCCTCGCACACAAAGATGCTTTACCGCTGCAATGAGCCGGAGTCTGCGCGTTGGGTTTCCGAGATGATCGGCGAGGAAGAGAAAGAGCGACCAAGAGTCAGCACCACCGCTACAGTTCAGGCCAATGGCAGAGACTCGATCAATTACTCGACACTTACAGAGCGCCGACTGGTTGTTAGCAGAGAGCAGATTATGGCTCTGCCGAATCTGCACGGTTACTGGAAGTATGCGGACTCAGTAGTCCCGTTTCGCATCGAGCCAATAGATCGTCAACAGGTTGCGCCGCCATTCATTCCGCGCCCGCACAAGCCCGTCGTTCAGAAACAATTCAAGCCTCAGGCGCTCACGCTTGTAGCGAGTACTGCGACTGAGGGCGCAGACGGAAATGGAAACGGCAACGGCAAACATAATGCCGAGATCACTTCCGAAATGATCGATGATCTGGATATCGGCTTCTGAGGTGAATCCCCATGATGACGATGAGTAACGCGCTCTCCGCAGGCCAGGCCAACACCTACTACCAGCAGGACTACGCCAACAAGAAGGAGAACTATTACAGCGAGCGCGGCGAAGTAAATGGTAATTGGATAGGCCAGTTGGCGGAAGAGTGGGGTTTGACCGGCGAAGTAACGAGCGAACAGTATGAGCGGCTCGTCGCCGGTCAGGACCCGCATACAGGTGAGCAACTCATCCGCTTTGTTCCCTCACGTGAGGCAGTAAACAACTACGGCGAAGAGATCACCACGAGTGAACACCGCGCCGGCTGGGATGCGACCTTTAGCGCGCCCAAATCAGTTTCTCTTGCGGCTCTCGTCGGCGACGACGAACGAGTAAGAGTGGCGCATCGAGAGAGCGTTGAGAAAGCTTTGGAAGTGTTCGAGGCATATATGCAGGCCCGAGGCGGCGGAAACAAACCAGCGATCACGACCGGCAAGATGATCGCCGCGCAGTTCGAGCATACGGCGGCGCGGCCAGATCATGAGACCGGCTATGCCGCGCCGCAGCTTCACACTCATGTCGTGATCATGAACATGACCAAGACAGAACAAGGTGAGATCAGATCGGTGCAACCGCTTGAGCTATATCGAACTCAGCAATATGCGACGGCCACCTACAGAACACATCTGGCGGAGAAGCTACAGACGCTCGGTTATCAGATTGAAGTTGACCAACGAACGGGCGCGCCAGAGATCAAAGGCTTCAGCAAAGAGTATTTACAAGAAGCCAGTCCGAGAAGGGAGGAAGTAAAGAAAGAAGCTCAGGAAATGAAAGAGCGACTTGAGCGGGAAGGCGCAGTTGTGAGGCAAGGCGCCGGACTCAATCAAGCAGCCGCGCGAACCAACCGGCTCAGCAAACGATATGACCACGCACAGATGAGACAGCGAGCTTTGGAAATGGATGCTCGTTATGACAACCAAGCCAAACGAACTGTGCGAGAAGCTATCGAACGTGGCGGTATGCGTCTCTCTCAGGATGAGATCACGAAACGTGCGCAGGAGGCAGTCACGTTTGCTCGTGACAATGCGACAGAACGTGAGGCCGTCACAGATATGCGGAAAGTAATGGCCGACGCGCTGCGGCGCAACATTGGATTGACCACCTACCAAGCGGTCGCAACCGAGCTTCACCAGCGAATCGCGCGTGGCGAGTTCGTTGAGATCATCCGTGAGCGTAAGCCACGAGAGGCAACGACGCAGCGAATGTTGGAAATGGAAACGCGCAACATCCAAACCATGTTGGACGGACAAGAGCGACAGTTTCCGATAGTCGCCAACGATGCGCGGCGGACGGTTGACACAATCGCCGAAAGGCAACAACTCAGACTGAATGACAACCAGCGCACAGCCGTTGAGCAGATCCTGACGAGTCGAGACCAGATCATCGGTTTGCAGGGCGGCGCGGGCACCGGCAAGACCACAGCCTTATCAGTATTGCGAGAAGCAGCCGAAAAGGAAGGCTACGAAGTGCGAGGCTTTGCACCGACCACTCGCGCGACTAAGCAACTCGGAGAAAGTGGGATTCAGAGCGAGACTTTACAGAAGTTCATCCGCCGGCGACCAGAAGCACCCGAGCATCACAATAGGCTTTTTGTGTTGGATGAGAGTTCGCTCGCCAGCACCAGAAACCTTCACAAGTTCTTCGCTCGCATTGATGCTACGGACAAAGTTCTACTTGTAGGCGACAGCCGACAGCATCAAGCGGTCGAAGCCGGAACGCCGTTCGAGCAATTTCAGAAGCATGGAATGACGACGATCAAGCTGAGTGAGATCGTCCGGCAGCGCAAACCGGAGCTAAGGCGAACCGTCGAAAGGCTTTCGGCCAGAGAAATGCGCGAAGCGATCGACAGTCTTGAGCGGCAAGGCAGGATCGTTGAGATCGTCGATACAAAACAGAGAGTGAAAACAATCGCCAGCGCATATTGTAAAAGCCCGGCGAATACGCTCGTTGTCTCGCCGCGCAACCGAGAGCGAGTCCAACTCAACTCACTCATTCATCGACAGCTACAACGCGACGGCAACGTGAGCCGCGACGATCACCAAATGATCGTCTATGTGAACCGCCAAGATATGACCGGCACCGAACGCACTTTCGCCAATGCCTATGTGCCCGGTGACGACATTATCCGATACAACCGCGCGAGCAAGGTCTATGGCGTTGAAGTTGGCGACTATGGTCTCGTGACCGCGAAGAATCACAAAGAGAATGAGATCACCGTTCATTTAGAAAGTGGCCGTGAACTCACTTACAACCCGCAGCGACTTTCAGGCGTGAGCGTCTATCGTGAAGCCGAACGCGAATTCGCCGAAGGCGACCGCATTCAATTCCGCGCGCCGTTTACTGAAAAACGAATCGCCAATGGCGAATTAGCAACCATCGCGAAAATCGGCGACGAAGAACTAACTGTAAAGCTCGACAGCGGAAGAGAAGTCAGCTTCGAGGAGGATCATTTTCGTCACATCGATCACGGTTACGCGGTCACGAGTCATTCGTCGCAGGGAACAACCGTTGATCGCGTACTGATCAATGCCGACACGAGCGAATCGCGAGTCTTGCTGAATGACCGTATGGGCTACGTCGCCGTATCGCGGGCCAGAGAAGACGCGATTATTTACACGAATTCATTTGAAGAACTCAGAGGCGCGCTGGATCGGAGGGTCGATAAGGAGATGGCTGTCGAAGCTGTGCATCAAGCAGACCAGTACAAGCACGATTTGAAAGACCAACAGAACCCTTACGAAGGTCAGAACCGAGAATCGCTGGAAGTTGACCAAGGCTACGAACAAGACATGAACGATGAATCACGCAGTCGCGCCGCCGAAGCGATTGAGATCGAAGAAATGGAATTTGAATTAGCGTAGGAACTTTTCAAGGTGTTTGAGGTTGAGAAATGAGTACAAACTTACAATCCACTACACCAGTCAACCGACCCCAGCTGCTAAAAGTCCCTGAGGTTGCCCTGCTATTGAACGTCAAGCCACGCACCATCTACGAGATGGTTGCGCAGCATCGCATTCCTTATCGCAAGCCGCCAGGCACAAACATTTTGCGATTCGATCTCGACGAGATTTTGGCATGGACGCGCGGCGAAAATAACAAATGACTTCAGCCTTAGTTGTTGCTACCATGCGCTTGTTCTCTCTTGGTGGCTGCAACGTCAAGGAGAACATCATGTCAGTTTACAAACGGGGTAAGAAAGGCACGCACTGGCATTACTACTTCCGGGTGCGTGGCGTGCGTTACCGAGGGGTAATTTCCGAGGCGCGCACGAAATGGGAAGCAGAACAAGCAGAGACCAAGATCAAGCGAGAGATCTTTGAAGGTCGTTTCGGCCAACTCGATTTAGGCAGCGAGAAATTGGCTGACTTCATCGAAAAGGTCTTCGTGCCGTGGTCCAAGGCGAATAAGCGCTCGTGGAGACATGACGAGTTTCGAGCCCGTACAATCCGCGAGTATTTCGGCGGCAAAACCTTTCGCGAGATTTCGCCGCTGTTGGTTGAAAAATTCAAACGTGACCGACGCGAATCGATCACGGCGCGGCAGACGGTTCGTAGTTCAGCGTCAGTCAATCTCGAGCTTAATCTACTGAGTAAGATTTTTAATCTAGCGATTGATTACAAGGTGACGGACACGAATCCCTGCATGAAAGTAAAGAAGTACACGTTGGACAACAAACGTTATCGTTACCTCTTGCCGGAAGAAGAGCCAGCGCTGATGGCCGCTCTTGAAGGGCCACGGGCACATCTGAAGCCGATGGTAAAGATAGCGTTGGGAACTGGAATGCGGCTTGGCGAGCAACTTCGTCTCTGTTGGGAGAGAGTGGACTTGTCACGAGGAGTCCTGATTTTGACAGGGACGAAGAGCGGCAAGGATCGTGAAGTCCCGATGAATCCCGAAGTCTTTAAAATCCTCAGTGCTCTCCGCACACAATCAACCGGACGAGGGTACGTGTTCATAAATCCTCATACGGGAGAACGGGTGAAGGAGATCAAGAAGGGATTCAAGACCGCGTTGAAAATAGCGGGAATCGAAGGTCTGGTTTGGCACGATCTGCGTGCTACCTTCGGGACCCGACTTGGTGAAGCTGGCTTCGATGCCTTTACAATCGCCGCGCTAATGGGACACTCTGACATTCACACGACGGCTCGTTATGTTCGTGCGACGGAGAGAAACAAACGCGCAGCGGTCGAGGCGGCGATGCTCGGATCCGAAAAAGTTGTCCACAAATTGGCCACACGCCCACTCCGGCCACTTGCACTCGCCGCTGTAAGTTGTTGAAATATAAAGCACGGCGGGGTAGCTCAGATGGTTAGAGCGTGGGATTCATAACCCCAAGGTCGGCGGTTCGATCCCGCCCCCCGCTACCACATCCGCAACCACTCGCCGTCTACACGTTGTCCTGAGGGCTCTATTACTTTGCGATGACAGTTACGGGAATTGCGAGGGTATCCGCCCTGTTCATCTGGTCAAAGAACAACTTAAGTTGCGCATAGCTCTCCGGGGCAATGTATAGCTGGCCACCGCCGCCAAAGAAAAAACTGCGGTGATAGGTGAGAGAAGCGCCGTCGCTGCTGATCTCGAGTCTCGGGTCGTAACGGGCGACTCTGCCCGCCGAGATCGACTTAGCGGCTTCGACGTTTTCCACCGTATAACCCTTGGGCAGCAAGATCGTCACCGTATCGTCTTCAGACCAGGCAAAGTGAAAATAAATTCCGTATTTTCGCGCGGCCGCAGTAAATAGAGGAGCGATGCCCTTTTCAAAAAAAGCGGGCTGCAAGAAAATTCGTTTTCCCGTACGCTGCGCGTATTCAGGCACTCGAATGTGATACTTGTAAACAAAAGGTTTGACCGGATCCTTCACGTCCTCAATGACGATGTCACTTAACTCTGCCGTACCCAAGCGTTCCGTGACGGTTTGTTTCAGTTGTTCTTCGCGCAGCGCCGTCGAATTACCTTCGCTGATTTCTTTCCGCTCAATGCTGAAGTGGCCGGTATATTCAACCATCACATCGCCTTCAAGTGTGCCATCCTGGTTCAGTTGCAATTTTGCGACGCGCACCTGCTTCGACTGTGTCGGCGACGACACAGGAGTTGTTGTCCACGCGGGCGACGGATCGGTGATCAGCGCATCCACGCCTTCTTCCTGCCAGCGCAACATACCTGGCTTCGAATAACGAAAGCCTGGATCGAAGAATTTCCATTCGCGATTTACCCACACAGCGATAACCGCGGGTCGCAACGACCCGGGAACGACGCGATTGCGGCGAAAGAACGTCACGCTGCGATCGGGAAGCAACGCCACCCGCGCGTCCAAGCCAGCCGCGTTGACTAAAGCAGCGAATAGCAGATCAATGTCCATTTCGGTTCCAACACCTCGTTTGAGCGTATCGACCGGTCTCTTGTTCTTCTCAACCTCATCCGAACTAAATCCGACCGTCGGATCGTCGATGTTCTGAATGTTCGTACGGCAAAAAGCAAGAACCCGCTCCAGCTTTTCCTCGGCGGTCACCGCCCCAGCCGTAATCTCGGCTGATTTTGCTTTCACATCTTCATCAACTTTCAAGAGTTGTTGAAAACCGTAGTACAAGCGGCTCGCGAGCAGCGTGTATCCGAATTCCGACGAATCGGTGCTGTAATTAATCATCGCCCACGACCGGACGCTTTCTTCCGGGGGCATGAGCGGCTCAGCATGAAACGCCGGCATATTCGTCACGGTGGTGGAATAGAAACCATCCTTATCTTTTGCGAAAACTGGAGTGGGCATGTTGAATGCAAGTATTGGAAACGTTCCTTTGAATGAATGGGCGGGCTTAATGTGATATCGGACCGACTCAATGGGGACGCTACGTTGAAATTGCAGCCGCACGCTCTTCGACGAGGATTTCGAGATCACCTCTTTCCATTTGTATTCGATGATTGCACCGGGTTCGAGATGGGGAAAAGCGAAACTTATCACGCTCAGTTTCCCGCCGTTAGAGTCGATAATAGTTCGGTCGAAAATATCCTCGGCGGCTAACTCGGCGACAGAGTTGTCTGCGCCGACAGTACGGGCGCCCACGTCACTTATTTTTGTACCGCTAAGATAGGGAATTTCGACCTTTCCCTGTTTCTCACAACCTAGTTTGGTGAACACTTTGATGCGGATGTAGTGCGAGACTAAAAGTTCGTCGCCGCGGCTGTAATCAATTCGAATGTCCCAAAAGATGGCTTCAGCGTCGGCATTGGGTTCAACCAACGACGATCTCAAGGCCAGGTCGGCAGCGTTAATCGGCCACCAGGTCTCATCACTCACGATCGTCGCAGGGGTAGCATAGGCGGCGGCGAGCAAAAGAATGCTGCTGATTAGAATGAGATAATGCTTGAGCGAAGCGAGGCGATTCATAAAGAATTTCAGCCGCCGTTACGCGAGGATCACACGAGAGAAATCCTGAACTGGGCGACGCGCGAATATTATGGGAGCGGTCGACGCGACTGCAAGCATAAGCTTCGCAGCGACAACCTCATCAAAGTCTCCGTCGACAATCCTCTGGAGGATTACAAGCCCCTGACATAAAGGTATGTATGAAAAACGCCGGGAGGTTCAAGAGGACTAACCGAGTTAATCCTTCAGCGCAAACTTGATAACTTTGTTCCGGGCCGCAACCAGCAGTTCGTTCTTGTCGTTAAAGACCATCCCGAACGCCGGGCCATCCGGTTTGAAAACTGTCAGATAGCGACCATCGGAATCAAAGACCTGGACGCCTTTGACATCGCTCACGAAGACTCTGCCTTTTCCGTCCACTGCGATTGCATGACCAGCCCGGAACTGACCTGGCTGATCTCCAGAACCGCCAAAGCGATTCAGAAACTTTCCTTCGGGACTGAACGTGAATACGGCTTCCGCGAATGTGCCGAGCGCGTAGATGTTTCCGAGGCCATCGATCGCGACGCGGGTGTCCAGCTCTGAACGATCGGCGACAGTGCTTACGGCTGCGCGTATAGTTCGCACGACGTTCCCCTGCGCGTCAAATCGCACAATGTCGTCTCGCCCGCTGTACCACGCGCACACCAGGCCGCCGTCGGGCGTTGTGTGCACGTCATCGAAACCGCTGCCGTCGCTGTACGCAACGTCACCGAGTGACCGTCCGCTCTGACCTTCATAGCGTGTGATCGTTCCGTGCTGAACCACGTAGACTGTGCCTCTTCGATCCGCGGCCAGCGCGCGCAGCGGCATCTTTCGATCAACCATCCACTGTGTGATGAACTTGCCCTGCGCGTCGAAAACCTGAACGCGCCCGCCCTGATATTCGCCGACGTAGATGTTGCCCTGGCCATCGGTCGCGATGCTGCGAGCGTCGGTCATCATGCCGGCGCCGATGCCCTCGCTGCCGAACGTTTGCACTACTGTCGCAAAGCTATTGGGCCCACCGCCGCCCGCGCTTCCACTTTTCGATCCGGCCGGTCCGCCGACGGTGGAACCAACTGATTTCATCAGTGGCGCTAGCGCGCCAAAAACCCCGGCCAGCACGATGACGACAATGACAATCGGCACAAGCACGAGAAACCAAATCAATTTTTTGGCGCCCGCGGTTACTTGTGGCCCAACATTGATATCGATTTGCGAGATGATGCGGGCGGGTTGGCCGTGGTAAGGCAGTGCGAGTTGGCTCTGGCAGTACGCGCATTTCACGGCGCCGCTCCCGAAGGCGTTCGGTTCATACGACACGGGCGCGCCGCATTTTGGACATTCAAAGGTTTGCATAGTTCAAGTCGCGGAAGGTTACAACAAGAAGGCTCGCCCCGGAAAACCGAGACGAGCCTTGAGAATACTCATGCGGCTTGCCGGCACTTATCGTCGGGTAATCTTCACCGCTTGCATTGAATAATTGACTCGGCGCAGTTCGCGCATGCGGCCGTCAGTTACTGTGCCTTCCACGAGTTCGTATCCAAGCATCGCGATCACCCGGCCGCGAATGAACAGCGGGCGAGAATTACCGTACCAATCGACGCACGAAGCGCGGCATGCATCGTCAGTTGCTTTCTCAGATTGCGCGGCGAGTTCGCCAATCTCTTCAAAGCGCAGTCCATCGTTGCGCAGGAACAGGATCGCTGCCGAGTCTTCGAACAAGTGGCGGTAGCCGGAACGTCCGGGGACACTGATCGGCAAACCCAAAACGCCCGAGTTCGGCCCGTCAGGTTTGTAGAAGAAACCATGGCTGCGCAGCTCGCCCTGCGATGCGCCCTTGCGAATGTATTCGTCGGCGACCTCCGCCTGATCGCCGAGCCTGATGGCTGAGAAGTGCAAGTTACTGCCATCGGTGCCGACTACGATTGCGTTTGCGCCCAGCGCCTCGATCCGATCGACGCCGTGATTAACCTTCAATTCGCTGATCTCGCCATCAGCCCAGCGCACCGCGTAAAGATTCGATTGGTTCTTGTTTTCCGGCGCGCCCCAGCCGCTGCCCGTGCCGTACAACAAAAAATCTCCAACGAAGCGGTTCTGAAATGTGTAGCCACGCGGTTTCGGCAACCCATGATAGTCCCATGACGAAGCGTCGTCCGTGCCATCGTTGAACGCCGAAATCGGAACGCGGAGAAGGGCGACATCGCCAGCGGTTCGCTCTGCGCTCCACATGCCGTCGCCCGATCCGTTCGAACGAATGAGGACGTTAAGGTGCTTGTCTTCACTCTCCAGAAAGGAGAATTGATCGACGGGGCTGCCCGAAACGCCGAGCGCGCTCGGACTCGAGCCATCCAACGGCATGCGATAGACCATAGAGCGTTCAGTGTTGCGCTGGCCGTTGTACGACCATTCGGTCGTCCAGACGTAAACCGATTCCGGCGACACATAGAACACTCGTCCCGGAGGGCCGAGCACGGCAGTCGCATCGCATTTGAAGTCGCCATTGGCCAGGTCGCACACCGTCACCGTGTGCAGTGCCAATCCTGAATTTGGATTAAGAGGTTTCTCTGGCCGGTAAACGCGCGTCGCGGAAACGATGCGCTCAAACTCCTGTGGCGTCGCGCCTTTGTGCCACTTTCGCACCGCCGGGAACGTGTCGATCGGATTGTCCGCGTACGGATTCATGTAAAGCGGCGTGTAGAAGATCAACTTGTTGCCAATCAAGCGGCTCGCATAGTTGCGTGACGAATAGTAGTCATTCGAACGCAGATGGTAAGTCGATCGATAGGAAAGATTGCCGGCGCGATCGATATTGAAGAGGCCGACTTCCGTGCCGCCGCGTTCGTAGCTGTAGCCGATCACGACGACTGTGTCTTCAGACACAAGCATCTCGTCGTACCATGTGTAACGCGGATCGATCTCAGGCCCGAATGCGTCGATGGTGGAAATTGGTTTCAGCGCGCCGTCACCAATCGCGACCGTGAATAGACGGCCACGCCGCAACACCACGAGATGATCTCCATGCAGCTTGACGATGCCGCCTTCATCGACGCCCGCGTGTTGCGTGTTGGTAACTGATTCAGCTTCGTCTTTGGCAGCGTATCCTTCGCCGGATTTGGCTGCGGCCACGCTTTGATTTGCCGTCGCCGCCGGCGCTGGCGGACTCATCGCTTCTGATCGAGCACGCAGTTGGCGCCGTTGCTCTTCAGCAAGCCTGCGAAAGTACGCCTTCATCTCGTCTTCTGACGCGAAGGCGCGCATGGTTTTCCGGCCGGATTTCTTCCAACTGCCCGCGGCCGCGGCGCTATTGCCGGGCGCGCCGGCGCAAGCAGCCAAAGCGGAAATCACGAGCAAAGTGGCGATTGCGGAAACAATCAGGGAAGTCGCGGACAACGCGAATGTCCGGGCGGGTCGGGTAAACTTCGTCATGGCTAAGGCATCTCCTCAGGTTTTTCGAAAAAGAATCCAACAACCATTGGAGGAACGCTCCGCCAGGCGTGTCTTGCATCTCACCGCGCCGTTTAACTTTTCGTGGCGAAAAAATTGACAGTTGAAACAAGCATTAACTAAGATGCCATGACGCAAAAAAGCCAATCCGGCGGACGATACTCTCCTCGCAAACTCTGCTCGGACAGCGTCAGAAATCGTCTGGCAAACAACTTGGATTTTCAGCAGTTCCAACCTAACGAAACGGAGAAGAACATGCGCAAATACAAAACCCCTGGCTTTGCCCGATTGGTCAAAGCCCTAGCTGTCAGCTTGTTTATGATGGTCGTCGGAATGGCCGCCTACTCGCAAACGCAAATCACGGCGGGAACAATTGAAGGCACGGTAACGGATGAAAAGGGCGCATTCGTTCCGGGCGCTACCGTCGAGATCAAAAACCTCGACACAAACGCAACCAGAACGTTGACGACGGACGAGTCTGGGCGTTTCGTGGCCCTTGCTCTGCAACCGGGACCCTATTCCGTGACAGTGACTGCGACAGGATTCGCAAAGGCTGTGGCTCCAAGAATTGAGTTAACTGTCGGCCAGGGTCTGAAACTTCCGGTGACGATGAAGGTTTCCGGCGTTGAAGCGAGCGTGACAATTAACGCCGCACCGACCGTCGACACCGTTAAGACAGAAGCGAGCACCACTCTGAACGAAACGGCGGTAAGCAACACGCCGATTCTGGGAAGAAAATTTGAAGACATGCTGACGCTGACACCGGGCGTAAGTATCGTTCAGGGCCCTGACGGAGATGAAATCACTTTTGCCGGCCAGCGCGGTGTTTTCAACAACGTGAGTCTTGACGGCGGCGATTACAACAACGGCTTCTTTGGCGAGCAGCTTGGCGGACAGCGCGCCGCGATCGATATTCCGCTCGATGCGGTCAGAGAATTTCAGGTGGTTGCCACTGGCGCGGCGGCGGAGTTTGGGCGTACTGCTGCCGGTGTTGTGAACGTGATTTCGAAATCGGGAACGAATGATGTGCACGGCAGCGTCTTCTACTTTCAACGTCTCGAAGCGCTGACTGCGAACACTTCCGACGGAAAGCCGCTGAAGGGCTTCCGCCGATCGCAGTACGGCGGCACCGTTGGCGGCCCGATCGAGCGAAACAAAGCGTTCTTCTTTTTATCGTTTGAAGGCATTCGCGAGAGCCTCTCGCGTGACAACTTGAGCACGCCGATCGGCACACCGTGTGCGATCACGAATCCAACTATTCCGGCGAACGAAGGGGCCATCAATGCCAGCGCCGATTGTCAGCGGGTGGCGCTG
Source organism: Pyrinomonadaceae bacterium (assembly GCA_036001745.1). GTDB lineage: Bacteria > Acidobacteriota > Blastocatellia > Pyrinomonadales > Pyrinomonadaceae > UBA11740. The sequence continues at coordinate 12,094 of DASYTZ010000208.1, forward strand.
CTCAACTTCTTCAGGACCGCGAGAAATCAGGAGGAAGGCGCGCCCATCAAACACAAAATCAACAATCAGGCGTTCCTGGGCAAGCTGGATTGGGAGTTGAACTCTACGAACAAGCTGGGCGTGTCGTACAACTTCGATTACTCGAAGAACACGAATCAGACGTTCGACGTGGCGACGTACGGCAACTCGGCAAACGGCATCGAAGGGCCCTCGAAAATCAACAACGTGAACGTAAACCTGATCAGCACCGTCTCGCCTACGACGGTCAATGAAGCGCACTTCTCGTACACGCGCGAAGAACGGCCGCGTGCAGCCGTCAGTTCGAACGTACCCGCGGACACGGCGATGGATTTCGTTACCACGTTCAGGTTTGGCCATCCGTTCTTTCTGAACCCGAACATCGACGAGCTTTTGTGGCGCACGCACGCCAAAGACAATTTCTCGATCGTTTCAGGCAGGCACACAGTGAAGTTTGGCGGCGAGTGGATACACACGCTGAACGATCAAGTGTTCCGCGGTTTTTTCGAGGGGCGCTACATTTTTGACAGCGTCACGGGGTTTCTACGCTATGCATCGCCGGCCGGCCCCGGCGGCTTTGGGCCAAACACGATCCGGTGTTCAAACGGGACGTTCGTAACCGACCCGACGCCATGTCCCGTTGGCACCACTGCCTCGGGTACCCCGCTGCTGCTGTTCCTTCAGGGCGCAGGACGAACCGGGCCGGCAACGGATGCGGCCGGCGCGTCGCGCATCAAGAACGAGGACTACTCGCTCTTCGCTCAGGACCGGTGGCAGATCAGATCGAATTTCACTTTGAATTACGGCTTGCGTTGGGAAGCACAAATCTTCCCGGACGTTGTGATCGATCCCGCCAGCACGGCTTACGGAAGATTTCTGAGCGATCCGCGTTTTCCATCTGACGGTACTCTACACAGTCCAAAGAAAGAGTTCCAGCCGCGGGTGGGATTTGCGTGGGACATTTCGAAGAGTGGACGATCAGTTCTGAGGGCGAACTACGGAATCTTCTATGGCCGGCAGAACATGCTCTCGCAGGTGGGATCAATCACGACCAACGGCGTCCAGCAGCAGACAATCGCTGGCGGACTGTTCGCCAATCCCACGATTCGGCCAACGTGGCCGGGCTTGGTAACGCCGACGGCCGGATCCTGCTCGACAATTCATGTTTTCTCGGCTGCTGGTCCGTTCACGAACCCGTTCCCATGCTTCAGTGGCGTGCGCGTGTTCAGTCGCGATTATGCGAACCCGCGTATCTACACGACCAATGCGCAGTTCGAGCAGGAAATCACTCGCGACCTCTCGGTCTATTTTGATTTCACACACTCGCAAGGCGTACATCTCACTCGTTTCTTGAATGTCAATCGGAAGCTGGACGCTGCCGGCTTCCCAATCTTCGGCGATTACCTCGGCGAAGTAATGGTAACCAGCGCTGTCGGTAAGTCAATCTACAATGGATTTACGGCGGGCATGCGCAAGCGTTTCAGTCACCGTTATCAGTTCGAGTGGAATTACGTGCTGTCGAAAGACAAGGACGACGATTCAAACGAGCGCGATCCGTTTGTCGATCGGTCGTTAAATATAAACAACCTGCAACTCGATTATGCCTTGTCGGATCGCGACATTCGGCACAAGTTCAATTTCTACATGTACTCAGAGCTACCCGGCGGTTTTGAGTTCACGCCGCGGATCCAGGCGCGCTCTGCCCAGCCTGCTACCCCCGCTTCATGCACGCCTCGCAATTCGCTACGCAAGGACAATGAATATTTCTCTTTCGATTGGCGTCTGGCGCGCGCATTCAGATTCGGGGAAGGGCTTGCGTTGGTTCCCACCATGGAAATGTTCAATACATTTAACGGGAATAACCGAATCAACGCGCTTTCCACCTGTGGAAATCAAAATTCTCTGACCGCACCGAGCCTGTTTGATTTCAACGGCTTCCTGCGTCAGGGCGTTGGCGATCCGCGGCAGGTGCAATTGGCGATTCGCTTCTTGTTCTAAGAGTCGTTACGGTAACCACTCAAAAAGGCGCACCGGCCTACTCGCCCGTGCGCCTTATTTGTTTGGGAAACTTACCCTTCGAGCGTCTGCACCAACTGTCCATCGATGAAGACGCGATACTGCATCGGGCGCAGGCCGGCGAGAAACAGTTTGCGCTTCTTTTCGATGGCGACGTGGTGCTTTTCATTGATGCCGACCATTAAGTCGTAACGCTTCGTCAGGCTCAGTGACGCGAACCGGAAGTCCTTGATGGCGGTCTGGCCGTCAACCTTGATTTCCAGATTGCCAATCATCTGATCGAACGAGAAATCGACGCGGTGTTGCTCGTTAATGCCGACCGTGAAACTGAAGTTCATCTGCCGCCTCCCGCACAGTATAAATCTTCACGTTTGGAATAGTTGGTGATATATTCTGCCCACCTCGGAAAAGTAGGTCATAGCGCACGACGAAGCGCGGAGTTCATAGTCGCATCCCGCTCGCGGGACAGTCATTTTAACCCTCGCCAGAATTTTTTCGGAGGTGAACAATGCTCAAATGTGACTTGTGTGGCGCCGACGCTCAACGGCCGGATTTAACGGCTCATGCTGCCGATGTCTTGTCGCGATTGGTAAATAAAGGATTCGAGCGACCAAGACTTGAGATCACGGATGCCGCGTTGAAGAACAAAGCAGCCTTCGAGTCGACGGCACACCCAAAATGGAACTCAACGTTCGATGACTGGCTTCTTTGTCATCAGTGCACGGCAAAAGTGGCGGACTTCAAGAATGTGCGCCGAGCCGGCGTGGTTTTCCTGGTCCTGGGGCTTCTGGTCATCGCCGTGACCCTGATTATGTCCTGGCCGTCGCCCAACATAATTCTGATCATCGTGGGCGCAGTCTGTTGTCTCATCGCGGTGGGTGCGCTTAGCAAACCCGCAGCGCAGCAACCCACAACCGGAGATGACTTTAAAGCGAAGCTAGAGTCCCTGCGAGACGTAAAAATCAGCCCGGCAATGATCGAGTACGCCAAACAAGAGCTACGAAAGGAAGTCCCCAACTTGCTCGTCCAATTACAGGACTCACGACCGGACAAACGAGCGTCCGCCGCGCGGATTTTGGGTGAAGCCGGGGACGCAGGCAAATCCGTGGTGAGCGCCTTGATGAATGCGCTGGAAGATTCAGACTATCGCGTGCAGACGAATGCAGCGGTGTCCTTGAACAAGTTGCGTCCTGACTGGACAAAATCAGTGAACGCAGAAGTGATGGCGCCGAAGCTTGCTTCTGCGATCATCGAAAACAAACATGCTCTGGATTACGATACGCGCCGCAGCGTAATCGACGCGATCGAAAAAATGGATTCCGTTCGCGGCGAGGGTTTGCGCATGCTGCTGCAGTTCGAGCAGGACATTGACTCAGCAGTGAAAGAATCAGCCATCGGCAAAAGCCTCGGTTTTGATCCACAGTCACTGGACATGAAAGACAAGCTTACGCTCCTGCTCGGACAGATGGCGCAAGATACAAAGCCTGCCAGCCAAGACAGTGAGAGTCCATTCGAGCACGTAACCGGTAAGTCGCTGTTCTACCGTTGTCCCTCATGTCAAGTGTTGCTGAAAAAGCGCTCAGTTGAAGGCATCGCCGACGCGGTCGGAACGACGTCCTGTAGCGAATGCAAAGCTTCCTTCCCCTATGACGATGTTTATTACAAAGGCATCTACGATGTGCCGGAAGTAGAAGGCAAGTGTCCGAGTTGCGCGGCCGTGTTGCGTGGGCCAACAAACGATCTGCTGGGTAAGAGTTGTCCCTCGTGCGGCGTAGTATTGCCGTCGAGTGCTCGCTGAAAAGTTTAGTCGCTCGACGGGGCTGGGAGTATTACTTTCCGCTCTTTAAATACTGTGCGATCAGTTCGTCGTCACTCTTTTTCAAGTCGACCGTGTCAATAGCTTCGAGTTTCTTGTCCTGGTTGATAATGTAAACATTGCCCGCTTTGCCCGACCCCAATTCGACTGTCTTGTCGACGCGAAAGATGACGATGTTCCCCGGCACCCATGCGTTCATGCGATAGCCGCCGTTTTGGTCAAACACGACTTCTGCCTGACCCTTGGCGGTGACGCCGTCCTCTTTGACGAGCAGGACGGCGTCCGCTTTCTTCTTGCAAGCAGAAAGAGCCAGTAGAAGCAACAGCAATACACCCGCAATGCGTCTGTAGCGCATGATTTCTCCTCCGTATTGTTCCTAGTTGATCGAGTGCTTTTGCTCGCCATCCTTCAGCGACAGAGTTGCGCTCTCCGGAACAACGTAGACTACGGTGACCTTAGCTTCGGGGAAGTCGAACTTCCCGGTCGTCACCCAGGGCTTTCCATCTCTTCCCGTCACGTGACCGTTAAAGCGCGCGCCGTTGTTGGAAATGACACCTTCGGTGTTTGGCGTTCCGAAGAAGACGGGCGCGAATTCTTTGCCGCTCGAATCGACCAGTGGCAGGTTCAGCGCGCTGGCCATCCCTGGGCTGGCAGAGACATTGAAGTTGTCGAAACGAATATCGGAATTATCACTGAGTCCGCCTGTCATTGTGATGAGTTCCGGGACGGCAACTGCTTTGACCTCGTGTTCCTTCTTGCCTTCGAAGCTCAGAACGTAGATGACTTCCCCGGACTTCGGCGAAATGGCCTCCTTGTTCGTATTTACTTTGTCCTTCTTCTCGATCTTCGTGAGATCGCCGAGCGAGGTCTTGATTGGCAGCGAGACTTTGCTGGCACAGGAAGCGCACAGCGACAGCGTCAGAACGACAGAAGCATTCAGGATTCTTCGTCTCATTTTTCCTCCTTTGCGTTTTCCAAGACAGCTCAGTCTCACGCTTTCGGCGACACGATCTTCGCAACCGATACCGGCACGTCCTGTGCCAGCACGTCGATCTTGGCGTTTATCGTGCCTGACGTGCCGCTGACGTTGGTTTCGGTTGCTCCGAAACCGCCAGGATTGGCTTTAGACCTGAGATCGATCAGCGTGCTTGCGATTTCATCCGGCGGGGCCGTACCTGAGCCCTTAGCCACCACTGTGCCTTCCTTGAGCGTGACGGTGTTCTTGCTTACTTCCTTGATGCGCGACGCGCTGAAGGCCCAATACTGATCGCTCTCGTCTTGAATGACGATGATTACGGACGGGTCAGAAGCCAGCTTCTTTAACTCAGGCTCGAGATTAGAGCAGCCGATCAATGAGGAAGCGAATACAAGCGGCAGCGACCAAGCGGCCCGGTGGAATCTTCTTTTGTTTTGCACTCTTCGCACCTCCTGTTCGGGCGAGCAAGGAGCGTTTATTGGCTAACTCGCCTCGACTGGTTGACTCCGACTTTTTCCTTTGCGCAGAACAAGCGCGGTTGGAATTTGGGTCGAATTTCTACACCGCGAATCGCGTGCTGTCAATGTCTGTCTGGCGCATGCATGAGGTTTCGACCAATCACTTGATGCGCGGATCGGGCTTCACGATAAGCGGCTGCGTCTGACTCTTGCCGCCTACCGTTAACCGCACCGTGTAGTTTCCCGGCAGCGCGAGTTGAGCGCCGCGGCCGAAGCCTCCACCGCCGCCACCTCGTCCAGTTTGTGCCGGTGGCGTCGGACGGAAGTCCCAAATCCAGCGGTGAAACCCTGCTGTCGCAGGCAGAGGCTCCTGGGTGCGTGCCCAGAACGGTGGATAGTTCAGTTTGTCAGGATCGATTGGCGGAAACTTGTCTTCGCTCGAGTATCGGCGAATTACTTCGCCCGAAGGGTCGATTATCTCCAGCGTCACCGGGCCGCCGGCATTCGATTTCAAGTAGTAGTCGATCATCGCTCCCGCGGGAAGGTTCTCAGCGATCGGTTCATCACGCGGAATCGGCGTGCCGACAAAATCGGCGCCGGGAATAAGCTGAATGACTTCCGCAGGCTCGAAAAGATGCACCGCGTTATTCGCTACGTTGCCGGCCAGTTGTCGCAGCGGCGAGATATTGTCGAGCACCCAAAAGCCGCGACCGTGAGTCGCCACGATCAGATCGTTTCCGTGAATCGCGAGGTCGCGCATCGACGCCGGCGGCAGGTTCAACTGCAAAGACTGCCAGTGATCGCCATCATCAAACGAAACGAACACAGCGCGCTCAGTTCCGGCGTAGAGCATCCCGGCGCGTTGCGGATCTTCCTTGACTGTCTGCACATAGACGCCCTTCGGCAAGCCGCGCGTGATTTCTGTCCACGTTTTCCCGCTGTCACGCGTGCGAAAGATGTGCGGCTCATAATCGTTGAGTTGATGCCGCTCGACCGACGCGAAAGCTTTGTTCACGTCAAAGTGTGATGCGTCGATCATTGTCACTTTGCTCCACGAAGTTAGCTCAGACGGCGTGACGTTTGTCCAGCTCTTCCCATCGTCATTCGTCATTTGAATCAAGCCGTCGTCGGTGCCGATCCAGATGAGCGACGCGCGCAAAAGCGACGGCGCGATCGTGTAGATCACGCCGCGACGTTTGTCAGCGGGCGCGTCGGCGGCTGCTTCAGGGTTCAGGTTTGCAGGCACGCCGGGATCTTCACGCGTCAAGTCCGGACTAATTTGTGTCCAGGTCTCGCCGCCGTTGGTCGTCTTGTAGAGAAATTGGTTCGCATAGTAGAGCGCATGCGGATCGGCTTGCGAGAAAACGAGGGGCTGCGTCCAGGCGTGACGATATGGAGACGGTTGCCCGAATTGAGGACCACCTCCACGCTCCGGCGAAACGTTCTTCGTCTCGCCGGTGATGACGTTGCAGCGGGACACCGTGCCGCCGAAGAGAATCTCCGGGTGCAGAGGATCGGGAGCGGTGTAACCTGACTCACCCCCGGCGCAGAGGCCTTCCCAGTCGCGTTGCGAGATTTCTGAGTGACGGCTGCGCGAAGGCGAGCCGACTGCGCCGCTGTCTTGTTGCGCGCCGGTAACCCAATACGGGAAACGATAATCAGCGGCGACGTGATAAATCTGCGCCGTGGCCTGGTTGTACCAGGAACTCCAGGTTTCGGCGCCATCGACGCTGACGATGGTTCCCTGATCGCTCGCCATGATCATGCGTTTTGGATCGTCAGGATTGATCCAGAGTTGATGGAAATCGTCGCCGGTCGGATCGCCCTTTATCGCTTTCCAGGTTTTGCCGCCATCGGTTGAGCGGTACATGGATGTGTTCATAACGTAGACGGTGTCGGCGCTTTTCGGATCGGCAGTGATCTTTTCAAAGTACCAACCACGACCCCAGAGACGTTCATCGCTCGAGAGCCTTGTCCACGTTGCCCCCGCATCGTCAGAGCGAAACACGCCACCGTATTTCTTGGTTTTGGTCGCGTCTTCCGGATGGTCCTTGTCGTTAACGAAGGCATCGACGACGGCGTAGATGCGATTGTGATTTGCCGGAGAGACTGAGATACCAATGCGTCCGCGTCCTTCAGAAGGAATACCTTCGTCGATCTCTTTCCAGGTTGAGCCGCCGTCAGTCGATTTGAAAATGCCGCCGCCCGGTCCATTCGCGGGCGTGTAAATGAACCAGGGTGGACGACGCACATTCCACAACGCGGCATACACAGTTTGCGGATTGGTAGGATCGAAATTGAGGTCTATCCCACCGACGTCGTCATTCTTGAACAAGACTTTCTGCCAGGTCGCGCCACCATCTTTCGAGCGATAGATACCGCGATCGGGACTGGATGCGTAAACATTGCCGAGTACAGCTACAAAAACGATGTTCGGATTTTTTGGATCGACAATGATTCGCCCAATCTGTTTCGTATTCTCAAGCCCGATGTGTTTCCACGTCTTTCCGGCATCGGTCGACTTGTACATGCCGTCGCCATACTGAATTGAATCGCGCATGTCGGCTTCGCCCGTGCCGACATAGATGACGTTTGCATTCGAAGGCGCGACGGCAATGGCGCCGATCGATGCTGAAGAGGCGGAATCAAAAATCGGATTCCACGTGCGTCCGGAGTTGGTCGTTTTCCAAACGCCGCCGCCGACCGAACCGAAATAGAAAGTGTCCGGCTGTCCGACGACACCGGTGACCGCATTGGTTCTGCCGGCGCGAAACGGACCAATCATGCGCCAGTGCAAACCGCTGTAGAGGGAAGGATCGTATTGTTGCGCCGATGCGACGATCGGCAGGACTAAAAAAGCGACGCAAGTGACGAAGGCTCGTGGTGCGGCTCTGCGAACTTTATACATGAATTGAGTTCTCCTGCTTGAAACTGATTATGACCACACGCCGGCGAAACCATATCTCGAATAATTGAATTTGCGAAAGGCGCAAAATCGTAATTGCAAAAACGGCTCGCCGAATTCTTTCTGTAACTCTTCCAGTCCACATCACATCTGGCGAGACCTTCACTTTTGGTGAAATAGATTTTCTTATTGGCGAGACCTTCACTCTCAGTAAAGTAAACCTTTACGTCGGCCAGGCCTTCACTGTTCACGAAGTACCATTTGGCGTTGCCGCTCGCGAGGCCCTCGCTGCTCGTAACGTAGATGAGACAATCTGCCAGGCCTTCGCTGCTTGTCTCGTACACCTTTACGTCGGCGAGCCCTTCAGACTTTACCCTGTAAACTTTTACCGCCTCGGCCGGCAAAGCCGTTAGCAGACCAACCATGACGCTCAGAATTATCAACTTCGCTCGCATCCGCGTTCCTTCCTATTCATCAATCATCGTTGAGAAGGGTCTTAGTTGTCGTTCGCCTTCTTGTCTTCTTTCGTTTCCTTCTTCGGTACATCCGGCGCCGTGAAGTCCGGCAGCGGATCTCCCCAAATGTAATGATTGAACCAGGCGAGATTGTGCTGCATCACGGCGCGTTGGGATTTCGGTTTCGTGATGCCGTGGCCGAAGCCCTTGTAAACGACCATTTCGACTTTGACGCCGCGATCTTCCAAACCTTGCCGCAATTCATAAGCATTGGAAATCGGCACACGCCGGTCAAGTTCGCCATGTTGAATCAGGGTCGGCGTCTTTGCGCCTTTGATGTAAGACATGGGCGAAGTCTTCTGGTAAATCTCCGGATCCATCGCCGGATCGTTGCCGAGATAATTGACCGTGAATGGCGTAATGTCGGTGTTGTAATAGTAGGTCGACCAATTCGAGATCCCAGCCCCGACGGAAATGGCGACGAAACGATCGGTTGAGGTCGTCAAGAACGCCGAGATGTAGCCGCCCTGGCTCCAACCCATGCAGGCAACTTTGTTCTTATCTACCCACCCCTTCGCAATCAAGTAATCAACGCCGGATAGGACATCCCACGCATCGCCTACTCCCAAATTGCGCATGTTCAGTTTACGAAATTTCTCGCCGTAACCGGTGCTGCCGCGATAGTTCACCTTCAAGATCAATGCGCCGCGCGCGGCCCAGATATCGGATGGATAGTAACGCGCATCCGGAGTTAGCAGCGCCGGGCGATCGATGCCGGTCGGCCCGCCATGAATAATGCAGAGCAGCGGATATTTCTTTGTGGAATCAAAATCTGCAGGCTTGATCAGGACGCCCTCGATGGTCGTCCCGTCCTGGCTCTTCCACGAAATCACTTCGCGCGTGCCGAGGATGAAATTCTTTGCCTGGGCCGTCATGTCGCTGAGTTTGCGTGGAGCAAAGCGCTTCGTATCGGAAACGAAGACTTCGTTCATGCTGTTTGGCGAGCCGGCGACAAAAGCTAAGCGGTCGGCGGAGCGAGCAAGAGAAAAGGATCCAGCTATCAGATCGTCGGGCGCTGAGACGCGGATGACCTTTCCATTTACCGCATTCACGCGGAACAAATGCGATGCGGTTTTTTGCGAACCGCTGAAGTAAATTCCGTCGCGTTTCCAATCCAGCAGACCCGGGTTCTCGTCAAACGAATCCGTAATCGAGCGCGGCAGTCCGCCGTCGATGTTGACCACTGCTAGTTTCGAATTACTGGCAAAATAAAATTTATCGCCCATCGCCGAGACGAAAGCAATTTGTTTGCCATCAGGCGAAAATCGCGGGTTGCTATCCGGCCCGGCCTGATCGACGATTTTCTTTACTGAATCATCGCTCAATGTCAGCAAGTAGATGTCGTCTGTAGCTCCCTGAATCAGGTCCGGATTGATTGTGGCGCTGAAGGCGATCGTCGATCCGTCCGCGGACCATGAAAACGAATCGATACTGAAATCTTTCTTTTTCGTTCGTTGTTTGCCGACTATCGGCGCGCTCATGGCATCGGCCAGATTAAAGGTCCATAGATGAACATAACTGTAACCTTCGCGCACCACGTCGTAATCGCCGAAGTAGTCCTTGCGATCTTTGAGCGGTTGAGCGGTTGGCTCAGTCGCGGTGTATGCGATCGTCTTCCCGTCTTCTGACCAGGCAAAGCTGTTGATGGCAGTTTCCGATTTGGTGAGCTGCTGCGCCTCGCCGCCCTCGGGACTGATTAGAAAAATTTGGTTCTTGTCTTCGATTCGGTTGCTGAGAAACGCTAACCACTGACCGTCGGGAGACCAACGCGGACCTGTGGACGATTTTTCGCCGCGCGTCAGTTGAAGGTGTCGGCCTGATTCAGCGTTGACGAGACAAATCTGAGTGATGAATGCATCTTGTTTGAAATCGCCGTAGCCGATCGTGTAAGCGATCCATTTTCCATCAGGCGAAATCTGCGTTCCGCCCACCGACTGGATCGTCAATAGATCGTCAACCGTTGGGACGCGGCGTTGCGCTTCAGCGACGAAGCCCACGCTCAAAAAGAGAATTGCGATTATTAGAGTAGCGAATCGTTTGGTCATTGCTCCTCCTGATGTTTTCGTAAGCAGCGCACTCGAACTTGATTTCTAGCTTGGGCCTGGGTTTGTTTGGATAGATTGGCAGTCGCATCCATCACATTACGACCAATCGCTTCACGATTTGAAGCGGACTGAACTTCTTCTTACATTCAGCGCGCACGCAAGAAAGTGTTAGCAGAGGCGCGTCGGTTAGGCGAGGAGCCTACCTGTGTCTGAATTTAGAAGAACTTCTTCCCAAGGGTTTTCGGTTATGTGCGCGGCTATTTGTTTCTTGGCGCTTGCGCCGGTCTCGATTTGTCTCAAACATTTTCCACGTGAGACCGAAAGAACTGCGGCCACAACCTCACTTTGCGATCTCGAAATCGATCCATTGAATTGATGTTTGCCTCTCAGGCGGGGCAAGTTCGTCAGTTACGATCACCTGCAGAAAATACTCTCCGGGCGGCAGCGACTCGGGCAGGGTGAATCTTCCACCGACGATAATTGCTTCGCTGTTTGCATCCTTCGCTCTCGCCACACGTTCAACGGGCGCGGTGAATACCTTGTCTGAAGCGCGGAAAAGACAAATCTGAGTCGTCAAGTCGGTCGAATTGTGCGCATCCAGGCGCGCGCCGTAGACCAGGTACGAATACTCCAACGCGTCGCCTCGCGCGAAACGTCGTATCGCCGGGCCACCCGTGATTTTCCCGCTCGTAACTGCTTGCATGATTAGCCCCGCCACTGACAAGCGAGACGTTCGGGCTTCGGGAATTTCAACAGACTGAGAATCCGAGCCTAAGCGGCCGGACTGATCATCGCGGACCGCGACCCGCACTTGGTACGGCGCCGGCTTTCGCATAGGCAGGCTGATTGTGTAAACCAGCCCCTCGCTCAGTATCTGTTCGTAACGGCCAGACGGCACGCTGACAGGTTCAGTGCGCACGAGTTCTTGAGAAACTTTTCCATTGTTATCGAATGCCACGACGGCCAGGTCGAAAGACCCCTGGTAGAAACCCTGTGGAGATTTTGTCAGCGTGATATCCCGCGCGTCCAAATGAACAAGAACCTTGAGTTGCGATCTGCCGGTTGAGAGCACCGTCACTTTGAGGCGGATGTCCTCGTTAACAAATGGAGACGCGAGTGCATCTCGGAGCACGTCATCTTTTGTTTCTTTCGGCGCGTCGGCAGGATTAGAAACAAACCGGTGAAAATCAGAGCGACTTCTGAGCACAAGTTCCGGACGTTTCAGTTTTAGAGTGACCTTGTATGTTCGTTCCGGACGTTCTTTTTCTGCATCGTCCGGCCGGTAGGCCATCAGGTAATACCCCTGCTCACTATCGATAATGCGCCGGAGTCCGTTATTCAGATCATTATTGTTACGAACGAAAACTCCGCCGGTTTTTTCGGCGAGATAGCTCAACGTGTCCTGGGCCGTGTTAAATCTCGCGCCCCGCTCGCGCAATATCTTATCAACTTGATTGGCGGCCAGATTGTATTGACTGTCGTCTGCCGTCAAGCCCGACTTCGGCAGGCCTCGGGCATCAATCGCCGAGATTACTATGGAGTGTTGATTAGCAAACCTAATCAGTTTGTCGAGTGCATTTGTCGCGCCGGAAACCAGGGCGTCACGACTTGTCAGCGGAAGATTTTCAGAGACGAGGACGATCGATTTGCGTCCGGGAAATCTAGCCAGCCGGTCGAGGACGAAAGCGAGCGCTCCCAGCGAACCTCCGAAAAACTCCTTGTGCGACAAGTCCGGCGGGGTGCCGCTGCTGTAGCCCTGCAAGTCGACGCCATTTTCGTTGTGGTTAAATGGATCGATAGTTTCGAGCGCCGACATCCCGCCGCGCCCCGTTGGATACCATCTTATGCTCTTTATCGTTGTCAACAGTTCTGACCGGTTTGCGGTGAACTGTTGCATCGCACCTGGCCCGCTACTGGAGCGCACCACGGCGATAAAATCCGTCGGCTCGGTTTGTTCGGCAACGAATTTTTCAAGCGCATTGCGCGTCCTGGCTATGCTTTCAAAGGACAATCCGAAGTCATCAACCAGGATAGCGATGGCCCGGCGCACGCTTTCAGGCCGTAATGCGTGCAGTCTGGGAGGCTTCGCCGCCCGTGGCGCATTTGCACTGGCCGCTCCCTCAGCATTGGAAGTCAAAGGGATATAAGAAAAGCCCACAATGTCTCGGATACGGCCGTCTTCCCATAGCTCAAAATCATCGGGCCGCAAATTAGTAACCTGCTTTCCATTCTTGTCCGTCACCACGGCGTCAACCTGCACCAAATTGGTCGTTACAACCACCCGATCTTCATCGCTTTGGGGGCGCGCTTTGTCTTGTGCCTTTTGGGCGTGGGCCATTCCAGCGCACAGTAGTACGAGAAACGTTAATAGGGCGGCGTCGGTGGTGTGCTTTCTGGTGTTGGGGGTGGATGACATGGATCGGAATCGCCTTTGGACTGGCCAGCGATCTATTGAAGTCAGGGGAGACACTCGATGCTTCTAAACTCGTGCCAGAATAACATGCGCGGCTTACGAACTAGAATTGCATCGACGCCTTTCCCTCAGTTCGAGGCGGCCGTGACCCGCTGCGCAAACCGCCGGGGATGCAGATACTTGTCAAGCAGTGAGTTACGAAACTTGTTCGCCGGATCGAGCCGTCGCTTTAACGCGATGAACTCAGGGGCGCGCGGATAGGCCCGCAGGAATTGCTCCTCAGTGGCATGAAGCTGGTAGGGAAGGTAATACGACCCATCAAGATTCAACGTTGCATCGATCAATTCTCGGGTCCAAACGCCGACGTTGTTTGTATCCTGCTCGCTCGTTCCTTGTTTGTAGTAGAGCACGAATGCAAATACTTCCGTGCGCGCCCACGCCAGAAGCGATCCGGGATCAGGTCGCGCATGACGGATCGAAATGTTGATAACGTTGACACTGTGACGCTGCAAGATGTCTTTCAGGCGGCCGACAAAATCATCAAATCGATCAACCGGCACGAAATACTCCTGCAAAACATAAGTTGAGCTGGCGCGCGACGCCGGCTCGAGTTCAGCGGTGTCGCGGCTGGCTTCGTAATTTCGCCATACCACCAGCTCTTCTTTGCGCTGGAGCGGATCGTAAACACGTCGCCGAAATGATTTTCCGAATGGCCATTCCGAAACGACCCAAAAGCCGAAGCGCTCAAGCCGGTAAGATTGACCTTCGGGAGTCAAACGCTCGTCAGTAGTCAAAGCATCATTCGTTACCCAATAAGTGACGGTACCTACCGTGGTGTAGTTCGGTGGATAGAGATCGCCATTGTGGAACACCGCGTCCGGACGCCTACGGATATGATCAAAAAAGAACCGCTTGTATTCCGACACTGGCATTGCCTGGCTTTCTCGTTTGAGCTTTGCATTGTCGGTCAATTCCAAAACGGCTTCGATGATTACGCCCAACGCGCCGTAACCTCCGATCGCACCGTAGAAGATTTCTGAATTCGCCGTGGGACTGGCTTCGGCAATTGAACCGTCAGCCAGGACAACCTTGATCGCCTGCGCCGAAAGAATCAGCGGGCCGAGCCCGACGTAACGTCCGTGCGCGTTTACCGAGAGCGATCCGCCGACCGTGAAGTTCGCGTAGCTCTGCATGATTTTCACGGACAAATTAGCGGGATCGATGTGCTCCTGAATCTGTCGCCAGGTAATGCCCGCCTGCACTGTGATGGTTTTCTCGGCGGGTGCAAACGCCAGCACGCGATTGAACCGGCGCATGTCGATGAAAAGCGCGCCGGCAGTCGCGGTCTGGCCGCCCATGCTGTGTCGGGCCCCGCCAATCGAAATCGGACCCGCATGGCTTTTCACTGCCTGAACGATTTCCTCCGTGGTCGTCGGCGTGATGACTTCGCTGACTTGGATTGGATTGAGCTGGCTAACATCATTGACGATAAGCGGCGAAGTCTGCGGAATCGTGGGCGCGCGGATCACGCTCCAGGTCTTCACCGCGAACCAGACTGCAAAGATCGCAAACGCAACTGCCAGAATTCGCGTCAGTGTTCTGCGAACTGTTCGAAGTTTTGACTGTTCAGCCATGATGTGGGCAGGGCTAAGTAATCACTTTGGCCGGCGCTTTTTCGGATAGATCGCCTTGACGGTCGATATGACGCCGCCGGGTCTTGTTGCAGGCCGCTCACCGAGTTTACGGGCGTCTGCCAGCGCCTTCCGGCGCGCGCGGCGAATGTATAAACGAAGCTCCGGCCGCTTCAGATCGTCTTCAGTCTTGATCGAAATGTGCCGGATGCGGCTGCCGCTGCCTTGCAGAATGCCTTTCGGATCGGGCAGCGTCGCGCCGTCGTTGAATCCGAGGTTTACATGCTTCGAATAAACCGCGATGTGAAAGATGCCATCGCTCATGCGTTCACTCGTGCCGTAGCCAATCGCGACGGCGCTGTACGCATCGTAGATGTTCTCATAGCACGGCCCCATCTCTTCCAACAGCAGCGCGCGAAGCTGCAAAGCGAGATCGCGAACCGGCGCATCGTACGGCTTGAGAAATTTCAGAAGTTCGCGTGGCGGTGGGTATTTCACGACGAGGCATTCTAGCTTAGGACAGCAGCCGCTCGACGATTTTTTCAACGTGAATTTTTGTCGTGTCGAGCAGAGGGATTCCGTCGTGTTCTGAATCGCGAAGAAGCAGAGGCAGCTCCGTGCCCGCGAGGATCACTCCATCGATTTCATCCCGCTGCTTCATCCGATCGACGATCTCCAGAAGTTGAACGCGCGTCTCAGGCGAGAAAATGTTGTTCAGTAACTCGCCAAAATACTTTTCGTGGATCAGTTTCTGCTCTTCCTCGCTTGGCATGATCAGAGTCAGGCCGGCGCGCGCGAACACGTCCGGGTAGAACCGGCCCTGCATGGTGAAGCGCGTGCCGAACAGGCCCGGCCGCTGAAGTCCCAGCGCTCTTACCTTTTCGCAAGTTGCTTCGACGATGCTGATCAAGGGAAGGGAAACGCGCTCCCGAATTTGATCGAAGACGATGTGCGGTGTGTTGGCAGCCAGTGCGCCGAAATCAGCGCCTGCGCGCGCCAATCTTTCGATCTCGCCGGCGAGGTAATCGGCGATCACGTCAAGTTCGCCGGCGTTGATCCAGGTAATCAGCCGATTCAGATCGACGCTGTTGATGATGATTGACGGGTAGCCGCCATCGTTTCGTCGCGCGCGGTAGCCTTCGATGATGAATCGATAGTATTCGATCGTGGACTCTGGCCCGGTACCGCCGATGAGACCGACAGTCTTCATTTCGTGAATTTCAGATTCAGCCTTCGCCGAATCAGTTCGGACACGTCAGCTCGTTCGCCACGGCCGGCGCTGAGAGGGTTCGCAGCTTGAACTGTTCCAGCGTCTGGTTAAGGGCGGGCAGCTTCTCGCTGGAAATCCTTCGCAAATTTATCAGATCGTTTCGCAACGCCGAACATGCGCTCTTGGTGTTCTCCAGCGCGCTTTCTGCGGGACGCATGTCGCCGCTTTGGATCATCGTGACGTAACGGCTGACGTCGCGATTGATTGCGCCAAAGCCGGGAGCAGCGCTCGTGCCGTTTTGAATCTGCTCGAGCTCTTTGTCCAACGCCGACGCGGCGTCGGCGGCTGCTTTGTTTGCGCCGAGCGACTTGATTGCCGTCGCCAAGCCGGCGCGTAGCGCCGCGATGTCGTTGTACGACTGGTAAGTGATATTCATCCACTCGTCCATCTGTCGCGCGAGTTCCAGTTGAGCATCAAGGTCCGATTGCGACACGCGCACACGCGGGTCAAGCGTGACCGTCAGCGGTTGCCTATATGTTTTGCCATCGACGGTCAGTAGGACTTCATACTGTCCGGGAACTACGAATGGCCCGGGCGGTTGGTTAATTGGCGTGTTGCCGGCCACCGCGTGATCCGGCAGCGTGTATTCAATGTAATCGAGAGGCGCGCCGCGAAAACTGAACGCCAATGCATCAGGGTGCGGCCATTGCAAATTCCAAACAAAGCGATTAAGCCCGTGCTTCGTTGAAAGCGCGTCGAGCGGTTCAAACCACCATTCAGGAACATTCTTCGGACGCGGATCGCGCGGCGAGGCTTTGTCGGTAAATCGCCTGACGACATTGCCCTTGGCGTCGCGAACTTCGAGGGAGATTTCTTTCGGGGTTGAACTCAAGTAGTAATAGACGATGGCGCCATCCGGTCGATTATCGCCATGCGGTGTGTCCGGTGGCACAGGCGTGTCCGGATGATTGTCCCAGCGCGTGCGTGTCGCAGTCGCCGGTTTGAAGAGCTGCGCGTTCGCCACGTTCGCGACAGAATCAATCTGTCGCAGCGGCGAGATGTCATCCAGAATCCAAAGTGCGCGGCCGTAAGTCGCGGCAATCAAATCATCGCCATGGACATGCAGGTCGCGAACTGAGACCGTGGGAAGATTCAATTGCAGAGACTGCCAATTCTCGCCGCCATCGAACGATACATACGCTCCTTTTTCCGTCCCGCCGTAAAGCAAATCTTTTCGCTGCTGGTCTTCGCGAACGACGCGAGCAATCGCATTATCAGGTAATCCGCTCACCATCTTCTGCCAAGTCTGCCCGCCATCGCGCGTGCGAAAGATGTACGGATGCAGATCGTTACGTGCCGCCGAAATTACATAAGCGATGTCCGCGTCCCTCGGTGAAGCTTCGATCGAAATGATGTTGCTGTTTGCAGGCATCTCGCTCGGCGTAACGTTGCTCCAACTTTTGCCGTCGTTGCGCGTCATCTGCACGAGGCCCGTGTTGGTGCCGACCCAAATCTCGCCTGAATCAATGACTGATGCCGCGAACGTCGTGATGACGCCGGCCGGATTTTGTGAAGGAGCTTTCTCAGTTAAGTCAGGACTAATCTCTTTCCAGGTCTTCGCGCCATCCGTCGTCTTCAACATCATCTGCATCCCGACATAAAGCGTTTTCGGATCACGTGGCGAAAAGGCCAGCGGCGTCTCCCACGTGTAACGATACTTTGCTCCGGGCGCGAACACCGTCGCGAGTTGTCCCGTGGCGCGGTCAAGACGCAGCACCGAACCGTACCAGCCGATCGAATAAATGACATTTGGATTTGCGGAATCGGGAGCGATGTGCCCGCTTTCGAATGCGCCGGTCGAAAACCAATCGCGGTAAGTGATCATGCCAAAGTCACTGCGCGAAACGACGGCGACTGAGCCACTGTCCTGTTGCGCCGCGTACATACGATACGGGAACTGATTGTCGCTCGTAACGTGGTACATCTCGCCCGTCGGCTGATTGAACCATTCCGTCCAAGTGCCGCCGCCATTGAGCGTAATGACTGCGCCTTGATCAGTGCCCATGAAAATTCGTTGCGCGTTTGTGGGATCGATCCAAAGCACGTGATCGTCTTCGCCGCTCGGTTCGCCTTTCCATGCCGCGAAAGTTCTGCCGCCGTCCGTCGAGCGATAAGTTGCGGTCTGCATCACGTAAACAATCTCGCGATTGTTCGGATCGACATACGTTCGGCTGAAGTATCCGCTGCCCACCACACGCGGGTCTTTCGTGCTTTGCTGCCAGCTTGCGCCGCCATCGTCCGAACGAAAGAATCCCTGGCTCATGATCGCGTAGACGCGTTGGCCGCGCGTTCCGGGCGCAATCGCGACGCCAATTCGGCCACGCGGATTTGCCGGAAGGCCCGTGTCGACTTCTTTCCACGTCAAACCGCCGTCAGAAGTCTTAACGATGTGTGATTCGGCGGGGACCATTCTTGCGCCGACCAGCCGAAACGACGTGGTAGCAGCAAAAATCACGCGCGCGTCGTCAGGCGCGGCCGCCATGTCCATTACGCCGGTGTTGTCGTCTTTGAAATAGACGCGTCGCCAATTCTTTCCGCCGTCAATGGTTTTGAAAACCCCGCGCTGCGATCCCGGAGAAGAATCGTACGCGCCCACCAGCACGATGTTGGGATTTCGCGGATCGATTATGAGCGACGAAATGTGACGGGTTTCCGTCAAGCCGGCACTGGTCCAGGTCGCGCCGGCGTCGGTTGATTTGTAAACGCCGTTGCCGATGAGTTGCTCGCCCGTGCCCACGTAGACAATGTTCGGATTCGACCGCGCCACGGCCACCGCGCCAATCGAGGGCGTGTGCATGTCGTCGGAAATCGGTTTCCACGTTCGCCCGCCGTCCGTCGTCTTCCAAAGTCCGCCGCCCGGCGTGCCGAAGTAATAAACCGCCGCGTTACCGGGAATGCCGGCAACCGCCGTCACACGGCCCGCACGATGCGGTCCGACCAACCGCCACTTCATGCCTGAGAAAAGGTTTGGATCGTACTGCTGTGCAAACGTCGAAGCTGCGATCGCCATGATTACAAGAGAAACCCGTGTGATGAATTTCATAGTTGTTTCTTGACGGAAGGAAATTGAAGGAAGAGAAAAATTCTTGTTCATGTCAACGATCCCGTCGCATCGTTATCAGCCGCCGCGCAAATGTCATTCGTTGATATTGTCGTAACCGACGAATCGCCAACCCGCGCGCGTGAGCTTGAACGTGTAAACCAAAGGCTGGTCAGCGGGCGTACTGTCTTCGGCAAAGCCACAGCCCACGGTGAATAGTTTTTTGTTTGAGCTATCCAACTCGGCCTTCGCCATCTTGAAACATTTTGCGGCGTTCGCTTCGCCCGCGAAAATGTGTTTGTAGTACTTCATGAACTGCGCTTTGGTCCTGATCCTCGGCATGCCGTATTCCATTTCGATCGGCAGCGCCGACAGCGCAAAGACTGCTTCCTTGTCGCCTTTCATGACCGCCGCTTTGAATTTGTCCCAAAAAGCGGCCATCGAATCTTTCTTCGACGGTTGCGCCGCTCCGAGAACGGCTGCCGCGAGCAGGAATAGCAGCAAAGCAATGACAAGCTTTTTCATGGTGTTTCTCGTCAAAACCATTGGCGCCTCTCATGGCGCAACTTCATATTCCGGCTTCTTCATACCCATGAGCCAGTGATCGAACCAACCGACGATGTGCTGGAGGCGCTCGATGCGATGCCACGGCTGGCCTGAGCGCGAAAGCTCGTGCGTCTCGTTCGGGAAACGCACCATCACCGTCGGAATCTTTCGATACTTCAGCGCGCGAAACATTTCTTCGCCGCCCGCATAGGTCGGCGTGCGCCAGTCAGCCTCGCCGAGAATAAACATCATCGGCGTGGTTACCTTGTCGATGTAAGTGATGGGCGAGCGCGCTTTGAAATCTTCCGGGTCTTCGAACGGCGGCGCTTTGAACCAGCTCGGCTGAAACAGAGTGAAGTCTGCGGTGTACCACCAGTCGGCCCAGCTTGCGATGTCGCGTTGCGCCACGCCGGCGGCGAATCGAGTCGTGTGACCTACGGTCCAGTTCGTCAATAATCCTCCACCGCTACCACCGGTGACGCCAAGCTTCTTCTCGTCGATGTAGCCGCGCTTAATCAATTCATCGACGCCGGCCATCAAGTCTTTGTAGTCGTCGCCGGGATAGTGATATTGAATGATGTTGCCGAACTCCTGGCCGTATGTCGTGCTGCCGCGCGGATTCGGATACAACACCACATAACCTTTCGCGGCCATCCACTGAAACTCGTGATCGAACACGTAGCCGTATGCGGCATGCGGTCCGCCGTGAATGTTCAGAATCAGCGGATATTTCTTCAATGGGTTGAAGTCAGGCGGCTTCTGCACCCATGCTTCAACTTTCTTCCCGTCAAAACCCGTGTACCAGACATCTTCCGGCTCAGTCAGGTTCAGTTTCGAAAACAGTTCATCGTTTATGTGCGTGAGTTGTTTCGGAGTCGCGCCCGCCTTCTCGAGCCAGAACAAATCGCCAATGCGTGTCGGAGTTGAAATCACCAAAGCGAACTTCGAAGCATCAGAACTAGCGCGAAAGCTGACGACGGCTTGATTGCCAGTTGTGACGTCGGTTTCCTTGCCCGTTGTCGCGTCGAACATGCCAACGTTCGCTTTTCCTTCGCGGGCGTAAACGGCAAAGATGTTCTTTCCGTCTTTGCTCCAAATCGGCGGTGTGCCGCCTCCGCCGCGCGGCGCGGTGTTGTCGCCACCCACGCCGGAGCCGGCGTCCCAGTCGAAACCACCAGTCAAATTCTTCGGCTGTGCGTTCGCAGCTAAATCCATCACCCACAAATCAGGTTGCGTATACGAGCGCACCGGCTGGTTCACCGATCCGTAAAACGCCACCTGTCTACCATTCGGGCTAATCGAAAATGTCGCGGCGCCCATGTCAAAGGTTGTCAGCCTGGAAGGCTGGCCGCCGGAAATCGAAACTGAATACACATCGGTCTTCGGGAGTTCGTAGTAGGGCTCGTTGCGATGATCGGAAACAAAGTAGATCGACAGGCTGTCGCGCGCCCAAGTGATATTGCCGTCGCTGAACTTACCGCTGGTCAGTTGTTTCGGCGTGAATTTGTCTTCGCCGGTGCGCGGCGCATTCACCACCCAGATGTGCGATGGATGCTTGAAGTCGAGATAGCCCGCGTCGTTCGATCGATAGACCGCGCGCGTGATGACACGCACGTCGCTCTCGCGTTCAGGTGAAGACTTCGGTGAAGCTGACGGCGCCGGAGTCGGCGACGCGGTCGCTTGGGTCGCGCCAGGCGGAGCGGGCACCGGCAACGTCTCTTTTTGTTTCGCGAGCTCCTCAGCCGTCGCGCCGTTGCTAAACGAGATCATCTTGCCGTCAGGCGACCATTGCGGATTGCCGGCGCCGCGCGGGAGCGTGGTGAACTGCCAGGCTTCGCCGCCATCCATCGACAGCATGAAAAGTTGTGGCGCGTCGGGCCGTCCATCCTTCTCTGGCACGCGCACGAACACAAGGTATTTGCCGTCGGGCGACCAGCGCGGCGAAGAATCGCGCTGACCCGCTGTCAACTGCTTCACATCGGCCGTGGCTGTCGAAACAATCCAAATGGCGGTGTTGTAGCCGTCCTTCTTGTCGTTGACGGTGACTTTAACGAACGCGATGCGCGCGCCGTCGGGCGATACTTGCGGATCGGCGATCCAGTTAAAGCTGAACAGATCCTTTTCCGTGATGTTTCGTTTTTGCGCGCCGACGGGACAAGCAAGAAATACAATCGTGACGCAGAGAAGTATTACGCGTGAACGCATGGGCAGCATTCCCTTCCGAAAAGAACGTTAGAAAGCGGTTGGCGTATTCTACTGAAAGTGTGAGGCATTACAAGCTTGGGCGAGCACGAAGTGTGGCACTGAGACGAAGACCCCGAAAAGACCTACCTCCTTCGACAGAGCAGATCCTTTCAGGGCCTTGTTTCTCTGACAACCAACCGCTGCGGCGCCTCAAGCGGCGGACTCGGCTGGTTCGGCAATCTACTTAACGTCCGCCCACGCTTTGCCGTCTTTGTAGTGCAGGGTGACTTCCGAAATTTCTATCAGGTTGACGTCGTGCCACTCGATGCTGTTGCCCTTGCCGTCAACAACTTTGAGGTCCCAGTGCACGTGTTTGTCCCGATCGTCGAACGTGATCTTCACGCTGTCGCCGTCGGCCAGGGTGTCCGTGCCCAGCACGTCTTCTTCCCATTCGTCGGCGGTCACCGGCGAAACGTAAACCTCATGAATCTCGACGCCAGTTTCATTGTGGAGCACGAAATCCTGTTTGCCGACGCGCGCGAGCGCGGTGGCCGTCATGAACATGACGATAACGCCGAGAGCGATAATTGCTTTGGTCTTTGAAACTAGGTTCTTCATTCAAATCTCCCTTGTTGTTTTCTGCCTAAAAAGGCGCGAAACCCCAACATATTGAAAGAGTCGCAAGCAACCGTCGTTCATCGACGTGTTGCCTTTTTCGATTTGGTCTTATGGGTTTTGCCATTCACGCGTTTGTGAAGATGTTCAAACTCCTCTTTCAGCTCTTCCAGTTCTTCGTCAGACAATTCCTCCAGGTCAACCAATCCCGTGCGCGCGCCCTTGACCGCTTTGATTAATTCATCGAGCTTCAAATGGATCGCCTTGGCATCACGGTTCTGCGTGTTCTGAATCAGGAACACCATCAAGAACGTGACGATAGTTGTGCTGGTGTTGATGACGAGTTGCCATGTGTCCGAATATTTGAAGACTGGACCGGTAGCGGCCCAAACCAGGACCACAGTCGCAGCCAGAATGAATGCCCACGAAGTTCCCACCAGATGCGAAACCGTTTGAGCGAATTTGCGGAATGCTTCGTTCATGTATCAGCCTCGATTTTTGGGTTGATGTTTAGCGGGCGTTGCCTTTCGGGAACAGCACGCGTTCGGGAGCTGCGTTGAGTTCGGCCAAAAGTTTCTTGATCAGGCGTGTCTTAACTCTGCCCGCCTCTTTTGGATGCACAAGGTATCGCACGATGGCATCCAGCCACGTGTTGGCATTGGGGCGAAACAGCACGGCCGGGTATTCCCGCACTTCCAATTGATCGACGGGCGTTTGCGCCAGAATCTCCCGGAACACGCGCACGTGCTTCATCATGCGTTCCCCGACCTCTTCGGCGGCCACACGTTGCATGGTCTCAGCCACAAATTCCAGATCGCTCTCGTAGGC
>DASYTZ010000209.1:0-5933 GCA_036001745.1 Pyrinomonadaceae bacterium
TGCCGAATGGTTGCGCCAATTCTCGATCAATTGGCTGCCGAATCTCACGGGCGTTACAAAATCGCAAAACTGAACGTTGACGAAAATCCGCACACGGCGGCTCAATTCAATATTCGCAGCATTCCCACCTTGCTCATTTTCAAAAACGGCAAGCTGGTCGATCAGATCGTCGGCGTCCAACCGAAGCCAGCAATCGCGGCGCGACTTCAATCGCACACATAGTGCGCATCGAATACTAGTTTCGTTTGTGCGGGTTCACGTTGAGCGCGTAAATGTTGGGAGCGCTTTCCGATCCTTCGATGCTCAACCATGCGCCGACAACTTTCTTATCGGCGACCAGAAGGTACGCGCGAATGTCGTGGCCACGCTCGACCTCATTAATTACTTTGTAGGTCCGCAGCGGCAGAGTTTTTCCGGCTTGATTCGAAAAGTCCAGGCCGATTCGTTTCGAGGCCAGAACATACAACCTGGTGGCAAGTAACTTATCCACAGGATTCGGCAGCTCCATAGTTGTTTCCTTAGGCTCGCCTTCCACCGTCCAGCCGTACTTCCTCAGTAGGCTAAGCTCTGGGTTCTTCTCGTCTTCGGCGCGGTCGCCACTTTGAATGCCCGATGATTGTCCGGCGTTCTGGCATGCGAGCACCGATGATAGCAAGGCAACGATGAGCAACATTCGAGCAATCAGTCTCAAATTCGCTTTCATCGTTTCACACTTTCTAACTGACACGTTTATTCGCTTACAAGTCGTTTGGTTGTCGTGCGATCGTCGAGAACGGCGCGTGATTAGAAAGTCACAACCCTAAAGGAAGTTCAAGAAATGCGGCCACCGAACCATCAGAGTTAATGATTTGCAGGGTGCCGGCACTAACCGTCGTGGCGCCGGTGTAGCCATTTATAATCGCCTCAATGCTCACCGCATCAAACCCGCCCTGGCTGGCATCGATCGAGGCGGCTTCATTCGGACCGATGGTTAATGGTGCGGAGGTGTCCTGTGCCACTACGTTGGTGGTTTTCCAGATGCCGCCATTTGCGCTGCCCACGTAGTAGGTTCGTCTGAATTGGACGACCATCATAGTATTTGACTGGCCATCAATGGTCAGTCGAAGAATCTGACCCGCGCCGAGTCTAAAGACGCCAGTTCTAACGACCGCACGCCGTCCCTCTGGTTGTGCGTTCGTCGTCGGCGCAAGTGTCGATAGCAGCAGCAAGCACGCTGTCAAAGCGATTGAGAATATCTTTCGATGTTTCATGGTGATTCCTTTCAAAGTCTATCTCCAGGGTTCAGTGAGGCGGGCACGATCAGCCTCCAACAAGCATGGCGATGATATTTCCGGTAGTCGCATCGACGATCATCGCATTCACGTGCAAATTAGGTTTGTCGCTGAACACGATCGCCCGCACCCCGAAATCGTTGCTCGGGATATCGATTGAAGCAGCCTCGCCGGGCATCAGCGTCACAGTCTGAGATGTGCTTTGCGATGTAAGCATCAGTTTGTAAACTCCGTTATTAACACCGCCCTGCACGTATACGGCTTGTCGAAACTGAATATCGGCCACACCGTCTCCATTCCAGTCTCCGACCACCCGAAGTATTTCATTGGGACGGAGGGTAACGATGCCTGTGTCGCCGATAGGTTTTCTCTTCGGTTGTTGTGCCGGGGCCGTGAGAACGAACATCATTACGGCCATCGGCGCGCCTAGCGCGATTGCGATCGAGTTTCTCACTTTGCGTTTCATGTCTTTCCTTCCTCCTTCAAGAAATTCATTTCCAGCAACCTGAACAAATGATCAGGGCAGCAGAAGGGCGATTAGCACGGCCTCAACACGCCCGGTCGATTGGGAAATTATCTGGACAGTCACTCGCGCCTGTTCCATGTCTTTGACTGAGCCATCGCAGAAAACGACTCCCCGAATGCCGGCGAATCCGCCCTGGCTGATATCTACGTGCGCGGCTTCGCCCGGCTGCAGTGTAATCGGGTCGGAGGTATTTTCGGACGCGACCGTGTAGATGTTGCCCTGTTCGATATATCCAAACCGTCGAAAGCGGACGGAAGCAGGCGCGGCACTGCCATCGCCCCAATTGATGGTGACGCGAAGTATTTGATCCGGGTTGTTGAGAGTGAGGACGCCGGTGTCGAACCTGAATCTTCTTACCTGTTGAGCATTTGCCGCTTGATATGAACCTATCAGCGCCAGCACGCCAATTGCGAACGCGATTGAAAGTGTCATTCTTGGTTTCACGGAATTCCTCCTGTTGCGCCGGACCAATCGGCAAGTTGCTCTGAACGAAGTTTCCAACGACTACGATTACTCAGACTTCTTAGCTCTGTTAACGATCAACTCGCAGCGCGGTCCGTCCTGGCTGTGAAACGGATAAGCGGAATTGACGTGGATGACGTAAGCGTCTTGCTCGGTGCTTTCGCCGACGCCAATCCTGCTCGAGCGTGAACCTCTTTCGGACGTGACTTGTAACACGACATATGCTGCCGGATCGGATGAACGACCGGAGAAAGTCTGATGGCCCACTTCATCCAAACGAATCGTCAGCTCCGTGCCGGCGACCGCGACCTTCTCTTTCGGGTGCATGGTAAATTGCTCGCCCAACTTCACGCGCCGTGACCACCAACTGCAATCGATCACAGCGAATGCGACGAGGATCGTAAGACCAACGAATGCAATTCGCTTCATTCTCTTCAGTGAAAGTCACCCTCGGTGTTCGCCATGATCACATGAGACACGACTTCGTCAGTCGCGCTGTTGATGATTTGCGCATTAACGATGTAAGAGCCGAGGCCCACAAGCGCGCGCACCCGCACGCCCTTCCCGTCCCCCTGGACATCGAACGAAGCGGCCTCGCCTGGGCCAACATTTACGGGCGCGGTGATGCCCTGCGATTCAACTGTGTGCAGACATACGCCGTCGTTGTTGCAACCTGCCGGCATGTATCTCATCCACGCGAACCGCACGCTGATAGTGTCGTTGCCACTACCCATGTTCACGGTGATCCGCAGAATTTGACCTGTCATAGGCGTGACAACTCCAGTGTCGGGAAACCTTCGTCCAGGCTGTCCCTGCGCTGGCGGAACGAAAATCATCGCCGACAGCAACACCGTCAAGGCAATTCCGATTGAACTTCTCGTTTTGCATTTCATGATTTCTCTTTTCCTCTACTTGCTCAGATAGACACTCAACTTCGTGTCATCAGATTCAGATTTCGCCAGGATGCGTACGTTGGCGACGTGGCGGCCGTCGGCGAAGTCGAGCAGGTTGTATACCCCGGTGTTGTAAGTCTTCTCGTTGAAATCGACGACCTGCACCTGACCGTTCTCGAACGTGACTTCCGCAAAGTTCAGTTTCGCTTTGCCGTCGATGTCGAGGAACAATGCGTCCCCAGACGCATCGATTCCGTAATTCGTATCAACCCATTCTTCATCACGCGAAATGGTCTCGCTGTCCTGCCACACCAAGCGCTCGCGCGCGGGCAAAGACGCCACGGACGCGCGCCACGCCAATGTTGGCAAGTAAACCAACGGGTGGTTGACGATCACCGCTCGGCGCGCGGTCCGCACTACAACATTCGCCGGCAGCACGCGATGAATCGGATGACCTGGACGCACAACCAGTCGGGCGCGAGCGACCGGATGGCGAGCGCCGGGATGTCGCACGACCACGCGGCGCTGGCCCCATGCTTCCACCGACCCCAAGGCGATAAGCACAATGGCAAAGCTCAAGAGCTTTATCGACAGGCTTTTCATTTTCGTTCTCCTCCTGACACGTTTGGTTGTTGAGGGATTTGTCCTCTGCCTGTACACGCAGGATTCGACCGTCAGAAGGCTCAAAAAATCTGTCCTTTTTTCTGGAGGGGAGCGATAATTTGTGCGACGTATCTAGCCTGCTAGCGGAGATTCAGGCGCGCAGGAAGTCGATGGATTCTGATTCTCCAACAATCACGCAACTGCTGATCGACTGGAGTCACGGAGACCAGCACGCGCTCGATCAACTGACTCCGCTGGTTTATGACGAGTTGCGGCAGATGGCCCGGACTTATCTCCGCCGCGAGCGCTCCGACCACACGTTGCAGGCGACGGCGCTGGTTCACGAAGCATATTTGCGATTGATCGATCAACACTCAGTATCCTGGCAGAACCGCGCGCATTTTTTTGGTATCGCGTCGCAAATGATGCGGCGCATTCTCGTCAATCATGCGCTGGCTAGAGCCGCCGAGAAACGCGGCGGCGAGCTTGAGAAGATTTCGCTCGATCAGGAGATGGGCCTCGCCGGGCCGCGGGATACTGATTTGATCGCGCTGGATGAAGCGCTAAAGGAATTGGAACGGCTGGATCCCCAACAGACGCGAATCGTCGAGTTGCGGTTCTTTGGCGGATTGTCTATAGAAGAAACCGCCGAAGTTCTTAAAGTCTCGCCCGCGACCGTCAAGCGCGAGTGGACCACAGCCAAGCTTTGGTTAAGAAGACAACTTACCGGGCGATGCCAATGACTCCTGAACGCTGGCAGGAAATTAAAGCGATGTTAGCTGCCGTCCTGGAGCGGCCCGCCGAAGAGCGTGCCACCTTTCTTGATCAGGCGTGCGACGGCGATGGATCGCTGCGCGCTGAGGTTGAATCTCTAATCGCAGAAGAACAGGCTGAAGACGAGTTGGACTCGTCTGTCTTCAGCGCTGGAAGGCATCTCAAAAGCTTACTTTCATCGGAGTCAGCCGAGGCCCCGCTTCATATTTTGACGGCACAAGCCAATCAGCGCATTGGCGCTTATAAAATTATTCGCGAAATTGCGCGTGGCGGCATGGGCGCGGTTTATCTTGCCGAACGCGCCGACGACCAGTACCGCCGCCAAGTAGCGATCAAACTCATCCGCCGCGACATGGACACTGACTTCGTGCTGCGCCGCTTCCGCAATGAACGGCAGATTCTGGCTGCTCTCGATCATGTGAACATTGCCCGGTTGTTCGACGGTGGTACTACGGAAGATGGACTGCCTTACCTGGTAATGGAATATATCGAAGGTCTGCCGATAAATGCTTATTGCGATCAGCATGAGCTGAACATCAAAGAACGCCTCGAACTTTTCCATAAGGCTTGCGGCGCGATTCATTACGCACATCAACGTCAGGTTATCCATCGGGACATTAAGCCGAGCAACATCCTGGTGACTAAAGAAGGAGTGCCAAAGCTGCTGGACTTCGGCATTGCAAAATTGCTGACGCCGGAGTTGGCCGCGCAGACACTCGATCCCACCGTAACCGGACTGCATTTGATGACGCCCGCGTATGCGAGTCCTGAACAGGTCAAAGGAGAACCCATTACGGTGGCCAGCGATGTTTATTCCCTGGGTGTCTTGCTGTACGAGTTGCTGACGGGGCACAAGCCATATCGGGTTAGGAACCAGCTTGAGTTGGCGCGGGCCGTGGTGGAAGAAGAACCGGCCAGGCCCAGCACGGCTATTTCACTGACTGAGGAAGTGCCAGGCGCCGGTTCGTCTCCGATTACCATCACTCCGGATTCGGTAAGCAAAGTGCGTGAGGCAACGCCCGAGCGGCTCGTTAAGCGGCTGCGTGGAGACCTGGACAATATTCTCTTGATGGCGCTTCGCAAGGACCCACAAAGACGATATGCCTCGGTTGAAGATTTCTCGGCAGACATCCGGGCGCACCTTGAGAATCGCCCGGTAAAGGCCCGAAAAGATTCTATAGTTTATCGCGCGAACAAGTTCGTTCGCCGAAAGTACGGAGTCGCGCCGCTGGTTGTTTCGCTGATATTAGTCGGTGTCATTGGCTTGCTGGCCTACGTTTGGATCTCAAGAAATTCAAAACCACCAGGCGCCGACTTGAAGCTTCAATCGATTGCGGTGCTTCCTTTCAAGACGGACGCGGGTGATGAATATCTTGGCGACGGCATCGCCGATACGATCGCCTC
>DASYTZ010000210.1:0-3714 GCA_036001745.1 Pyrinomonadaceae bacterium
GTGAAAGGCCATGCGGTCCTTGATGCTGCCGGTCAGGTTCAGGTGCTCGGCTTTGGCGTAAATGACTCGCTCTCGGCCGCGATACCGAATGCGCACCGCGAGCAAGGGCGTGTTGCCGATCATGTGCTTTAACTGCCGACAACGCGCTGGCGTCTTCGCCGGCCGCTCAAGAGAATTCCCGATGTCGATCAGTTGCAGGACTTCTGTGGCCATCGTTCGCTACCGCTTCAGATCGTGTGAAATGCAAACTCCGGTTCCGCGCTTTGTTGACAGGAAAGGCATAGGCCCGCGGCCGGATCGGCAATCAGCCGTTTCGGTTCGATCTCGCTTTCGCATTCGGCGCAAAGACCGTACGAGCCTTCGCTCAACCGGTCTTGCGCATCGATGACGTCGCGCAAACGATGCTCTAACTGGTCGCGATGATGCCAATCAATTTCTTCGATGTACTCGTCCGATGGCTCACGCTCGTTCGCCGCGTGGCCATTGCCGTGGACCAACGTTCCAGCCCCCGAAATGTCACGGCAGACTTGTTCTTTTTCGCCTTGCAACAACTCCCAAAGCGCACCCGAACGCGCAAGCGCCGGCCATTCCTCTAAACCTTCAATGCTCTCAAGCAGAGCCCCATCGTCCATGATAGCCACCTCGAATGAATCAGCAGTAAGCCCAAGCGGGCGCATGCAAGTGAGCAAGCTTCATTCCAACTTCAATGTGTTGAGTTTGACGAGCGAAGAGCGAATTCCGCACCAGAGTTCAGTGACAAGAATGAGCGTTTTCCCGCGGAAATTGGTGAACTTTCCGCAATCGAAGCAGCTCCGCCACACGAACCTTCAAGGATTGTTCATGAAGCCCGAGGGCACAAACGTTGCAAAGTCGAAGAGGTTGCAGCGAGCGACTCTATGACTACCACTCAAACTCAACCGCAAACGCAAACGAATCTCGGATTCCTCGCGACGCTGGCGCGCCGCGACGGCGACGTCGTGCTACGCGATGGATCGACAGTGCGCGTGCGCGTCATGCGTCCGGAGGACGAAAAGCTTTTGTTTACACTCTTCAAATCGCTGTCGGCGGAATCTCGCTGGCTGCGGTTTCTTTCCTCGGCGAGTGAGTCGGCGTTAGCTGCGGAGGCGCATCGCGAGGCATGCGTTGATTACCGCCACACGTTCGGTCTGATCGCTTTGACCGGCGCGGAAGATCGCATCGTTGGTCATGCGTTCTACACGGCGATGAGCGAAGACCGCGCGGAAGTTGCGTTCGCGATTGCCGACGATTATCAGGGCCGCGGACTGGCGACGATTCTCTTGGGACAACTCGCGGAAGTTGCTGCGGCGAATTCGATTCACGTGTTCGAGGCTGAGACGCTTTCAGGCAACACCGGCATGCTTAACGTCTTTCGCGAGTCCGGCTTCCCGACAAAGCTGACTGTGAGTGCGGGCGAACTGCAAGTGAGTTTTCCAACTTCTCTTACCCTTGAGGCAATCGAAAAATTCGAACGCCGCGACAGTATTGCATCAGTCAATGCTTTGAAACTCTTCTTCAATCCGCGCGCGGTCGCAGTCATCGGTGCGTCACGCAAGCGCAGCAGCATCGGCGGCGAAATCTTTCACAATCTTCTCAGCTACGGATTTCAAGGGCCGGTCTATCCAATCAATCCGACCGCGAAAGTTATTCAGTGCGTGCCCGCCTACCCGAGCGTTGTAGACGTGCCGGGGCCGGTCGATCTCGCGATCATCGTAGTGCCGGCGACGCAAGTTATCAGCGCTGCAGAAAGTTGCGGACGCAAAGGCGTCAAGGCGCTGGTCGTCATCTCCGCCGGCTTTTCGGAAATTGGATCTGAAGGTCAGGGCAGCCAGGCTGAACTGCTGCGCGTATGTCGCGCGTACGGGATACGACTGATTGGTCCGAGCTGCATGGGCATTTTGAACACCGACAGCGAAGTTCGGCTGGACGCGACGTTTGCTCCAACGGTGCCGCCGGGTGGACGTGTGGGCTTTTCATCGCAGAGTGGCGCGCTCGGGTTGGCAATCATGGAGTATGCCAATGCGCTCGGCCTCGGCATTTCGACTTTCGTTTCGGTCGGCAACAAGGCAGACATTTCCGGAAACGATCTGTTGCGCTACTGGGAAAAGGACCACGCGACGGAAGTGATTCTGCTTTACCTCGAGTCGTTCGGAAATCCGCGCAAGTTTTCGCAAATCGCGCGACGTGTCGGCAAGAAAAAACCAATCGTGGTCGTGAAGAGCGGACGTTCCAAAGCCGGCGCTCGCGCGACATCGTCACACACGGGCGCTTTGCTCGCCGCGTCGGATATCACCGTCGATGCGCTGTTTCGTCAGTCGGGCGTCATTCGCACAGACACGCTCGAAGAGTTGTTTGATGTGGCGACGCTGCTTGCGAATCAGCCACTGCCGCTGGGGCATCGTGTCGGCATCATCACGAACGCCGGAGGGCCGGCGATCCTCTGTGCCGACGCTTGCGAAGCGCGCGGCTTGGAAATTCCATTGCTCACCGAACAAACTCAGCAGAAACTCCGCAGCATACTGAGGCGAGAAGCAAGCGTCGCGAATCCCGTCGACATGATCGCCTCGGCATCCGCTGAACAGTATCGTGAAGCAATTCGCGTTGTCGCCAACGATCCAAGCATCGATTCGCTGATCGTGATTTTTGTGCCGCCGCTGGTAACTCGCGTGGAAGACGTAGCGCGCGTTATTGCCGACGAAGTTGCGGCATTGAATCACCGCAAACCTTTGGCGACTGTGTTCATGTCGCCGCACAAGACGCCGTCAGAGCTTCAGCAGGCACGCGTGCCCGTCTATCAATTTCCTGAGACCGCGGCGATCGCGCTCGCCCGGGCCGCGCGTTACAGCGAATGGCGCAATCGCCCGGAACCGCCACGTGTGCAACTTGCGAACATTCGCAGAGATGATGCTGGCGCAATCGTGGCGAACGCTTTGAAACGCGGCGAAGGATGGCTTACGCCGGTTGAAGTGGCGGATTTGCTTTCCTGCTACGGCCTTCCGATGGTCGAGCAGAAGTTTGCCGCAACTCCAGACGACGCTGCCGACGCCGCACGACAACTCGGTGGTGCGGTCGCACTGAAAGTTGTCGCGCCTAACGTTTTGCACAAAACAGAAGCGGGCGGCGTGCGACTGAAGTTGCGCGGTCCGGACAAGGTACGCACAGCGGCAACCGACATGTTCGAAAGATTGGCGTCACAGGGACAGCCGCCAACCGGCTTCATTGTTCAGCGAATGGCGGAACCAGGCGTCGAGATGATTCTGGGCGTCGTCCACGATCCGCAATTCGGACCCGTGGTCGCCTGCGGCGCAGGCGGCACTCAAGTCGAGCTGCTGCGCGATGTCGCGGTTCGACTGACGCCGATTTCAAAACCAGGAGCTTCGGAAATGATTCGCACGCTGAAAACTTATCCACTGCTGAACGGTTTTCGGGGTGGCAATGGGTTTGACGTGGCGGCGCTGGAAGACGCGCTGCTGCGCATCAGCGCGCTGGTCGATGACATTCCGCAGATTGCGGAGCTCGACTGCAACCCGTTTGTGGTTACCGAACAAGGTGGACAGATTCTCGACGCGCGCGTGCGCGTGGCGGTCATCGAACCACGGCCGCTGCTCGGCGTGCGGCGCTAACGAAGGAAATTGGAGGATGAACATCATGAAAAGTTTGCTCTTATTTGTGGCACTGCTTTGTGCGGTGGTGCTT